>NZ_JAHXBG010000003.1:0-300000 GCF_020103725.1 Hyalangium gracile | reverse complement strand
CGGGTGGGGGCCTACCAGCTCTTCCACACGCGGGTGCCCGCCCGGGCGGCCGTGGCCGAGACGGTGCAGGCCCTCAAGGACCTGGGCGTCGCGCGCGCGGCGGGCTTCGTCAACGCCATCCTGCGCAAGCTGGCGGAGCTGCCGGGCCAGCCGCTGCCGCCGGAGAGCGACGTCGCCGAGTACCTCTCCGTCCGGGAGAGCCACCCCCGCTGGCTGGTGGAGCGGTGGCTGCGCCACTTCGGCCGCGAGCGCGCCGAGGCGATGCTCGTGGCGGACAACCAGACGCCGCCCATCGTCGTGCGCGCCAACACGTCGAAGGTGACGCGCGAGGCCCTGCTGACGCAGCTGCGCGAGGTGGGGCTGGACGCCCAGCCCACGGCGATGTCCCCGGTGGGCATCATCCTTCCGCCGGTGGGGCGCCTCGAGGAGGTGTACGGCTACTCCGAGGGGCTCTGGCAGGTGCAGGACGAGGCGGCGCAGCTGGTGGGCGTGTACGGAGCGATCCCGGAGACGGCGCGCGTGCTGGACGCCTGCGCGGCGCCGGGCGGCAAGGCGTGCCACCTGGCCGAGGCGCACGAGGTGGTGGCCACGGACCTGCACGCCAACAAGCTGCCGAAGATCGAGGCCGAGGCGAAGCGGCTGGGGCTCACCGGGCGGCTGCGGGCGGTGGCGCATGACGCCACGGTGCCGCTGCCGGAGGACCTGGGCGAGTTCCACGCGGTGCTGGTGGACGCGCCGTGCTCCGGGCTGGGCACGCTGCGGCGCCACCCGGAGCTGCGCTACCGCCGCAAGGAGGAGGACATCGGCCGGCTGGCCTCGCTCCAGCGCCGCATCCTGGAGAACTGCCAGGAGGTGGTGCCGCCTGGAGGGCTGCTGGTGTACGCCGTGTGCACCACGGAGCCGCAGGAGGGGCAGGACCAGGTGGAGATGTTCCTGCGCAGCCACCCCGAGTGGACGGCGGAGCCGCCGGTGCTGCCCGGGGTGAAGCTGCCCATGAACCAGGCCTCGCTGCGCACCCTGCCGGGGCCCGAGGGCTGGGATGGCTTCTTCGCCGCCCGCCTGCGCAAGCTGTACTGACGGTGGGCGGCGCAGCCTTCGGCTTCAAGAGGTCTCCAGTGGCAGCTCGAGCGTGAAGGTGGCGCCCTGGCCTGGGCCCGGACTCTCGCAGAAGAGCCGGCCCTTCATCTCCGTGGCGGCCAGGGCGCTGATGTGCAGGCCGAAGCCGTGCCCTTCCTTCTTGGTGGTGAAGCCCTGGGTGAACAGCTGGGGCAGGTGCTCCGGGGAGATGCCGACGCCGTTGTCCTCCACCTGGATGAGCATCCGTTCGCCCTCGGGCTCCCGCCGCACGTGGATGGTCAGCCGCTTGTCCTGCTGGGGGCTGTCCATCAGCGCATGGCGCGCGTTGCTCAGCAGGTTGATGAGGATCTGCAGCAGCTTGTGGCGATCCACGGAGATGGAGGGGACCTGGGCGTAGTCGCGCTCGATGCGGATGCCGTGGCGCTCGAAGGACACCGCGTGCAGGCGCAGCGCCTCGTCGATGAGCCGAGGCACGGCCACCTCCTCCACCGCGCCGGCGGCGCGCGCGTGCTTCTGCTGCATGCTGACGATGGACTTGATGTGGTCCACGCTCTCGCTCAGCGAGGCCATCTCGTGGATCATGGACTCGCGCTCCTCCTGGAGCTGATCCGACAAGGCGATGAGGTAGTGGGGCAGCTTGCGGCCCTGGGGGTCCCGCGTGAGGAAGGCGGTGAAGTCGGCGGTGTTCTCGCGCAGCAGCTGGATGGCCTTGGCCAGGTTGGTGAGCCGGGACTTGCGCAGCTGGTCGGTGAGGAGGGAGGCGGAGATGTTGACGCTGTTGAGGGTGTTGCCCACGTTGTGGAGCACGCCGGTGGCCACCTCCGCCATGCCCGCCTGACGGGAGACATCCACCAGCGTGCGGTGCATCTCGCCCAGGCGCGCCTCGGCCTCCTTCCGGGTGGTGATGTCACGGCCGAAGATGGTCATCCCCACGGGCCGGCCTTCCTCGCCCAGGATGGGGCTGAGGCTGATGTCCAGCGCCACGCGGCGCTCGCCGATGAGGTGCTCCTCCTCGACGCGCAGGCGCTCGCCCTGCATCACCTGGGAGAGGCGCAGCTCCCAGAGCCTGGCGCGCTCATGTCCGCTCGGCAGCAGCGGCTGCCCCGGGTGGAGCGGCGTGCCCAGGCGCTGCTGATACATGCGCTGCGCCGAGGAGTTGGCGGTGATCACCCGCCCCTGGGCGTCCAGCGAGATCACCACGTCATCGGTGCTCTCGATGACGCTGCTCAGCTTGCCCTCGCTCTCACGGAGCACCCTCAGCGTGCTCTCCAGCGAGTGCTGTGCCGCGTCCCGAGCGGTGCTGTTGAGCGAGCCCAGCCACCAGGCGCCCAGGAAGGCCAGCCCGCCGAAGAAGTGCGAGGGCCCGATGTGCGTGGGCGCCGCCGCATAGGCGATGCCCTGGTGCAGGAGGTAGAGCGGGAAGCACACCATCAGGGCCAGGATGAAGACCCCGGTCATGAGCAGGCCCAGGCGGGGCCCGAGCAGGTACGCCGCCAGCGCGGGCAGCAGCATGGTCGTGGCGTGCACGCTGGCGTTCGGAGACAGGGTCATGAACACGGAGCCCACCATGCCGATCCCGAGCGTCACCACGAGGACCATCGCCGGGGCCACGAGCGTGCGCGCCCCGCGGGCCACGACCAGGGTGGCGAGGTAGCCCATGGTGGCCAGGAGCGGCGGCACCGCCTTGGAGGGCGTGACCAGGGCGGACAGCAGGTACACCAGGGTGAAGAACAGCAGGAAGCTGGCGGCCCCCACGAGGAAGCGGTGACGGACGAGAGCCGTGGGCGAGGCCCTGCGCAGCTCCGGCGAGAGCAGCGAGTCCAGCCGTCTCAGGAGCCACGAGTTCTCTTCGCGGGGCGCGGGCTGCGCCCCGGGGGAGGGCGAATCCAGCTCACGGGATGGATGAGTTGCCATGATCTGAAGATGTGCTCGCTGGATGGACTGCAACCCGGTGTCGCAGATAAATCATGATCCATAAACGAGATATCACCACGCAAGTGGTCTGGAGGACGGCGAGAGGTTTTGCGCTGCCATTGCAACGCAGGATTTCTCTCATGGTCAGGAGCGGACGCTTGGGCCAGCAACCGCAAGGTCCCGCGACACCTGGATGTGATTTCGGCTGCCAGGGGATGTGTGGAGTGGGATAACCCCTACATGCCTGCTCTGTCTGTATCACTCTGTCGCACGCGCGTGCTCGGCGTGCTCATGGTCCTGCTGCCGCTGCTGGGGTGCGCCTCCCGGCAGGCCGCCGAGAGGGACGAGGCGGCCCTGGCGCTCGAGGCACCTGCGCCGCGCAAGCTCCAGTGGGGCATCGTCATCCACGGAGGCGCCGGCGTCATCCGCCGGGAGACGCTCTCGGCCGAGAAGGAGGCTGCCTACCGCGCGAAGCTCACCGAGGCGCTCCAGGCCGGGCACGCCGTCCTCGCGCGAGGCGGCTCCAGCCTGGATGCGGTGGGCGCCGCCATCCGCATCCTGGAGGACTCGCCCCTCTTCAACGCCGGCAAGGGCGCCGTCTTCAGCCACGAGGGCAGGAACGAGCTGGACGCCTCCATCATGGACGGCAGGACGTTGCGGGCGGGCGCTGTCGCGGGGCTCCATCACGTGAAGAACCCCATCGCGCTGGCGCGCAAGGTGATGGAGAACTCGCCGCACGTGATGATGGTGGGAGAGGGCGCGGAGGCCTTCGCCAGGGAGCAGGGCGTGGAGCTGGTGCCGCCCGAGTACTTCCGCACCGAGGAGCGATGGGAGCAGCTCCAGAGGGCGCTGGAGAAGGAGAAGGCCTCCCAGGGCCAGCCGCCCTCCACCCTGGGGCCGAGCCGGGATCCGGCCACCGGAGAGGAGAAGTTCGGCACGGTGGGCGCGGTGGCGCTCGATCAGGAGGGCAACCTGGCGGCGGGCACCTCCACGGGCGGCATGACGAACAAGCGCTATGGCCGCGTGGGGGACGCGCCCATCATCGGCGCCGGCACCTACGCCAGCGCGCGCTGCGCCGTCTCGTCCACGGGGCACGGCGAGTACTTCATCCGCTACACCGTGGCGCGCGACATCTGCGCTCGCATGGAGTACCAGCAGCTGCCGCTGCTGGAGTCCGCCCACGCCGTGGTGATGGACGTGCTGGTGAAGGCCGGCGGGGAGGGCGGCGTCATCGCCATGGACGCGCACGGCAACGTGGCCATGCCCTTCAACTCCCCCGGCATGTATCGCGGCTACATGGGCGAGGACGGCACGCCCTTCGTGGCCATCTTCCGGGAGTGAGCGGCTCCGGGCTCCCGGCCCCGGTGGGGGCTACTCCTCGATCTGCGCCGCCAGCTTGAAGGCGTCGAGCACCGCCGCGGACGCGCGGTCCAGGTACTTGCCCTTGCGGATGAGCAGGCCGATGGGCCGGGACACGGGCCCCTCCGCGAACGGCTTCACCACCAGCGAGCCCACCGCCACCTCCGCGTGGCAGGTGGACAGCGGGAGGATGGCCACCCCGAGCCCCATCTCCACCGCGCGCTTGATGGTCTCGACGTTGTCCATCTCCATCACCGGGTTGAGGTCCAGGTTCTTCTCGCGGAAGAGCCGGTCCAGCGCCTTGCGCGTGGGGGCCTCGCGATCGAAGGCGATGAAGGGCACGCCGGACAGGGCGGTGAGGCTCACCTTCGCCTTGCTGGCGAAGGAGTGGCCGGGCGCGCACACGATCGCCAGCTTGTCGTCGCGGAAGGGGAGGATGTCCACGCCCGCGCGCGGCTGCGGGTAGGCGACGATGCCGATCTCCGCCGCCCCGAGGATGACGTCGTCGTACACCTGATCATTGCGCCGGTAGTTCAGGCGCATGTTCACCTTGGGGTGCGTCTTGAGAAGCTGCTTCTGCACGCTCTGCAGCTCGTGCAGGCCCACCGAGTAGATGGTGGACACGGTGGAGGTGCCCTGCACCTCGGTGGACTGCTCGCGGATCTCCGCCTCCACCTCGGCGAAGCGGGCGAGGATCTCCTTGCAGCCCCGGAACAGGCGCTCGCCCGCGGGGGTGGGCGTCACCTGGCGCGCGCTGCGCGACAGGAGCTTCTGCTCGTACCGGTTCTCGAGCGCGCGGATCTGCTGGCTCACCGCCGACTGCGTCACGTGGTTGAGCTGCGCGGCGCGCGAGAACGAGCCCGTCTCCACCACGTCACAGAACATCTTCAGGGATTCAAGCTGCATAAGGGCGCCTCCTATACCGAAGGGCGAGCATTAGGCTAGGGGTAATTAGCTTTCCTTACGCCACCGCGCCATGTCGGCCGCTCGCTCGCAGGCTCCGGGGCCAGCGGCTCTCGGGGCGAGCAGGCTCAGGGCTGGGTGGGCCGAGCGGCGCGCGGGCCGAGGTAGGGGCGCAGCAGGACGTAGAGGGCGAGCGCCAGGGCGATGAGGGCTCCGCCGCACAGCGTCTGCACGCGGCCGACGTGGACCAGGGCCTCGCTCTGCAGATCGCACTCGTTCTTGCTGAGGCCCAGGCAGTCCAGCGGGAAGAAGAGACCGCGCAGTCCCAGGGCCAGCAGCCAGAAGCCACCAATGACCATGCCGGACGCGAGCCCGAGGAAGGCGGCGCGGCCCAGGAAGGAGCCAGGGGGCTGGCTGGCGCTGTCCGGAGCGGAGCTCATGCCTGGGAGCTATCACCGCTCGGCCACGAGCGCCACAACCTGCCGTATGCTGTCGGGCCATGCGAATCCTGTACGGTGTCGTTGGCGAGGGCATGGGACATGCGACGCGCTCGCGGGTGCTCCTGGAGGAACTGACCAGGGAGCACGAGGTCCACATCGTCGTCTCCGGCCGGGCGCGTGACTACCTCTCCAAGCGCTTCCAGAACGTGCACGGCATCTGGGGCTACACCCTGGCCTACGAAGGCAACTCGGTGAGCAAGTGGCAGACGCTCCTGCAGAACCTGCAGGGCGCGGTGACGGGCTGGCCGCAGAACATCCGTCAGTACTTCGAGCTGGTGGAGAAGTTCGAGCCGGACGTGGTGGTCAGCGACTTCGAGTCCTTCAGCTACATGTTCGGCAAGATGCACCGGCTGCCGGTGATCAGCGTGGACAACATGCAGATCATCAACCGCTGCAAACACGAGCCGGAGCTGCTGGCGGGCTGGGAGGACGCCTACGAGGCCACGCGGGCCATCGTGAAGGCGAAGCTGCCGGGGGCGTTCCACTACCTCGTCACCACGTTCTTCTATCCGCCGGTGCGCAAGGAGCGCACCACGCTGGCGCCCTCCATCCTCCGGCCGGAGATCCTCGAGGCCAGGTCCGAGCCCGGCGAGCACCTGCTGGTGTACCAGACGTCCACGACGAACACGCAGCTGCCGGCCATCCTCGAGCAGAGCGGGCTGCCGTGCCGCATCTACGGCCTGCGCCGGGACATCACCCAGGACGTGGTGGACGGCAACTTGATGTACCGGCCCTTCAGCGAGAAGGGCTTCATCGATGACCTGCGCACGGCGCGGGCGGTGGTGGCCGGCGGCGGCTACACGCTGATGAGCGAGGCGGTGTACCTGCGCAAGCCCCTGCTCTCCATCCCGGTGGAGGGGCAGTTCGAGCAGGTGATCAACGCGCTCTACCTGGAGAAGCTCGGGTACGGGATGTACACGAAGCAGCTCACGCTGGAGGCGCTCAAGGAGTTCCTGTCCCGCGTGCCGGCGTGCCAGGAGTCCCTGAAGGGCTACGCGCAGGAGGGCAACACGAAGATCCTCGCCGCCCTGCGCGAGCAGCTCGCCCGCGCCTTCGAGCACCGGGGCCACTGGCGCGCGGAGATGTCGGAGCTGGACTGAGGCTCGTGGAGGGGCCAGCGGCCTCCTCGCCCGTCGCTCGGCGAGGAGGCGGACAGGCGCCCGCCGCGCCTCGAATCGTCACGCCCGAGGGGCTTCCCTGCTTGCTGCGACTCCCGGTCGTCCCAACCGTTAACGGACAGACAGGGAAGGAGGGAGGCACCATGGTGAAGGAACCGAAGCTTCGAGAGGGCTACGGAGGCACGAGCGAGCAGCGCCAGCGCAGCCTGCACAACGACAACTTCTCCGAGCGCGCCCCGCGCAACCCCGAGGAGCTGGAGGCGGCGCGGAGCACGCCCGAGAAGGACACGCAGGTGGTGACGGTGTACCCGCTCGCCGCGCAGGAAGAGGACGAGAAGTAGCGGCGGCTCCTCAGCGGAAGAGCCTGGAGAACAGCCACACCAGGGCGGACTCGGTGGCGGTGTCGCCGAGCCGGTCTCCACCGACGTTCGACTGCTCGCTGGGGCGCGCCTTCGTCAGCTCCGCGGTGAAGGGCGCTGCGTCCGCGGGAGCACAGCTTCCGCAGTAGGCCCGTCCCTCCCAGACGAAGGCGTGCTCGGGCCTGAGGTGGCGCTCGCATGTGGCGCAGCGAGAGGGCGCGGCGGGTTGGACCTGGGGGCTCGGGTCCAGCCCGTCGTCTCGGTGGACCGCGGCGGTCTCGTGGAGCTGCTCCAGCTCGCCGGCATCCAGCGCCACGCCGCCGCACCCGCCGCACACGTCCAGCTTGATGCCGAACGCCTCCAGGACGGCCAGCGGCGCGCTGCCACACCGAGGGCACGTGGGCGCCGTGCGGCCGCACTCGGGACAGCTCGGCACGTACTGGAGCCGGGCGCTGCAGCCCTTGCACTCCCCGGGCTGCCCCTTCGCGCGCCGCGGCAGCGCCTCCGAGCCCGCGCGGCCCATCACCTTCGCGACGAACTCACTCTCGAGCCAGACGGCGCCACATGCCTCGCAGTCCTCACGCGCAAGCCCGTTGAGAAAGCTGGCGCGCATCCGCTCCTGGCAGAAAGGACAAGCACTCATGGACGGGAGCCTAGCGTCTCCGCCTCGGGCCGCAGGGTTTCCCCTGGAGGGACCCACATCCCAGGACACGGACCCACGAGGGCTCCATGAAACGGATCCATGTGCGGATTGACTCCGCTGCTTCCGACTTCCACGATCGGCCCCATGCCTGGAAAGTCCCCTCGATCTGCTCTCTCAAAACTGATTCTGACTTCTCTTCTCATTACACTGGTGGGCTGCGTGGGAGATCCTCCCGACGGGCCTCATCTGGATCCGGGAAGCGGCGCGGATGGCGGGCCGAACGGGAACCCGGATGGTGGGCCGAACGGCAATCCGGATGGCGGCCCGAACGGCAATCCGGATGGCGGGCCCATTCCCCTGGGGTGTGGTGACCGGGCGATCCAGGCCGGCGAGGCCTGTGATGACGGCAACAAGAACGGCGGCGACGGCTGCGCGGCGGACTGCAAGGCCATCGAGTCCGGCTGGTTCTGCGACACGGCGGGCGCATCGTGCATCCGCAACGTGTGCGGCGACGGGCGCACCGGGTCGACGGAGGCGTGCGACGATCGCAACACCACCTCCAACGACGGCTGCAGCGCGACGTGCACCATCGAGGCGGGCTGGACGTGTCCGCCCGGCGGAGGCCGCTGCAACGCCGCCAGGTGCGGCGACGGCATCATCGCCGGTGACGAGGACTGCGAGGACGGGGACAACCCGCCTACCGCCGGAGATGGGTGCAGCGCCACCTGCCGTCTGGAGCGCGGCTACAAGTGCGAGACCCCCGGCTCGCCCTGTGTCACCACCACCTGCGGCGACACCGTGGTGGAGGGGACCGAGCAGTGCGACGACGGCAACAACAACATGGGCGATGGCTGCTCGCCGCTGTGCGTCCGTGAGCCCGTCTGCAACGATGGCACCTGCACGGCGGTGTGTGGAGACGGGGTGATCCTGCCCGGTGACACCACGGAGCAGTGCGACGACGGCAACCTGCGCCCCAACGATGGCTGCTCGCCCACGTGCAAGTACGAGCCGGGCTTCAGCTGTCAGACGATCGAGGAGCAGCCGCCGGCCTTCGTCGAGATCCCCATCGTGTACCGGGACTTCATCGGCCAGGACAGCCAGGTGACCGGTAACAACCTCGTGCACCCGGACTTCAACTCCAAGGGCGGCGATGATCGAGGCGCGGTCAATACCCAGCTCGGCGCGAACGGCAAGCCGGTCCTGGCTCGCTCCAGCACCGGCACCATCACGAGCGCGGCGTCCTTCGCGCAGTGGTACGTGGACACGCAGAACGTCAACAAGACCGTCGTCTCCACGCTGAGGCTGGACCGGCAGCAGAGCGGCGGCGCGTACCAGTTCTCGAACAACAACTTCTTCCCGCTCGACAACCTGGGCTGGGTGGCCTCCGGGCACGAGAAGCGCCTCACCAACAACCACAACTTCAGCTTCACCAGCGAGGTGCGCTACTGGTTCGAGTACAAGGGCACCGAGGTGCTGGAGTTCATCGGCGACGATGACGTCTGGGTGTTCATCAACAAGAAGCTGGCCGTGGACCTCGGCGGTGTCCACGGGGCGCAGACGGGCAGCGTCACGCTGTCGCAGCGGGCGGACCTGGGGCTCACGGTGGGCAAGGTCTACGAGGCCGTGGTGTTCCAGGCCGAGCGCCACACCACGCAGTCCAACTACAAGCTCACCCTCACCAACTTCGTCACCCGCCGCACCGAGTGCAAGAACACCTGCGGCGACGGCATCGTCCAGGCGCCCGAGCAGTGCGACAACGGGACGAACACCGGTGGCTACGGCCAGTGCGCCCCGGGCTGCATCTATGGGCCGCGCTGTGGTGACGGCGTCGTCCAGCCGGAGGGTGGCGAGGACTGCGACGACGGCAACACCAACAACAACGACGCCTGCAGCAACGTCTGCCAGATCATCTTCGGCTGACGAAGGCCGAGGTGGCGCGGAGCCGCACCGCGCCACCTCTATTAGGTAGATGAAGCGGACCGCCGGGCCGCGAGGCGCTACAGCGTGGCGAGCACCTCGCGGGCCTGGGGCGGCCGCATGGGCCGGTTGTAGACGGCAGCGCCCGGCTGCTGGTGCTTGCCGCCCACCGCCAGCGTGCCCGTGTCCACCGCCGCGAAGCCGACCTGCTCGATGAGCCTGGACACGGCCTGCTTGGCCTCGGCGTCATCGCCGGCGATGAACAGCACCAGGCGCTCGTCCAGCGGGGCGCCTGGCTTGCCGTCCTCGCCCAGCGTCTTGAACCACATGGTGTTGAACGCCTTCACCAGCCGAGCGCCGGACAGGTACCGGGCGATGAACTCGCTCGAGGTGTGGCCCTGGAAGTCGAGCTCGCCATCGCGCTGCGAGTAGTAGTTCATCGCGTCGATGACGATCTTCCCGGCGAGCTGGGCGCGCGGCAGCGAGCCATAGGCCTTGAGGGGGATCGCGACGAGCACCACCTCGCCGAACGCGGCCGCCTCCTCCACGGTGGTGGCGCGCGCCTGGGGCCCGAGCTGCTGGACCCGCTCCTTCAGTGACTGCGGACCCCGCGAGTTGCTGAGCGCCACCTCGTGGCCCGCCTGGACGAAGAGACGCGCTGCCGTGTCGCCGATGTGTCCTGAACCGATGATGCCGATCTTCATGGGTGCCTCCCTGCTAGGCCGCCGGCAGCCATAGCCCAAGGGGACCCGGCCGCGCAGCGTTTACCTCCAGGGAGGCGGCTCACCGATCGCGAGAGGACGGGAAGTCCCGAGGGTCGGGGCTCCCTGGAACACTCAGTGGATGGAGACCTCCGTCTCGTTGTTGCGCTCGGCGGCCCGGCGAGACAGCTCCGTGAGCCACGAGCGCGTGAGCGGCGTCTCGCTCTGGCTACCGGTGAAGCGCTCCTGGGAGCTCTCCTGCGGCAGCCACCGGTTCACGTACGCCAGCAGGGACGCGGTGAGGTTGGGCGCGAGCGCGCGCGCCAGCACCCCGAGCTTCGCCGGCAGGCCGACGAGCACCTCGGCGTCTCCGCGTCGGCACGCCTCGACGATCTTCCGCGCCGCGCGCTCGGCGTTCATGGAGAAGCCGGGCAGCGAGTCGCTCACGAAGAACCACGCGTACTCCTTCTCGTGGTCACCCTTGAAGGTGGCGTTGGGCGGGCTGCCGGTGCGCATCAGGCCGGGACACACCGTCGTCACCAGGATGCCGTCCTGCGCCAGCTCCGCGCGCATGCCGTCCGACAGGCCCACCAGCGCGAACTTGCTGGCGCTGTAGGGCACCATGTGCGGCACGCCGAGCTTCCCGCCGATGGAGGAGATGTTGACGATGCGGCCCTCGCCGCGCCGCTTCATCTCCGGCAGCACCGCCAGCGTGGCGTACAGCGGGGCCCACAGGTGCGTCTCGATGGCCTCCTTGAAGTCCTCCATCGTCATGGACTCGAGCGGGCCCGTCTGGATGATGCCGGCGTTGTTCACCAGCACATCCACCGCGCCGAAGCGCTCGTGCACCGCGGCGACCATGGCCTCCACCTGCACCGGGTCCTTCACGTCGCAGGGGACCGCGAGCACCTCCGCGCCCAGGCGCTCCAGGTCCGCCAGCGCCCGCTCGAGCGTGGCCTCGTCCCGGCCGCAGATGGCCACCCGCGCCCCTTCCTTCGCGAAGTCGCGGGCGAGGATGAGGCCCAGGCCTCGCGAGCCGCCGGTGATGAGCACCGTCTTGTCCTTGAAGCTCATCCGCGGGCGCAGCAGGGCCCGGAGGCCGAGCGCGGCGCCGATTCCGGCCGCGGTCAGTGTGCCCAGGGTGAAACCGGTGGACTCCTTGGTGTGGCGCTCGGCCATGGGTCAGGCTCCGTGAGGGTGTGCGGGTGGTGGCTGCGGCTCAGGGGGCGAACGCTCCGGTGTTCGCGTCGGGCCCGGTGAGGCGCTCGAGAATCATCCGGACATCGCGCAGCTGCTCGGGCGTGAAGGCGTTCAGCCGGAGGATGCCCTGCGTGTCGAAGACCAGGTAGCCGGGGTGCGAGTCCACGCCGTAGGCCTGGGCCATGGAGCCATCATCCACCGCGATGGGGTGGCGCAGCCCGTAGCGGCGCGCGAAGGCCTCCACGGCGTTGGTGTCCCTCAGCTCGGCCTCCGAGTGCGTCACGTCCACGCCGATGACCACGAGCCCCCGGGGGCCGTAGTCGCGTATCCACTCCTGGACCTGGGCGAGCTGGCCCACGCAGGACTCGCAGTCCATGGACCAGAAGTGGAGGAGGACCGGGCGACCGTGCAGCTGCGAGACGTGGACAGGGGAGTTGATCCAGCCCCCATCCGGATCGAGCAGCGTGAGGGGGACGTAGTGCTCATCATCCAAGGCCATGGGAACGCTCCGCGAAAAGACGTTGGACCGGATGTGACTCAAGCTATGCATCGGGGGCCGGCGTCCCCCATGCCGGCGCCAGGATGGGCTCGCCTGCCTGGGTGGAGGGGGAGAGGAAGCGCCCGAGCAGCCGAGCAGGCTTGAGGGCGCAGGAGGCCCGGACGTGCGCATCCCTGACTTCAAGCTGGAGCGGTACTTCGCGCGGTGGGAGTTCTCCGCGCCCTACCTGCTGTGCACCTCGGACATCGAGGGCTGGCGCATGGCGGACCTGCTGGCGCTGGCGGACCCCGAGGCCCGGGCGCGCTGGGAGTCACTGACGCTCGGCTACACCGAGTCCACCGGCCTGCCGGCCCTGCGCGAGGCCATCGCGGGGCTCTACCCGGGGGTGGCCGCCGAGCAGGTGCTGACGTTCGCCGGCGCGGAGGAGGCGGTGTTCGTCCTGGTGAACGTGCTGCTGGGGGCGGGGGACCACGCGGTGGTGACGTGGCCGGGCTACCAGTCCTTATATGAGGTGGCGCGGGCGACGGGGGCGGAGGTGACGCTTCTGCCGCTGCGCGAGGAGGACGGCTGGGCGCTGGATATGGACGCCGTGCGCCGGGCGCTCCGGCCGAACACGCGGCTGATGGTGGTGAACTTCCCGCACAACCCGACGGGCTCGTTGCCGGAGCCGGCCGTGTTCGAGGAATTGTGCGCGCTGGCCGAGGAGCGCGGGGTGTACCTGCTGTCGGACGAGGTGTACCGCCTGCTGGAGCTGGCTCCGGCGCGTACGCTGCCGGCGGCGGTGGAGCGAACCGCGCGGGGCGTGAGCCTGGGGGTGATGTCCAAGGCCTTCGGGCTGGCGGGGCTGCGGGTGGGCTGGCTGGCGTGCCGGGACGCGGAGCTGCTGCGTCGGTGCGCGGCCTACAAGGACTACACCACCATCTGCAACAGCGCTCCGAGCGAGGTGCTGGCGCTCATCGCCCTGCGGGCCCGGGAGCAGGTGCTCGCGCGCAGCCGCGCCATCCTGGAGGAGAACCTGAAGCGGCTGGATGCCTTCTTCGCGCGCCATGCGGAGACGTTCCGCTGGGTGCGGCCTCGGGCGGGCAGCGTGGCCTTCCCGCGCCTGCTGCGGGACATGCCGGTGGCCACCTTCTGCCAGGAGCTCGTGGAGCGCGAGGGCGTGCTGCTGCTGCCGGGGGATGTGTACGAGTTTCCGGGCAACCACTTTCGCATGGGGCTCGGGAGGACCCAGTTGCCGGAGGCGCTCGCGCGGCTGGAGCGCTTCTGCGAGGCGACGTTCCGCTGAGATCCTCATTGGTTGGAGCTGCCCGGCCAGGGCTGAGCCCTTGGCGCGGACTTGTCCCCAACTGGTATGACAAGCAGACCAGTTCGCAGAGACCGCGCCCGGCAGGAGGGTGGACCGGAGGCGTCTAGCCCGCCTCGACGAGCGCGGCGAGCTGGTCGAGTGACAACCGCCAGCCGAGCTCGTTGTCTTCGGGGGCCAGGCCACTCGGCAACCCGTCGTGCACGGCGAGGAGCTCGGTGCCTCCGTCCACATCGGAGAGCGTCGTGGTGATCGTCATCTCGCCGCGCATCGCGGGGTTGTCCGTCTCGAACTCGAGCACCTCGACCACCTGCTCGTTGGGGACGAGCCTGGCGAAGTGGCCGTGGTACGTGTCGGTCTGCGAGGTCGTCTTGCCGGTGTCGGTGGGCGCGTCGTACGTGAGGGAGATGCGGAACCGGCCCCCTTCGCGGGCGTCGAACTCATGCACGTGGCAGCTCATGCCGGGCGGCACCTTCCATGTCGCCACCGCGCGTGCATCGATGAGCGCGCGATAGACGACTTCCCGGGGGGCTTTCATGTGGCGGCGGATGCGGGTCGAGCTCATGCCCGGACACTACTCATTCGAGAGGGTCCGTCAGTACCCCATCCGCTCAACTCCGCGTAACGACGGAGCCGGCCCAGGCTCATTCGCGATGACGCGCCGAGCCAGAGAATTCTCGACAAACACAATCTTCGTGTGTCTCGATTTTTCAGGAGATGGAAACGTAGAGTGCGCCCGCTCCGTTGCCTGGGCCGCGTCCAGGCAGGAGCACTGTCTCGCCAACCCCCCGAGCCGGAGGCGCTCGTATGAAGACGCTGTTCAGCGCAGTCCTCGTCGCAGTCACGGTCCTCGTCGCTCCAGAGGCATCCGCCACCAACTACACGCTGTGGATCCACGGCCGGAACAGCGGCGGCACGCAGCCCGGCAACTATGGCGACTTCCGCTACTGGGGCCCGAGCACTACCGCCGCGGGCGTGAACAAGAAGGCCGTCAACTGGAGGGGTGACCAGCGCATCGGCACCGAGAACTACCGGATCCGCGACGCCCTGGACTGCTTCTGCACCGGCAACAACTGGTGCTACATCGCCGTGCACAGCGCGGGCAACCTGCAGATCGGCTACGCGCTGTCGCTCTACGGCGGCTCCGCGCGCTACAAGAAGAACGCCACCCCCAACTCCAGCGGCGTGTGCGGCAACACGGACGGCACCACGCAGACGGGCTGGAACATCCGCTGGGTGGACGTGGCCTCGGGCGCCGGTGGTGGCAGCGAGCTGGCCGACCACGGTGACTGGGCCATGAGCGAGCCGCTGGTCTCCGATCTGGTCACCACCACGGCGCGCGCGATGTACAACCACAACACGACGCGCTCGGTGTGGTTCTACATGTTCGCCGGCTCCAAGGGCACGGCGTACTCCGGCATCCTCCCCGGCCAGGATGACGAGGCCGTCTCCTACCACTCCACCGGTGGCGTGTCGGGTACCTCGGGTGGCTCCTACTGCAACCCCGGTGACTGGTTCTGCGGCGGCACGCTGAACACGGGCACCAACGCCTGCAGCGATGGCCGCGCGAAGTGGAGCTACCACACGGTGGAGCTGCGCGATGACGGTGAGTCCTACAACCACTACGCCAACGGCAACTGGGGTGGCATCGTCGGCCCCGTTCGCGTGGACATCGATACGTACGCCAAGTAGGCCCACGCCATGGCTGTGAACTCCCCCGCTCCTGCTCCTGCCTCCCGTTCACGTCGCGCGCTGTGGCTGCTGGCGCTCGTGCCGCTCATGCTCGGCGGGCTGTGGTGGGGCGGGGGGGCGGAGGAGCCCGGGCCGGACGAGGCGGCAGGTGCCTCGTCCACGCCGGCGCCCTCTCGGTCCTCGGGCTCGGGAGCAGCCAAGTCCGTTGTAGCCGCTGCTCCCGTGGCTCCTGGCAAGGGGCCGGCTCCGGCGGCGCCGTCTCGTTCCCGAGAGGAAGAGGAGCGCGAGGCGAAGCGCGCGCTGTGGGAGAAGCGGCTCGAGCGGGCGAAGTTCTCGCTCGAGTCGTACGTCGCGGGCACGCGCTACCCGCCCGAGTCCCGGCCCATCCGCGAGCATCCGGATCAGGAGCAGCTGGCCTCGCCGGAGCGCACGCAGCCGCTCGAGCGCGACAGCTCGGATGTGCAGCTCAAGCTGAAGCAGGAGAAGGTCTTCGTCGCCGGGGACGAGGTGGTGCACTTCTACGTCGGCTGCGAGAACGTCTCCCGCCAGCCGCTGCCCTGCCAGGTGACGAACGCCTCGGCGCACGAGGCCGAGCATGCGCTGGGCGGCCAGGCGCCCCTGGCGGCGGTTCCGCTGTCCTTCGTGGACGATGGCACCCAGGGAGATGTGCTGGCCCGGGATGGAACGTCCACCGCGAGCTTCCAGCCGTCGAAGCAGGGCTTCCCGATGTTCTCGGGCACGCTGCGCGTCTCGTTCCAGGTGCGCTCGGGCAGTGCCGAGGGGAGCGCCTTCTTCGACATCCTTTATACGCCGGCGCCGCCGGCGCGCTTCACTGGCAAGGTACGCGAGGCGGTGGAGCATGGCTCGCTCCACCTCTATCTGGGGCTCCAGGTGCGCACGGCCGGCCGCTACGTGGTGGCGGGGCGCGTGGATGACGAGGCGGGAATGCCCTTCGCCTACGTCTCCTTCAACGAGGAGCTCCCGGCGGGGGCGCAGGAGGTGGAGTTCGTGGTGTTCGGCAAGCTCATCCTCGACGAGGCGCCCACCTTCCCGTTGAAGCTGCGCGATGTGGAGGGCTTCCTGCTCAAGGAGCGCGGAGATCCGGACCGCGAGCTGCTGAACACGCTGCAGGGCTATGTGCACACCACGCGCGAGTACCCCACGACGGTCTTCTCCGCCGAGGAGTGGCAGAGCGAGGAGCGCTCCCGCTACATCAACCGGTTCACCGAGGACGTGAAGGAAGCCCAGCAGGAGCTGGATGCCCTCGCGGGGCGGCCGGGTTCTCCCTGAGAGCTTCGCGCTCGCCCTAGGCTTCCTCGTCGTCGACTTCCGTCGCGTCGAAGCGCTCTTCCACCGTCAGCGCGCGCACCATCGCGGCGGTGAGCAGGGGATCTCCCGGCTCCGTGCCACCCACGAACAGGCTCAAGCCGGACTCACGCGCCTGGGCCATCGCCTCCTCGGGCGACAGGCTCTGCGAGCAGACCTGTCCGTAGATGTCGTCATTGGCCAGCACGGCCACGGCCCACGCCGCGCTGGAGGCATAGCGCGCCGGCACCGCCTCAGGTGGCGTCTCCGCCGGCAGGACGTGACCGAAGAGGGCCTGTCCTCGAGCCTGAAGCGTCGGCGCGATCTCCTCCCACGCGAAGGCTCCCACTGCGCCTCCCACGAGCAGCACGCTCAGCACCTGCGCGCGGTCGATCGAGTCCAGGCCCTGGAACTGCTCCACCCACTCTGGGGTGCCGAGCAGGGCCGTCCAGGCAGCTCCGAGCCCCTCCACCTCACCTCGGAAAAGGAGCGGCAGGAGATCTTCCAGCAGCGCGGATGCCTCCTCCGAGAGCTGTCCGAGCCTCCCCGCGTAGAGCTGCGTCAGCGCCGCGACCACCTCGCCGATCGCATCCGGCGCCAGCCCGAGCCCCGGAATACCGAGCACCTCTCCGGCCAGCGCCCCCAGCGGCAGCTTCCCCCCCGCGCAGAGGCCATCCACCGTCCGGGAGACCTTCCGCAGGATCACCCTCGCCGCGTTCACCCCGACCGGGCCTCCCAGCGCCATGCCGAGCTGGAGCACGCTCGTGGACAGCAGCTCGCGCGCCACGCCACCCACCGCGTCGCCGGTTCCCGGGGGCTGCTCCTGCCGAGCCAGCACGTCCTCCGTGAAGGGCCCCAGGTTCTGGCAGAAGGCCTGGTGCTGGAGCCCCCCGAGCACGAGGAGTTGCGCCACCTGCTGTGGCTCCGTCTCGGTCTCGAGCCGCTTCGAGAGCGCCCGGATCCCCTCCGACGCCAGCGTGGCGAAGGCCTGCCGCTGGGCCTTCACGGGGGAGTCGTCCAGCGCCGCCCCGAAGGCGTCGTCCGCCAGTGAGCCCAGGATCCGCATGGCCCGAGCCGGCGGCAGCCCCTCGGGAACGAGCCCGGCGATGGACTGCGCATCCACGGGCTGCGCGAGCGCCGCCAGCTCCGGGATATGGGGAACCAGTGCCTCGGGGAAGCGCGCCACGGGAGCCACCTGCTCCGGGGGAAACGCCTGGAGCGCCAGCTGCGCCTCGTGGGCCGTCACGCTGGTGAGGTTGCCCCCGGCCGGCCAGAGCAGCGGCACGGGCAGCTCCCGCCGCAGCAGGAAGAAGGAGAGGTTGGCCAGGCGCTGCTCGGGCGGCAGCTGAGGATTGCCCAGGAGCTGCTCGCCCATCGTGTCCGAGAGGAGCTGCTCCCACTGCGCCGCGTCCTGCTCACGCGGCTCGCCCTCGGACGGGTAGCGCAGCGTCGCGAGGCAGGCCACCAGCCCCGCGCGGAACTCCGGGGTCTGGAGCGCGCGGGCATCGGCCTGGACGAAGGCCTGGGTGACGAGGGTGTCCGTGGACGGCTCCCGCGGCAGCTCCGCCACCGAGCGCAGCAGCAGGCCCATGAGCGAGGGCCCGGAAGGCACGGGCTTGTCGGATGAGCTCTCCATCAGGACTGCATCACGGACCGCACGAAGTCCGCGAGCTGGGCCTCTCCCACGTGGTGGAGGAAGGCGTACGAAGCCTGGGGACTGGCCGAGGCCGCCAGCGCCGCGCCGCGAGACCAGGCGGCGGCATCCGGAACGTCGCCCGTCCGGCTCCGCTCATGGAACGCGGTGGCCACCTGCGCCTGCATCTCCGGCGTCCCTCGCCGCGCCACCAGGCTGGCCACGTCCAGCGGGCTGCGTCCCTCGGCCAGCGTGCCCTCGGGACCGAACTGCGCCTCCAGCTCCTCGGCGCTGAGCGGCACCGAGTCCTCGGTGGCCCGGAGCAGCTGCGCCATCGGCTCGCCCGCGCCGGGGAGATCATCCAGCGACGGCATGAAGGCGTCCGAGCCCGGGACGTCCGCCTCGGGCTCTCCTTCCACCGGGAGATCATCCAGCGACGGCATGAAGGCATCGTCCGTCGTCCCAGCCTCATCCAGCTCGGAGGAGGCGTCCTGGCTGGCCAGCTCGGTGAGGATCTCATCCCGCGCTTCGCCCTCGGGCATCGCCAGCACGAGCTCCACATCGTTGCGAGACAGGGTCGCGGCTCGAGACAGGTCCGTGTGCTCGCGCTCCCACTCCGAGGCGTCCGTGAAGCGCTTCTCCGGAGCCTCCGGGTCGGTGACGCTGCCGTCCGCGTGCTGCACCACCGAGCGGCCGCCCTCGCCGTCCTGCCCCGAGTAGAGCAGCACCGAGTCCTCCTCGCCGGCCAGCTCGAAGGCCTTCTCCAGATCAGCGGTGGCGGTGAGGCCCGGACGGGTGCCGCTGCCCGGAGCCTGCTCCGCCTGCTGCGCCGGAGTGGCCGGAGATTGGGTGCGCCCCGCCTCCCAGTAGCGCTTGGGCGGGGGAGGGATGTTCGTCCCGAGCAGGTGCTGGTAGCGCGGCAGCCGGGCCTGGAAGTCGCTCCTCCCCGTGTAGGCGCTCAGCGGGTCCTGGTTCCTTCGCGCACGCCCGGCCAGGCTCGGGGCGTGGGCGTCCAGCAGGGAGCGCTCGGCCTCCTCGGCGGACTGGAAGTCACTGTGGTCCGAGAACCCACGCCGCACCGGCTCCACCGGCGCGGTGGGCTTGTGGCGGATGGGCGCGGTCACCTCATAGCGCGCCCACGACACCGCGGAGGAGGAGATCCCTGAGAGCAGACGGCGGATGGAGGACATGGGTTTGCCTCGGGCGGACGGACGACGGGCTGCATCCGCATTCTCATGCCGAACCCAGGAAAGTTGCTACCTTGAGCCGCGGGCCTCGCTCTCCTAGTGGGAAACTGGGGCCCACGGTCGGCATGGGGTATAGAGTCCCCAGCCCTGTTATTCTTGGAGCGTCCACGCTGGGGCGCGTGGCCCCCCGGCCGTCGAGTCGTTTCGCATGCTTGGAGGTGGTCCCCCGCTTGCTGTCCCGGGGGGAACGAGGAGGACGGTATGCGAATCGAGAGCGCGGGACAGACACACGTCGGCAGACGCGCCCACAACGAGGACGCCTACTGCATCCGGACGGATCTCGGCCTGTACGTCGTCGCCGATGGCCTCGGAGGCCAGGCGGGCGGAGAGGTGGCCAGCCGCTGTGTCGTGGACGCCTTCTCCGAGTCGGGCGAGCGCCTGCTCCGTGGCACGGAGACCCCCTGGCCCCAGCACGACCCCGAGCGCAGCCGCGAGGAGAACCTGCTGGTGGCCTGCACCGCCACCGCCCAGCGCGAGCTGCTCTCGCGGCGCGTGGGGTACCTGCGGGACATGGGCTCCACCGTCGTCGCGCTCGCCGTGGGCGAGAAGGGCGCCGCCGTGGCCCACGTGGGCGACAGCCGCCTCTACCGGCTGCGCAGCGGTGAGCTCGAGGCGCTCACCAAGGACCACTCGGTGACCGAGGAGCTGCGCGCCGCCGGGCTCGCGCCGCCTCCGCGAGGCCAGAGCGCCTTCGGCCACATCATCACCCGCGCCCTGGGCACCGACCGCTCGGAGCCCACCGTGCAGCGGCTGGAGCTGCGCCCCGGGGACGTCTACCTGCTGTGCTCGGACGGCCTGTACGAGCCGCTCGGGCCGGATGGCATCATCGCCGGCCTGTCCCGGCCGAGCCTCACCGAGGCCTGCAACACCCTGGTCACCGGCGCCTTCGACGCGGGCGGTCGCGACAACATCACCGCCGTGGTGGTGCGCGTGTCCGCGGCCTGGTCGCCTGCGCAGGGGCTGATCTAGCTCCGCTCGCCGAGAAGACGGCGTCCAGCTCGTCGGGCTCGAGCACCAGGGCCAGCAGCGCGTCCACGCACTGGTGGCTCTCGATGGGGTGCCGCAGGGGCAGGTGAGGGTGCACCTGATAGCGGTTGCGCCGTCCGGCCCTCACCCGCGTCAGGTAGCCGCTCTCCTCGAGATCCGCGACGATCTTCTGCACCGCGCGCTCGGTGATGCCCACCTTGTCCGCCACCTCACGCATGCGCACCTCGGGATCCATCGCGAGGCACAGCAGCACGTGGGCGTGGTTCGTCAGGAAGGTCCAGGTGGACTCCTGGACGACAGCGGCTCCGGTGCGAGGGCTCATGGCCATGTATATAAGTCGCGCGCCCTCGCTGCGCGGGCTGGCTACGCGCCGAGCGTGGCCTTGATGCGCTCGAGCAATTCCTTCTCCCCTTGCGCGAAGGAGCCGTCGGAGACGGCCAGGGCCCGGGCGGCCTCGAGCACATCATCCGGACGGGTGCGCAGCACCGCGATGTCGGGCTCGGGCAGGGGCCCGCCGGCCCGGAGCTTCTCCAGCAGCGACTGGAGCTCCGGCTCCGGCACGTTCCAGCTGCGACCCAGGCCGAAGATCACCAGCCGCTCGGCGTGGTTGAGCTGGCGGTCACTCCAGGCGATCTGGAGCAGCAGCTTGATGACCTCGATGTTGAAGCGGTCCTCGGGAGAGAGCGTCATCCATGGCCTCTGGGCAAGAGCGGGATGACTCTATACCGGGGGACGGACGCCCGGGGCCGTCTCTCGCTCCAGGAGGGCCTCAGGCGCCCGGGGTGTTCACCACCGTGGGCTGCGGCGCCTGCTGCACGGGGAGGGCGGCCGGGGCCTGCGTCTCCTCCGGAACGGAAGGCGGCGTCACGGGGACGACATGGACGGCGGGCTGCGTGTCCCCCGGGACCTGCGCCGCGGCGGGCGCGACGGCGTTGGCCGGCACCGTGGCCGGAGCCTCGGCCTGGGGCTGCACGGCGGGCTGCACGTCGGCCCTGGCCTGCACCGAGGCCTTCACCTCGGCCGGAGCGTCCACCTTCGCGACGGCGGGCAGGCGCCGAGGCGGCACCACGACGGGCGGCGGAACGGGGCACTGGGTGCAGGGCCCGCGCAGCGGCACCGAGAGCACCTGGCCGATGCGCAGCAGCGTGCCGCGGATCCGGTTCGCGTTGCGCAGCGCGTTCACCGTGGAGTTGTAGCGCATGGCGATGGCGCCCAGCGTGTCGCCCTTGCGCACCCGGTGCATGGCGATGTTGTGCTCCGGCTGCAGCGCGAGCAGCGGGGCGATCCGGCGGCCCAGCTCCTGGGCGCGCGGGTTGAAGAAGCGCACGTGGAAGTGGTCGCGGTGGCCGCGCGCGTGCTTGATGATCGAGCCCTCGCCCGCGTGGAACAGCGAGTCGAGCCACGCCTTGTCCTCGCCGCTCTTGAGGGCATGGTCGTAGAGCACCTTCTGGACGCGGCGATCGACGAGGATGACCTGCACGTCGGTGAGGGTGACGAGCGCCCGGACGAGGGCCCAGTTCATCGCGGGATCGATGTACTTCTCGCGAGCGCGGGCCCGGACGGCATTGCCGCCGGGGTAGTAGAAGCCCAGGTCCACGTCCCGGCCGTTCTGGTGGCTCTTGTGGGGGCGGAGGTAGCCGCCATCCTTGGCGCTGAGCTGGTTCACGCGCAGCAGGGGCGCCTGGGGGTAGCGCGTCCGCAGCTCGCGGATCACCTGGGTGAGGTAGTCGACCGTCTCGGTGGTGGTCCACGCCTTGTCGGGCGAGACGACGATCCAGTCCTCGCCGGACGGGAAGCGCACGCTGTTCACCATGCGGCCGCTGTGCACGAAGCCCACGGACACCGAGCCCAGCGCGGCGGGGTTCTCCTTCCACAGCCGCTGGAGTTCCTCGTCGGGGAGGTCGGCGGTGTACTGCACCTCGGGCGTGCCGGCGGGGACGGTGGACGACTCGGCCTCGTCGCCCTCGGTCGAGTCGAACCCGTCCACGGCGGCGCCGCTGTCGTCATCGGCCTCGCCGTCAGCGCCCTCCGCGCCGTCCTCCACGAGGGCGGCCTGCTCCTGGGCGGCGCTGTCGACCGCGGCCTGGGCGAGGCTGCTCGCCTCGGCGGGACTGGACGCGCCAGGTGTCGTCGCGGACGGCGAGGCGACAGGCGCCGTCACCGCGTCGGCAGGCTGGGCGCGAGCCGAGGCAGAGGTGTTGGGAGCAACGTGCGCGGCACAGGCGGCGCACAGCAGCAGCGGGAGACAGGGCAGTAAACGCACGCGGGCGAAGGATTACCCGAAATCGGACAAACCTGAAGCGAACGTCCCTCGGAAATGGTCACTGAGTGGCAGAGCAGGCAGGCAGGCAGGCCTGGGAGGTGCCCATCCCCGGTGCTTGCGTGGACGCGGAGTTCTGGCCTGTCGCCCGAGCGTGTGCCCCAATGTGCTCGTGGCCGAGCTCCCCCCGTCACCCCCGGTTCCTGATCAGGTGCCTCCGTCGCCGGAGCAGGGCGGGCCGGAAGCCATGGGCCGCCAGTTCTTCATCTGGGCGCTGGTGGCGGGCTTCATCCCCGTCTTCGGGCTGCCCGTGGTCTGGGGCCTCGTCCTGTTCGGGAGGGGGAGCGGTGCGAGCCTCACCGCCCGGCGCTGGTCTCGGCGGCTGCTGGCCCTGGCCGTGCTGGACACCCTGGTGGCGGTGGCCTCCTTGCACCTGGGAGTGATGGCGAAGCGAGGGACGGAGCACGAGGGCGTGCGTCGGGAGCGCCAGGTCGTGCCGGCGGAGAGCGCCTCGCTGGCGTCTCCTCCCCGAGGGCTGTTCGAGCCCGTCACGTCGGAGGAGCGGGCGCTCCCGCGAGAAGCGCGCAAGGACTGGATCGGCACGGCCCTGGTGATGGTGGTGCTGGTCGTGCTCTGGGCCGTGGGACGGAGGCGCGGCGCGGATCCGCGGCCGCTCGGGGTACTGGCGGTGCTCGTCATCGCGGGGCTCGGAGCCCTGGTGACGATGCGCGGGCTCTCGGCGCTGCTCGGCGGCCCCTCGCGAGGCGGCATGTTGCTCGGCGTGTGGGCGCAGGCCCTGCTGCTCCTGCTTGCGGCCTGGTGGCTCGTGAGGCGTGGCCCGCCTGGGAGCGAGGCGCCCGGGCGTGGCTGGCTCCACACGTACTTCGTGAGCCTGGGGCTGTTCGTCGCGCTGGGGATGCGCGTGTTGATGTTGCTGTCCTGGCTCTCGCAGGCCCTCGCGGTCTCGCCCGAGAAGAACGCGCACCCCTTGATGGAGATGGCCCGGCAGGGACCCATGGGGGCGCTGGGCTGGGTGTTGCTCGTCGTCCCGGCGGCCCTGCTCGCGCCCGTGGGCGAGGAGCTGCTGTTCCGAGGCGTGCTGCTGCCGTGGCTGGGCGGGTGGATGGGACGCGTGGCGGCGCTGGTCCTGAGCGCCGGCCTGTTCGCGTCACTCCACCTCTTCTATGGCGTGTTCGCCGTGTGGATCTTCTTCCTGGGGCTCATGCTGGGCTGGGCACGGCTCACCAGTGGAGGGCTGCGAGTCCCCATCCTCCTGCACGCCACCGTCAACAGCTTCGGGCTGCTGATGCTCGCGCGCAGCCTCGCGGGTTGAGCCTACCGCGTGAGGCGAGGGTCGCTGCCCTGGCTCTCGTCCGCGCGCAGGGGAATCCACCAGCGCTCACCGCCAGAGAGCCCCTCGCGCGGGCTGTAGTAGACGGCCACCGCGCGGCCGAGCAGGTTCTCGCGAGGGACGAAGCCCCAGCTGCGGCTGTCAGCCGAGTTGCCCCGATGGTCTCCCAGGACCAGGTAGTGCCGCGAAGGGATCTCCACCTCCCTCATCGGAGGCCCCTGGTAGGGCTCGGGGTGGAGCGGGTGGGGCGCGCCCGGAAGGAATTCGATGCGCGCATCCTCCTGAGTGAATCCCTGGGGCACGCGCTGGCCATTGAGGATGAGGCTCTGGCCGTCGAAGGCGATGCGGTCCCCCGGCAGGCCGACGAGGCGCTTGACCAGCACCGCGCCGTCCACCGGCGAGTCGAAGACCACCACGTCTCCACGCTGGGGAGCCTTCTCGGTGAGCCAGACGTGGGTGAGCGGGAGGCGCAGGCCGTAGGCGGACTTGTCCACCGCGAGGCGGTCACCCACCTGGAGCGTGGGCTCCATGGAGCCCGAGGGCACATGGTAGTGGTCCGCGAAGCTGCCACGGCCCACCAGGATGATGACGAAGAAGGCGAGATCGCCCAGGTACTTCAGCCACCGCTTCGAGGGCTGCTTCGGGTTGGCACGTGCCATCCTTGCCTCCTCCGCTTCTCGGGACACGTTCCTATACGTCGGCCCGTGCCGGCTATTTCCATCGATGGTGGCTTCCGCGCTGATGCAGTGCGTCAGCGAGCCTGGGTGGCGCGCAGCTCCTCCAGGATGCGCCGGGCGCCGTAGACGTGCTCGAGCCCGGCGAGGATCCCCGCCCCGCTGACGGCCACGGCGCGGTTGGTCGCCGGCACGTAGGCGTACCGGCCACCGAGCGAGTGCAGGTTGCCGTCGAACACGAGCCCCACCACCTGCCCCTCCTTGTTCACCATGGGCGAGCCGGAGTTGCCGCCGATGATGTCGTTGGTGGTGGCCATGTCCAGCGGCGTCTCCGGCGGCACCTTGCCCCGGGCCGCGAGCCACGTGTCCGGCAGCTTGAAGGGGTCCTTGCCGGTGTGCCTCGCCCACGCGCCACCAAAGGTGGTGAACGGCACCACCGCGCGGCCATTCTCCTCCCAGCCCTTCACCGCGCCGTAGTTGAGCCGCAGGGTGAAGGTGGCATCCGGGTAGCCGCTGGTGCCGTACACCGCCAGGCGCGCCTGGGCCAGCCGCTCGCTGTTGCGCTTGAGGACGGCCTCCACCGTGTCCTCGTAGCGCTTGCGAGCCGCCCGCGCCTCCGCATCCACCTTGCGCGCCAGCAGCACCATCGGATCCTTCGAGGCCTCCACCGCCGCCTTGCCGCCCTCGAGCAGCGCCTGCCGCACCTTCACGTCGTGCAGCTTCGTGCCCGTCACCAGCGCGCGCGCCAGGTCCGCCGGGGCCTCGCGGCCGAGCACCGTCTGCACGAAGGGATCATCCGCGCCCAGCGTCTCCCGCAGCCGGTTGAGGCCGTACGTCAGCGTGGCCACCTCCAGCTCCAGCGGGATGGGCGCCTCGCGCAGGAGCTGCTGGCGCAGCGAGGGGAGCTGGGCCTCCGTGTACTCGCGCAGCCGCTCCGCGTTGGGCTTGGGCAGCTCGTCCGAGGCGCGCACCAGGTGGCGCGCGAGCGTGAAGAGCTCGGACTGGAACGCGTCCCCCATCTCCTTCATCCGGTACTCGGGCAGCATGGGGCGATACAGCTCGAGCGCCCGAGAGAGCTCCTCCCATGCGCCCGCGGTGGAGGCCTTCAGCTTCGCGTTGGCCATCACCCGGGCGCGCAGCTCCGCCTCGTCCTTGCGCTTCTGCGCCAGCAGCGCCGGATCCGCCAGCGCCTGGTGCCGGCCCCGCAGCGCCTTGAGGCCGTTCTCCACCGAGCGCAGGTGCGAGCGGGTGACGCGCAGCCGCTCCGGCGAGCCCTGGGAGAACTCGCGCAGCATGCCGCGCAGCTCGGACAGGTGGAGCAGGGTGTAGGGCAGCGCCACGTCCCGCTGGAACTCCAGCTCGGCCACGGAGCTCTTGCGCTCGGTGCCGCCGGGGTGGCCGGAGACGAAGACGAGCTCCCCCTCCTTCACGGGCTGCTTCGCCCAGGGCAGGAAGTGGGGGCTGCTGGCCGGCTGGCCGTTCTCCCACACGCGCAGGAAGGCCACGTCGAAGCCGAAGCGGGGGAAGTTGAAGTTGTCCGGATCGCCTCCGAAGCTGGCCATGGGGAACTCCGGGGCGAAGGCCAGCCGCACGTCCTGGAAGCGGCGGTACTTGTAGAGGTGGTACTTGCCGCCGTTGAAGAGCGTCACCACGTCGCAGCGCACCTGCGGCCCGGTGGCGCACTCCGCCTCGGCCTTGGCCATCTCCGCCTTCAGCGCGGTGTTGAAGGCCGCCCCGGTGAGCCCCTTCGTCGCGGTGTTCATCCGCGCGGTGACGTCCGTCATCTCCACCAGCTGGTTGGCCTCCACCTTGGGGCAGCGCAGCTCGTCCTTGGGCTCGGCGGCGGAGAAGCCGGTGGCCAGCAGGTCCTTCTGGGGCGAGGACAGGTCCTCCACGCAGCCGCGGATGCAGTGGTGGTTGGTCATCACCAGGCCGTTGGGAGACACGAAGCTGGCCGAGCACCCACCCGCGAGCCGGACCGAGGCCAGCCGCACCGCGTCCAGCCAGGCCTGCGACGGAGCGAAGCCGTGGGCCTTCTTCACGGCCTCCGAGGGGAAGGCGTCGTAGGTCCACATGCCCTCCTCCGCGCGAGCGGGGAGCGACAGCAGCAGGCCAGGGACAAGGACGAGCAGCGAAAAACGGTACACGGACATGCGTCCTTCCAGGGGAGCGAGGAGGGGCCTGTTCTTTCCCGAGAGGGCGCTCGCGTCAACTGCCCACCGGAAATGGCGAGGGGGGCATGGAGCGCCTAGAAGACGGGCGCTCGGGGGTGAGTCCCCGGCGAGGAGGAGACCGTGAGGAAGTCACTGATGATGGTGGCGGGGCTGGGCCTGACCGCGGCGTGCGCGACGACGGGCGGTGGGCGTGAGTCCGAGCAGGCGATGGTGGAGCGCACGCGCTCGCAGGTGCCGGCGCCGCCCTGGCAGGCCGGAGACGAGCGGGGCATGGCCAACACCCAGGGCCCCGGGACGTGGATGCGGTGCGCCTGGCACATGAACGCGCCGAACGCGAAGGTGTACGAGCTGGCGCAGGTGTCCTCGAACACCATGCCGTCGTCTCCCTTCTCCACGCCGCTGAACTACAAGTACCGGCCGTCCGCGGCCCTGCCGTACACCCGGCAGGTGGTGAACGGCGAGGTGCTCGGGGAAGGGGACCCGAACAACCAGGGCACCCAGTTCGACGGCTTCGGGCACTTCGGCATCCTGCCCGAGCCCTGGAACCCGCAGAGCCCCTTGCCGGTGGATGCGGTCCAGTACTACGGCGGCTTCACGCAGAAGGACGTCAAGCCGACGCCGGACTCGCCGCTGCTGAAGTTCGGCATGGAGAAGGTGCCGCCCATCATCACCGAGGCGGTGCTGCTGGATGCGCGCGGCTTCCTGGGCCAGGGCCAGCCCATGAAGGCCGGCCAGCTCATCACCGCCAAGGACATCGAGGGCATGCTCCAGGCGCAGGGGCTGGGCTGGCGCGGGCTGCAGCCGGGCGATGTCCTCTACATCTACACCGGCTGGGAGGAGAACTGGGCGGACCCGGAGGGCGGCAAGGGGTACTACAAGCAGGGCCCGGGGCTCTCGTACGACGCGGCGAAGTACATCGGTCAGAAGGCCGTCGTGGCGCTGGGGCTGGATGCGCCGTTCCTGGATCCCATGGTGGAGGGGCAGATGGAGGGCAAGGTGCCGCCGACGCCGGGAACGCCGCCGGGGCTGCCTTTCTCCATCCACCACGAGAACCTGGTGCAGTCGGGCATCCACCACGTGGAGAACGTGCACCTGGCCGAGCTGGCGGCGAACAAGGTGTGGACCTCCTGCACGATGCTTCTGCCGCTGCGCCTCAAGGGGGTGTCGGTCTCCCAGGTGCGCCCGGTGGCCATCGGCGCGCCCGCCTCGCCCTGAGCGCTCGCCTCACTTCTTCACCCGCCGCGCCGCCAGCGAGCTCACGAGCGCCAGCAGCAGCCGGATCTCCGAGCGGTCGAGGTGGCCCAGGCGGCGCACGAGGCGCTGGAGCTCCGGGGTCTTCGGCGGGCCCGCCGAGCCCTGGAGCTCCTCCCAGGGGCGCTCCTTGTCCGTGGGGCCCATGGGGACGAACCCCATCAGCTCATGGGGGCCGCTGTGGAGCGCGACGCAGAGCCGGAGCAGGGTCGGCACGCTGGGGAGCAGCTTGCCGCGCTCCATGCGCCCGTACACCTCCGTCACCGTGCCGATGCTCTCGGCGACGTCCGCCTGGGTGAGCCCCGAGCGCATCCTCGCCAGCCGCGCGGCCCTGCCGAGCGTCTTCCGGAGTCGCTCCTCCTGCCACTGCCTGTCCGTCGCAAGGGAGTGGCCCCGCTCGCGGCGCGTCCGCCGCGGAGGAGTCGAGGATCTCGCGGCAACCCTCGCCGCCCGCTTGTCTTTCATTACGCTCACCTCGTGTGTCGTCCGAGTCATTGAAGTGAGCGGCAGGGTACGCAGCAGGGTCGAAGCGAGCCGTACCACTCGAGGCGTACGCCCCGGTCGTACGCCTGGGGAGGTATGCCCTGTCCGGTCGATGACAGGCATGGATCTCCAGACACCATGCCAATCGCCGCGATTCACGGACAAGACATCTTCTACGAAGACTCGGGTGGCCCCGGCCGTCCCATCATCCTGGGCCATGGCTTCCTCATGGACAGCCGCATGTTCGAGGCCCAGGTGCGAGCACTGGCTCCGGAGTTCCGCGTCATCCGCTGGGACTCGCGGGGGACGGGGCGCACGCGCTGGGATGGCAAGCCCTTCAGCCTCTGGGACTCGGCGGACGACTGCGTCGGCCTGCTGGATCATCTCGGCATCGAGCGGGCCGTGGTGGGCGGCATGTCCCTGGGCAGCCACTGCGCGCTGCGCGTGGCGCTGCGCTACCCCGAGCGCGTCAAGGGGCTGGTGCTCATGAGCACCCGCATCACCCAGGAGGATGCGCAGCAGCAGGACATCTATCGGGACATCGCGAAGATCTGGTCCTCCGAGGGGCCCATCGAGCCCATCCTCCACATCCTCGCCAACTCCTTCCTGGGAGATCCCTTCCGGTTCACTGCGTGGACCAATCGCTGGCGCGTGCTCACCGGCGCTCACGTGCTGGCCACCATCCGCTGTCTCTACGAGCGGGATGACATCAGCAAGCGGCTGAAGGACATCCGGTGCCCCGCGCTGGTCGTGCACGGCGCGCAGGACACCACCGTCTCTCCGTCACAGGGCGAGCTGCTCAGCCACCTGCTGCCAGGCAGCGCTGGCTGTGTCTTCATCCCCGAAGCCGCTCACGCCGTCTGTCTCACCCACCCCGAGCTGCTCAACCCGCACCTGCTCGAGTTCCTCCGCGCCCACGCGTGAGTAGACGGAGAGCGAAAGGGAGGGGCGATTCAGTGGCCGGACATGGGTCATGTTTGGGCTGCATCGAGAGGGTGGAGGATTTGACGATACGGGACCGGCTTTCATACGATGGGGCACCATACAGTCGAGCTGACCAGGCTGGTATCGACGGGCATGAACTCCATACGGCTTCGGATGAGACCGCTTTTGTTGGCAGTACTCGCGGTCGCCACGGCGTGCTCAGGTTCTCGGCTCTTCTATGTGACCTCGGAATTACCCAAACTCGAGGACGCGCCCGAGTTGGAGCTGGTTGTGGGGCCTGGGCCATGGCCGGCCGTGCCCACCGTCCTCTCGGATCAGGCCGCTGTGCCAGACGATCTGGTTTTGGCCACCCTCAAAGCCCTGATGACCCTACCGGGAGCAACGGACGCTTGTGACTGGAATGGCCAGCCGCGCCCTGACGCATCTGAATATTGTGTCGCGGTCTACAGGACTCCCCAGGATTGGCGTGCGACGTGGCCCATCCGGAAACTGGTGAGGGAGCAAGGAGCGTGCAAGCCGCCATTCGGCGGTGTGGAAGACGCCGACTTCGGGAGAGGCCTGCCTGTATTCGGTTATGCTCATAATCACACCTGTGGCCTCTTCGCGAGCAGTACGGACCTGAGAAGGTTTCCCGCGATGAGATCGCCAGAAGGAATCTGGGTCGTCGTGGGATATGCAGCAACTCCCAGTGGGCAGCCTGCGCTTGATGGCCAGGGCTTGTTGATTCCCGCCTGGCATTGGCTTGCCACAGGCCGTGGCGACGAACCGCGCTTCTATAAATGGAATCCACAGGGTGAGGTATTCAGGTGGAGAGAGGACAAGCGACATTGGGAGTTTCAGGCCATCTGCAAGCCTCAGTCGTCCAGTATGCTTACGGGCAATGTCCTTCCGCCCGAATGCTCTCCAGAACTGACAGATTGGTACTAGGTCGCGATTCTCTTGGAATGACCCTATGCTGAGACTTCATTGCTCGTTCCTGCTCGTCACGTTGCTTGTGGGCGCAGGAACCGTTGCCGCTCAGTCGGATGCCGGAACCGGCGCTTCCTCCGCAAGTTCATCAGCAGTTGATGCGGGAATGGGGGCGACTCCGGCCAGTTCCTTGGAGCGAGATGCCGGGACTGTGGCGAGTAAGCCGCTCATCGTGGATGGTATTCGCTGGCCAACCGAGGTGCGGACACTGGCGACGTTGGACGGCCCCGCCGTCATTGCCGCGCATGCAGCGATGCAGCACCTGCTCGCGCGCATCATGAAGGAGGACAAGGGTCACGCAGGGCGTTGCGAATACTCTCCCAAGGCCATGGACGTGATTGTCGGTGAAGGTGACGGGATGTATATCGTTCGTATCAATCGCCGTGTGGATAGGTGCGGACGCGCGGATGCCAGCTTCAATGCCGCTATTGACTGGCTGGAACTGTATGCAGTTTCACCGGAGGGACGCGTCCTCGCACGCTATCCTCACAATTTGTAGGTGTGTAGGTGTAGGTGGAGACAGGTGCATGCCTGCGATCAAGAAGTTGGGCTGGGTGAAGCGTGGTGCGAAGAAAGGCTTCGTCACCGAGGCCCAAGGGCATTACTGCCGCGTGTCGTGGCTCCACGAAGGGAGAACACAGAAAGTTACTCGTCGTTCAGTGAAGCCTCACGCGAAGCTAACCGGTCGAAGAGGTCGGGGGCAGAGCCTCGTCCGGGTTTTCTGAGAACGCAGTTGCCCATGCTGTTCACTCTTGGGGTGGCGCTGAGGGCTCACTCCCCGGCGGTGGCGATGGCTCGCGCCGCGGCGCGGATGGCCGGGCGGGAGTGCTCGCGCAGCACGCGGAGCCGCCGGGCCGCATCCTCTCGCCAGTGCAGACGCTCACCAGCGACTCGCACCAGCGCCATGGAGACGAGCGGCGCTCCTTCCGCCACGCGCTCGGAGATCTCCAGCAGCGTCTCCGGCTCCCACTCGGCGCTCGGGTGGCTCACGGCCGAGGCCACCGCGCCCGCCAGGGACGGGGCGAAGAGGGGCTCCTCTCTCGACTCCGCCGCCAGCTCGAGGATCGCTTGGCTGGCGACGCCCGCATCCTTCCACTCCATGACTCCCAGCCGCAGCGCCGCGCTCTCCGGCCAGAGGGAGGCATCCGTGGCGATGACGCCCGCCACCTCCCCCAGCCGCTTCCTCAGGCGCAGGCGCACCGGGCGCGGCAGGTTCAGCAGGGCCTGGCACAGCCCGCTCAGCCGCTGGCGGGCCGGCAGATCCCGCTCCGGCGTGGCGTTCTGCGCCTCGGTGACGGGCTGGGTGACGAGCGCCGCCACCGTGGAGATGACCTGCTCCACCGCGAGGCCGTCCCGGATGGACTCGACCAGCGCTCGGCCGGCCTCCCCCCACTCGGCGCCTCCCGCGAGGTCCAGGACGCGCTCGGACGCCGCCCGCGCCACTTCCTCCTCCATGCCGGGAGACCAGGCGGTGAGCGCCAGCCACGCCTGCTTGCGGACGGACAGCTCCGGATGGCGGGCCACCTGGAGCACCAGCGTCGCATAGCGCGGGCGCACCTCGGGACGCAGCACGAAGGTGGGCTGATCCAGCAGGCTCGCGGCCACGTATGCATCCGGGCTGCGCGCCATGGCGTCGAGCATCTCCCACGCCTCCGGCGTGTCCAGCAGCCGTCGCGCCGCATGGCCTACCGCGATGCGCACGTCCCGGTGGAGCTGCGGGCGCTCCCACTGCTGGCGCAGCAGCGCCATGCTGTGCGGGGAGCGGTAGGTCCCCAGCAGCCGCACCGCCTCCTTCTGGACCGTCACCTTCAGCTTCTCGCGCCCGAACAGCGCCGCCAGCGTCTTCGACAGCGTCTCCCCGCTCACCAGGCGCGCCACGCGCGGCACCGCGTACATGGCCACCCGGGCGCGGTCCCCTTCGAGGTGCTCCAGCAGCAGCGGCAGCGCCGTCTCCGGCCGATCGAGCCACGCCAGCGCCCCCAGCGCCGCCTCCACCGTGGGCACGTCCTTCGAGGTGAGGAACGGGGCCAGCGTGTCCACCGTCACCACCGGCATCCGAGGCAGCACGTGCAGCACGGCCATCCGCTCCCAGGCGCTGCGCTGCCCGTCCTGGGCAATCAGCACCAGCAGCTTCACCAGCTGCTCCTGCTGCCGTGGCAGCCAGCGGTGAAAGCCGTCCCGAGCCGGCGGCACCCACCCCGCCTTGCCCGTCTTGAAGCGCCCGCGCAGCCTCCGCCCCTGGAGGAAGGGATCCAGCCACTCCTGGCGGCGCCGGTGCAGGTGCTGGAAGACCGGGGTGATGGTCACCGTCGTCTCGTCCCGATCCAGCAGCTTGCGCACCCGGACGTCGCGCGTGCGTGGGGGCGCGAGCCACAGCGAGATGGCCATGTGCGCCGCGCCCTCCGGCGAAGCCTCCGTCGCCGGCTCGAGCATCGCCTGGAGCATGTCCACGTGCCACGCGCGCCTGCCGAGCGCTCGAGCCAGGGTGATGGCGAGGGCGTGGCTGTCGCGCTCGGCGGCCGAGCGGATCATCGGCAGCAGCGTGGAGACGATGCGGAACTCGGCGCCGCGCGGCAGATCCCTCTCGAGCGATGGCAGCGAGAGCGTGCCGCGTTGTCCCGCCAGGCGCTTCAGCGTGTCCAGCGAGAACTGGAACAGCGGGCCCTCCGGCTCGGTGGCGTGGCCCTGCATCAGCCGGAAGGCCAGCTGCTGGAGCGCGGCGCGTGTCGTCGACGAGGAGTCCCGCGCCTCCACCACGCACGTCACCAGCTCCGTGAGCGAGGGGATGTGCTCGGCGCTGAAGGCGGCGAGCGGCACGTTGGCCAGCTCGCTGAGCACCGCCATGCGCACCGGGTCCTGCTCGTTGCGCAGCCGCATGAGGTGGGTCAGCGTCTCCGTCATCCCCCGCCGCGACAGCCCCGTGGCTCGCACCAGGAAGACGAGCGCCTGGGAGCGATCCTCCGCCTTCGCCGCGAAGGCGGCCTTGGTCAGCGGCTCGCGCGCGTGCTCGATGAGGCGCAGGGCGTGGGTGGCCAGCAGCCGGTTGCGGTTCTCCTGGATCTCCCGGAACGTGAGCCGTCGCGCCGCCTCCGTGTCCCGCTGCGCGTGGGGCAGCACGGAGAGCAGCGAGTCGGGCAGGTCGCGCGCGGAGATGCCCTCGAAGGCGTGGGTGAAGAGGGCGGCGCGCCGCGAGGGCGGCAGCGCCGCCAGGAAGGCGCCCAGGTGCTGGGGCATCTCCGCGAGGAGCCGGGCCAGCGCGTGCTGCTGCTCGGAGGTGAAGGCATCCGCCTCCAGCAGCACGCCCCGCGGCAGGCCCTGGTTCCTCAGCCAGCCTCGGAGCGAGGGCCGCGTGAGCAGGTCGAAGATCTGCTCGGGGTGGCGGCGGGTGAGCCTGCGGCTCCCCACGAGCAGGGGCCACGGCATCGTCTCCAGCGGCGAGAAGTCGCGCGCCAGGGCGAGCACCGCGGCGCTGCGCAGGTGGGTCAGCTCCGCCAGCGGCGCGTGATAGATGTAGAAGAGCATGTCGCGCTGCCGCTCGGGAGCCTCGGCGAAGCGGGCCTGGAAGTACTCGAGCACCGCGTCCGGGTAGCGCCAGGTGAGCGTGCGCCAGCTCCTGAGCGTATGGCCCACCTCCGGCAGCAGTCGCCGCACCGTCGCCTCATCCACGGCCTGCAGGAGCAGGACGGCCTCCTCCTCGCCGTGCCGGGAGAGGATCTGCGGCAGCAGCCGGGCGGCCAGGGCGCCGCGGCCGGCCAGCGCCACGCTCTTGAGCACGCGCCGCCGGATGGCCGGGGCCAGCTCGGGCAGGACGCGCTCCAGCGCGGCGTCATCCTGGATGCAGGGGCCCGCCAGCGCCGCGGCCAGCTTCTGGATCATCAACGAAGGGTGGTGGAGGGCTCGCAGCAGCGGAGCCTCTTCCCGCGCGGCCCGCGCCATCTGCAGGGCCAGGCTCGCCTCGTATGCTTCACCGGAGAGCAGCTCGTCCATCAGCTGCGTGAGCGCCGCCGTCCCTCGGGCCTCCTCGCCCAGGGCGGCCACCCGCGCCATGCGCGCTCCATGGGACAGGGAGTCCAGTTGCTCGAGCAGCGCCTTGCGTGGGGGGACCTGCATGACACCTCCTGGCAGTCGTGCCGGGAGGCTAGATCAGCGCCACGGAAAGAGGGGGCTCCAACCATCGGAATCCCCTCCCCAGGCCGAGGAGGCGCCTCCCTGGTCATTGGTACAGGGGGGAGGGGAGCAGGGGCCGGGAGGGTCGGAGCCTGTTGCCGACGAGCCGTGTCCCCTCCTCTGATCACTCCTGCCACATCAGCCTCTGCAAGCCCTGACCCTTTCGGACTAGGCTGGCTTCTGTCTTGCCGCCCTTTCTGTCTCCCCTTTGCCGCGTATGAAGCTCAGCCTCGCCGCCCGGGTGACCGCGGCCTTCCTGCTCGTCGTCATGGTCCTGTCCTTCGGGAGCGTGGCGGTCGTGGCCGTGTCCCTCCGAAGGAGCCTCGAGGAGCGGCTCTCCCTCAGCCTGGACCAGGACATCACCAGCTGGCGCCACCTGCTGGAGCAGGAGGGGCGGGTGCTCGCCGTGGTGGCTCACGGTGTCGTGAACAGCCCTACCCTGCGGGCCCTGCTCGCCAGTGAAGGGGTGGATGGGGAGACGCTCCAGGGAGTCGCCAACGAGCAGCGCGCACTGATGGATGTGGACCTGCTGCTGCTCACGGATCCGAGCGGGAAGGTCCGCGCGGGCAGTCTGCCCGGGGCCCAGCCCGCGGATGTCTCCACCTTCCTCTCGCGCAAGGAGCGAGGGCTGCTGATGGTGGACGGCACTCCCTACTGGAGCGTCTTCAACGCCGTGGAGGCCAACGGCAGGACCGTGGGCTATCTCGTCCTGGGCGTCCGCCTGGGCGATGTCCTGCTCAAGCGCCTGCGTGAGCAGAGCGGTGTGCAGGCCGTCCTGCTGACGGGGCAGACGGTGCTCGCGAGCAGCGTGCTCTCGGCCCGCCCCGAGGAGGTGCTTCGGGCGCTGCCCACCGCGAGCGCCTCGCAGGACTTCCTCGAGCTGAACGGCCCGCGGCTGCTGGCGATCCGGCTGGACATGGGCGACGGCCTGCGGATGGTGCTCACGCGCAGCGCGGAGGGGGAGTTCGCCCGCTTCCGCGCGACGCTGCTCTCCCTGCTCACTCTCAGCGCCGTGGGGGCGCTCGTCGCCGGGGCCGTGGCCTTCATTCTGGTCCGGCGGGTGACGGGGCCGCTGCGACAGCTCACCGCCGCGGCCGCGCGCGTGGTGGCCGAGGGGGACTTCCGCGGCAGCCTCGAGGTGAACTCGCGCGACGAGATCGGCGAGCTGGCCAACTCGTTCGGACGGATGATGGACCAGCTGCGCGAGGTGCTGCTCGTGCTGGATGCCTCCGCCGCCGAATTGGAGCACGCCGCGGGGCAGCTCTCCACGGACGCCGCGGCGCAGAACCGCACCGCCACGCGCCAGGCCTCCGCGCTCTACCAGACGCAGGTGACGGCGCAGGAGCTGCAGCGCAGCTCGCAGAGCGCCGCCCAGCGCGCCCAGGCCGTCCTCAAGGGCGCCGAGCGCGCGGACTCGCTGGGCCGGGCCGGCGAGCGGGCCATCGAGAGCAGCGTGGGCGGGCTCACCTTCATCCGCGATCAGGTGGATCAGATCGCCCACACCAGCCAGGAGCTCCAGCAGCGCACGGCGCAGATCGGCGGCATCACCCAGACGGTGAAGGACCTGGCGGACCAGTCCAACATGCTGGCGCTCAACGCCGCCATCGAGGCGGCGCGCAGCGGCGAGCACGGCAAGGGCTTCGCGGTGGTGGCGCGGGAGATCCGCTCGCTGGCGGACCTGTCCGTGGGCGCCACGGCGCGCGTGCAGGAGATCCTCGAGGACATCCGCGTGGCCATCTCCAACACGGTGGAGACCAGCGAGAACGGCGCGCGCGAGGTGGAGGGCGGCCTGGCGCAGGTGAAGGCCACCGGCGACAGCCTGCGCGCGCTGGCCGCCCTGGTGCACGAGAACGGGCTCGTCGTCCGGGAGATCGCCGAGACGGTGGCCCGGCAGGACGCGGGCATCGCCCAGCTCTTCGACGCGCTGAAGGATCTGTCCTCGCTCTCGCAGGAGACCGTCACGCGCCTGCAGGCCACCGAGGAGGCGGCGTCCCGACTCACGGGAGCCTCGCGCGAGGTGGCCTCCCTGGTGCGCCGCTACAAGCTGTAGCCGGCGCGGCGGGCTGGGGACGTCAGAGCTTCGTCTCGACGGTGCCCTTGGCCGGCACCTTCACGGTGACGGGCTCCTTGTCCAGGCCGGGCCGGTACACCCGGAGCTTCCACTCGCCCGCGGGCACGTTGGGCAGCGTGAAGCTGCCGTCCGCCGAGGGCTTGGTGAAGTGCGGGTTCTGGAGCACCAGGACGACGCCGTTCATCCGCGGGTGGATGGAGCAGAAGATCTCCACCGTTCCCGGCTGGTCGAACGTCACCACCTTGGCCTGCTCCTTGGGATAGAGCCCCAGGTCGAACGGCTTCACCTTGGACTTGGAGAAGACGTTGTGGGTGACGTAGTCGTCGTTGGTGAAGTCCACCGAGGTGCCCTTCACCACCGGCATCACCCCTGGAGAGAAGCGGGCGCCCTTCTGGGAGACCTTCGCCGTCGCGGGCGCGGCCGTGGGGTGGCTCGCCTCGGGGATGTGCTCGATATAGACGACCGTCCGCTCCGCCTCCTGGGCATCCGCCACGGGGACCTTGCCCTTCACGGTCCCCGCGACCGCGGGCAGCCCCACCAGGGAGGCGGAGAAGAAAACGGCGGAGGCCAGCTTCTGGAGGCGCGTGTCACTCACGGTATTCAGCGTGGCACGAGTTGCAGACGGAATGCCTGCAGGAATTGGAAGCCTGACGGAAACCGGATTCTCCGGCGGCTGTTGGGACGCCAGGGGGAAGCGTCCCGGGACTAGGGGCTCGGTCGGCCCTGTCGCGTGTTGCCACCGCCCTCCGTCACCCAGCCCGTGGCGGCGGGCTCCGTGGGTGAGCTCAAGTCATAGGCGTGCAGGCCGAGGACGCGCGTCGCTTCGTTGCTGATGTCCCAGTTGAGCCACGCGCCCAGGAACAGCCGGCCCTGGTGGAGCGCCGGAGGCGTGATGAAGGGCGCCTGGCCCTGGAGCCTGCACGCCACCTGCTCCCGACCATCGAGGGAGAACTCGTGCAGGTAGGAATCGAAGTAGGAGTCATCTCCCTGGCAGCCGAACTCGCAGTCCTCCGGCACGGGCCGGTCCACCAGCAGCAGCGAGTCTCGCGCGGTGAGCAGGGGCGCCGACGGGAACCCGCCGATGGGCACGGTCCAGCGCAGCGTGCCGCTCGTGGCGTCCAGCCCGTAGAAGAAGCGCTCGCTCACGTGCGGCGCGGTGGGGCAGGTGGCTCCGGTGCAGCGCCCCTCGGGCACGGCGAGCAGGCCCCGCGCGCCCAGCGCCACGTCGGCGTACGGGGAGGGGCCGAAGGGGAGCGCTCCCTCGGGGCTCCACCGGGGGATGTCGGCGATGGCCAGCGTGGCCCGGAAGGCGCCGGTGTCCGGATCGGCGAGCTCCTCGCTCGACAGCGTGAGCGCGCCGCCATTGACGGCCACGGGTGCGCGCTCGCCGGTGCGCTCGGCCTGCCAGCGCACGGCTCCGGCGGCCGTGTACGAGAGCAGCTTCGAGCGGTCCCGGGCCCGATCGTAGTGGCTCGTATAGAGGTTGCCTCGGCTGTCTGCGATGGGCTGGGAGAAGTGCGAGTCCGCGCTCACCTTCCACGCCAGCGCTCCGGTGTCCGCGTTCAGGGCCACCAGCGCGTTGCACGTGACGTTCTCGCCGAGGGCGTACACGGCGACGACCACGTTGGGCCGCGCGAGCACGGGCGCGGAGACGTAGGCCCACCGGCACCCCGCGTCCATCAGCGGGAAGAGCGGCGTGGACCAGCGCACGCTCCCATTGGCGGCGGCCAGTGAAGTCACCCGGGGAGAGGTCCGCTCGAAGGTGCCATAGAGGTGTTCACCGTCGATGAGGTCCACGCGCACGTACTCGCTGCCCGACAGGGGCCGCCGGTAGCGCACTTGTCCGTCCCGATCGAGCGAGAGCAGGTGGCAGGTGCGCAGCTCGATGGGGCCGTCCTCGGCCGTGTCCCAGAAGCGCGGGCACTCCGTCGCGTAGAGGTGGCCCTGCGCGTCCACCGCGCCGGTGAACTCGAGCGCCTGGTCTTGCGGCGGCACGTAGGACCAGGCCTGCCGGGCGGTGCCATCCGGGCCGGAGCAGGTGGACGTGGCGAGCTGCCCGCTCGAGTCGTCCTCGGAGCCGCCGGTGGGCGCCGGATCCACCTCGCCACGCACGGTGAGCTCGATGCGGCGACCCTCCGCCTGTACCAGGAGGACGGCTCCCGCGGTGCCGGGTTGCGCGGGCTCCAGGCGCAAGTCGACCGCCTGCTCCGCGCCGGGAGGCAGGTTCAGCGACGTGAGCGCGACGGTGAAGGGCTCCGGGATGCCCAGGAGGACCTGCGTGATGCTCTCCCCGTCATTGCGGAGGCGCACGGAGGTTGTCACCGGTACGCCGACGGTGGTGCGCGGGAACACCACCGCGCCTGGTTCCACGACGATGTTGGCGGGCACCCGAGCGGATGGCTCGCTCCTCAGGCCGGCCCAGGCTGTCTCGGGATCGTTCTCTACTCCACAGCCCGAGATCACACAGAGTCCGGCCACCACACTCCACGACCACCTCACGAGGAACCTCCCGACTCGAGTTGAGGCGGGAGGCTGGGCACCGATTCTTCCCGCCGCAACGTCCCCGGGTCGAGGTTGCCGTCTCGGCAGTCGACCGGACTCAGCCGGAGATGTCGCCGCCGGCCAGCGGGATCGCCGCGCCGGTGATGCCCTCGGCCGCGTCCGAGGCCAGGAAGAGGCACGTCGCGGCGACCTCCTCGGGGCGGATGACGCGGCCCGTGGCGTTCATGGCGGCGAGCGTCTCGCGCGCCTGCTGCTCCGAGCGGCCCGTGGTCTTGCTGATGGTGCCCACCGCCTGGCTGAGCATGTCCGTGTCCACCCAGCCCGGGTTCACTTGGTTCACCGTCACGCCCTTGCGCGCGTACTCCACGGCGAGCGAGCGGGTGATGCCCAGCAGCGCATGCTTCGAGGCGCAGTAGGCGGACGTGTACGGCACGCCGCGCACCGAGGCGACCGAGCCGATGTTGATGACGCGCCCGCCGCCGGCCGTGGCCATCGCGGGGATGAGCTCGCGGCAGAAGAGGTAGGGCGCCGTGACGTTGATGGCCATGAGCCGGGCCATGTCCTCGGTGCGCGTCTTCGTCAGCGGCGCGGAGATGGAGATGCCCGCGTTGTTCACCAGCACGCGCGGTGTGCCGGCCTGGAGCACGGTGCGGCACGCGGCCACCAGCGCCGCCTCGTCCGTCACGTCCAGGGTGACGGGGCGCAGGGCCTCGCCGGCCTCGCGCCGCAGCCCCTCGAGGGCCTCCGCCGAGCGGGCCATGGCCCACACGGTGTAGCCCTCCTTGATGAAGCCCAGCGCCACCGCGCGGCCGATGCCGCGGCTGGCGCCCGTCACCACCGCCATCTTCGTAGGAGTCGTCATGGCGCGGCAGGATAGCCGGGGAAGCGCGGGGCAGGTGGTTTGACTGGCATGGGAGCGGGGATTACAAGCCGCGCACCCCTGTCACCCCGAGGAAGAGCCATGCCGCGCGCGGAGATCACCGACCTGCTCCTCATCGACCAGCTGCTGACGGACGAGGAGAAGGCCGCCCGCGACACGGTGGCCCGCTTCGTGGACAAGGAGGTGCTGCCCATCATCGGCCAGCACTTCCGCGACGGCACATTCCCCGCGCACCTGGTGCCCGGGCTGGCGGAGATGGGCGTGCTGGGCGCCAACCTCCAGGGCTACGGCTGCGCGGGCATGAACACCGTCAGCTACGGCCTCATCCTGCAGGAGCTGGAGCGAGGGGACTCGGGGCTGCGCTCGTTCGCGTCGGTGCAGGGCTCGCTGTGCATGTTCCCCATCCACGCCTACGGCAGCGAGGAGCAGAAGCAGCGCTTCCTGCCGGGCATGGCGCAGGGCCGCCTCATCGGGTGCTTCGGCCTCACCGAGCCGGACTTCGGCTCGAACCCGGGCGGCATGCGGACGCGGGCGCGCAAGGACGGGGACACGTGGGTGCTCAACGGCACCAAGGCGTGGATTACGAACGGCGCCATCGCCGACGTGGCGGTGGTGTGGGCGAAGACGGAGGAGGGCGGCGCCGAGTCGGTGCGCGGCTTCCTGGTGGAGAAGGGGATGCCGGGCTTCACGGCGCGGGAGATTCCCGGGAAGTTCTCGCTGCGCGCCTCGGTGACGAGCGAGCTGTCCTTCCAGGACGTGCGCGTGCCGGACCGCAACGTGCTGCCGAAGGTGACGGGGCTGAAGGGGCCGCTGTCCTGCCTGAACAACGCGCGGTTGGGCATCGCCTTCGCGGTGACGGGCGCGGCGATCGCGTGCTTCGAGGGTGCTCGCGAGTACGCGCTGTCGCGAGCGCAGTTCGACGGCAAGTCCATCGCCGGCTACCAGCTCACGCAGGAGAAGCTGGCGGACATGCTCCAGGAGATCGTCAAGGCGCAGCTGCTGGGCCTGCGCCTGGCGCGCCTCAAGGACGAGGGCAAGGTGACGCCGGTGATGGTGAGCCTGGCCAAGCGCAACAACGTGAAGGCGGCGCTGGAGATTGCCCGCTCGGCGCGGAGCATCTACGGGGCCAACGGCATCTCGGACGCGTACCCGCCGGTGCGCCACATGCTCAACCTGGAGAGCGTCTTCACCTACGAAGGCACCCACGAGGTGCACACGCTCGTGCTGGGCAAGGCCATCACCGGCATCGACGCGTTCAACTGAGCAGTCGAGCCGGGGTGGTGCAAGCTGCGTTCTTGCACCAGCCCCGATGGTTCGGATTCTTGAGGTCGGTCCTAGAGAGGGGCTCCGGTGCTCTGGTTTTTCTCGTGAGATGGGGCCAGAAGGCGGAAGAGCGTCAGCAACTCTCGGACCTGGAACTCGGAGACCGTGTTGGGGCAGGCATCTGAACTCAGGTCGTATACCTGGGCACGGTCCACGACTTCATCCGACACCTGCCAGTACTGGGTCTTGTGGCAGTAGGTCGTACCGGCGGCCCACTTCGGGTGACCGTTTTTCTCGGACGTAGGTACCTGGATACGACCTGGACCAGCGCTTGTGTAGGCGGGTACCCAGATACCACGCCCGTCAGATGAGCGCCCCAGGTGGATGAAGAAGTGGCTGTGGCGGACGCCTGACTCCCTTCCATTGGAAACGTCCGTCAACGGGGATTCCAGCATCACCGCTGGAGCTAGGTGGAGGACGAGTCCAGGATAGAAGTTCTCGGGACGTACGGGCATGGCAGGCTTTCTCTCCTCATAGAAGAGGGTTGTGTCGTCGGGTGACGAGGTGAGCCCCATAGGGACGTTCCCCATCTCGACCGCTGACGCCTGTCCGTGGCTTCTCCGAGGTGATTTCTGATGCTCGCTAGAAGCGAATCCCTTCACGCTGATGCGCCCAGCGCTATCGCGGCGTAGTGGTGCCCCGTGCGCTCTTCACGGGACACGCCACACGACGACGTGCATGGTGCAGCGGGGGCTACTGCGCCTGAGGCTCGGTGCCGCCACCCTCGGGCGTGCCACCCTCGGTGGTGGGGGCGGCGGACTCGGTCGTGCCCGCCGCAGCGCCCTCGTCGGCCTCGGGCTCGTCGGCAATCTCCGGCGCCGTGCCCGCGGCCTCGGCCGCCTGCTGCGTCTTCACGTCGTCGTCGCTCATGAAGCCGATGGGGTTCTCCTTGCGATTGAGGAACCGCACCGCCTTCTTCGAGAGCGCGAACATCTGCTCAGCCGTCGCCGCCGGCACCAGCGCGTGCTCGATCTGCGCGGGCTCGGGCCGCTCCACCACCCCGAGCGCCCCGTCCTCGAGCTGCTTGGCCTGCGCCTGGCTCAGCTCCAGCCGGCGCAACCGCCCCTTGCGCGTCATGAAGTAGAAGGCCGTCTCGCCCGGCTCGCTCGGCACCTGCGCGCCCATCACCAGCTCGCGCAGCGCCCGGTCCAGCTCGAGCTGCTTCTTCGACTCGATGCGCTGGTACTCCTTGGAGCCCGGCAGCGGCGGCAGCTTGGGGATCGGTCGCTCGGCCGCGGTGGCGGCAGGCCGGCCGTGCTGCGGGCGACCGCCACCGCCTCCCTCGCGGTGCGGTGGACGATCATCGCGGCGTGGGGGACGATCATCCCGCCGGGGCGGGCGGTCATCCCTCCGAGGAGGACGGTCATCCCGCCGAGGCGGGCGGTCGTCCCTCCGAGGCGCGCTGGCCTCCTGTCGCGGTGTCTGGGCAGGGGGCGAGCGGCGGGGGGCCGGAGCGCTCGTCTCTGACTTTTTGGCCTGGTCCTCGGATACGAGGCCTGCCTTCAGGAGTTTGTCGCGCAGGTTCTGCATGATGAGTTCGGGGTTCTATCCCTTGCACAGCCGAGCGCAAGGGGCGCTTGCCGCCTCTGTATGCGCCACATAACTTGCGCTGCCCTTATGTCGGAGGATCTGTGAGCCGTCTCGTGAGGTCCACATTCATTGCCGCCCTGGCGCTCACCGCCGCGGCCTGTACCTCGGATCCCGTCGACAAGGCGGCCAAGGCCCGCATCTTCTCGCCCGAGGATCCTCCCAAGGTGGTGGCCTCGGCCGCCGAGAAGCTCCCTCCGGAGGACGTGGCCGACAACCCCCGCGTCGCCCGCCGCATCCTCGGCATGGAGGCCGCTGAAGTCACCGAGCGCCTGGGGCCCCACACCTACAAGGCCAAGGTGGACTTCGAGTGGACCACCAAGGAGGCCCCGCCGGTGCGCCTGTCCGAGACGCGCACCCTGCGCGCCGGCCCGGGCGGCGTCAGCGGCGACTTCCATGGTCAGCTGGACAACAGTCGGGACCAGGGCCTCGAGGTGATGCGGGTGGGAGGAAAGGTGTACGCCCGCAACCGCTACAGCACCTTCCGCCAGCGTCTGCGAGACCGCGGCATGGCCGAGCGCACCCGCGCGGAGCTCACTGGCGCCCTGCGAGACATGGACGCGCTCTTCCAGGGCCGCATGCTGCTCGAGCCCCAGGGCACCATCACCTATGAGGGCCGCACCGCGTGGCGCTACCAGGTGAAGCTGGGCGACAAGGTGGACGCCTCCGCCCCCAAGCAGCTGCCCGCGCTGCTCGAGCCCAAGAACGGGCGCGATGAGACGACCCAGCGCCGCCTGGCCTTCTTCGAGCACCGCGTGCCCAAGAGCCTGGACGGCGAGGTGCTGGTGGACGCCGCCACCTCCGTCGTCCTCAAGACGCGCCTGGATGGCCACCTCACGGTGCCCGCCGACAAGACGCCCGAGGCCGCCGACCTGCGCATGTCCCTGGAGTCCGCCCTCACCGGCATCGGCCAGGACCCCCAGCTGCAGCCGCCCGAGAAGTTCCTCCCCGACGCCGACAAGCCCGAGGGCATCGCCGACGCCCTCGACCGCTTCGGCATCCCGCGCGCCAAGACGGGCGCCGACGCGGGCACTCCCGGCGAGACGGACCCGGAGGACGAGGGGTAGTGTAGGGAGAGGTGCGCGCCGCCGGGCCCTACCTGATAGGGTGGCTCGGCTGCCTGCTGTGACCGGCGTGTCCGAGCCGCGGACCGCGCAAGCCCGTGAGCGTCTGTAAGTCCTTGAAATCCGGGCGGTGCTGACTGGCCTTGGGCTTGCTCTGCCCAGGAGCCATGCGCCGCCTCGTGCTGCTCGTGCTGCTGATTCCAAGTCTGGTGACTTCCCCGGCCTGGGCCTCCAGCCAGAGCCTGGGGTTCACCGTGGCCCCCGTGGGGGCCTTCCTGCTCACGGGCACCCCCAAGGGTCGCGTGGCGGGGTACGCCGCCGAGGTGGGCTGGTCCTACCGGCATGCGGACGCGCTGGCCGAGGTGGGCGGGCATGTGGCCTCCAGCCAGTTCCTCACCACGGCCACGCCCGTGGCGGTGCGCTTCACCCCCCTGAGGGACTCGACCATCCGGCCCTTCGTGGGCCTGGGCGCCAGCCTCCTGGTCCCCCACCTGCAGTCGGTGGCCTACCAGGCCATGGCCTCCTCCAACATGCTGGTGGGAGCGGAGCTGAGCGGCGGGGTGGGGGTGGAGCTCGGCCAGGGATTTTTCCTCTCCACCGAGGCGCGATATCAGAGCTTTTCCACCCAGGGGGACCCGCTGTCCGGGGAGCGCCAGGAGCTGGGATCGGCCTTCGTTGGGGTGGGCTTCCGCATGTAGGCCAAGCGTTGGCCTGCTACAGACGGGGATCACCCTGTTGGAAGAAAATTTGACCGACCTCTTGCGTCTTCTAGAATCCCCACTGGTTGCGGCCCAGACGCGTCTGACATGCTCAGGTGTTCAGATGGCGCCATTTCAAGGGAGCGGAGATGGAGCGCAAGGTTGGTAGTAGCACGGTGACGACGAAGGAGGTCAAGGCGGCGCTGGAGAAGACGCGCACCCTGACGTCCGAGGAGGAGAAGGTGCTGCGCATGCGTCACGGCGCTGGCGCTCCGAGCACCAAGGCTCCGCTCCCCCGTGCGGCGGGCAACAACGAGGAGCTGGCCGACGAGCTGCTCGTCATCGAGATGCAGCTGATGAAGGCCATGCGTGAGCGCACCGGTCAGACGAAGTCGGGCAGCAAGCCCAAGGTCGCCGCCGCTCGCGCCGCCGAGTCCTCGGGCAACCCCGCCAAGGACAAGATCGTCCGCGCGCTGCGCAAGAAGAAGTAGCCGGCCGCCAGCTCCTACCCATTGAGTATGGCCACGAGGCGGGCTCCCGCCTCGGGCAGGGAGAGGGCTGCGCCAGACACCTCCGTGGAGAGTGCCTCCGCGTCGTCCGTACCTCCGCGGGAGAACAGCCCCTTCAGCCAGGCGCTGGCGGAGGGGTTGCGCCAGAAGTCCTCGTTGAAGCGCTCCATCAACCGGGCCGTGAGGCGCGTCTCCAGCGCCCACGCGCGCAGGTAGCGCGCCGAGTACAGCTGGGGATCCACGTCGAACAGGAAGAAGCCCGGGTGCGGCTCCACGAAGAGCGCGCGTCGCTGGCCCGCCACGTACTCCTCGGCTCGCTCCTCCGAGGCGCCGCGCGTGGTGAGCGACAGCTCGTAGGAGAGCTTCGCGCAGTGGCGCCGCATCACCGCCAGGGCCTGGAAGGCCGCCAGTCGCACGGTGTCCCGCGCCGGAGTGCTCGGCAGGTGGAGGTAGCGCTTGAGCCACTCGGGGCAGAGCAGGAGCCGCTCGGTGAGCGCGGCGTAGGCCTCCGTCACCGAGGCATCTCCCAGCCGGCGCAGCTCCACCGGCGCCGTCTCCGAGATGTGGGCCAGGTGCTGAGCGTGGCCGAACTCGTGGAGCAGCCCCCCGAGCCTGTCCATGCCGCCCTCCAGGTGGATCACCAGGCGCACCTCGCTCGGGACGCGCACCGCGGCGACGAAGGGGCGACGGGCCTTGCCGGACCGCGGCTCGTCATCGATGCGGATGCGGCCGTTGGCGGCGGGCGGGAGGTTCCACTCGTTCAGCCAGCGCGTCACGGCGGGCATCAAGTCCTCGCGCCGGAAGAAGCTGTCCATCCACGGGGACTGGAGCGCGGCCTGGAGATCATGCCGGCGCGCGTCCCCGCCGGGCAGCGGGCGCAGGGTGGGCTCCAGCTTGCGCAGCACGTAGCCGAGCACGTCGCGGTACGCGTCCTCGGTGCGCCGGAGCGTCTCCTCCGCCGCCTCGACGAGCTTGTCGTGGGCGATGCCGGACACGTCGTCTCGCAGCAGCGGGTAGCTCCTGGCTCCCAGCCGCTCGGCGGTCCGCAGCGCCGCCTCGCGCCGTGCGCCATAGCGGCCGCGCTCGCCCCACAGGAAGTTGCCCACGGCCCGTTCCAGCAGGGCGCGGCGGCCTCGCTGCGTCTCCTGGGGAAGCTGGCTCAGCACCTCGCCGAAGGAGAGGGTCTGGTCATCCACGGGCAGGCGGGCCTGGGCCTCGAGCTTCGCGACGGCCTCGACGTCGCGCGCGGCGAGCGCCTCTTCCACCTGGCCGGCGACCAGCTCTCGCAGCAGCTGGAGGCGGCGCACGGCGAGCACATCATTCTTGGCTCGGGCCTTCTCCAGGGCCTCGGTGGCGGCGGAGAAGGTGTCGGGGTCGGAGACCTCGGGGAAGCTGGCGTGGAGCGCGCTGACGGGCAGGTCTGTCGAGAGTCCTGCGCCGTGGCGGTAGTGCAGGGTTGCCAGCTCGGCGAGGAAGTCGTCCAGCCTCGCGCGAACGGAGTGCACGGGACGGTCCATGGCGGGCACCCTATGCAGGAAGCGGTCGACATGGAAGGGTTTGCAGGGCATGGAGTGCCGCTCGGAGGGCCACCCGTGAAGCGCAGAACCTTTCAGGTCGAGGGCGTGCTGGTGGGGCTCTCCGTGGTGGAGGCCGTGGCCGCCCAGCTCGGGATGACCGTGGAGGTGGCCCGAGGCCTCGTGGAGACGGGCGCCGTGTACCTCGCGGGGCGGCGCTGCCGGGAGGCCGATGCCCGCCTGCGCGCGGGGCAGGTGGTCGCGGTGGTGCTGGAGGAGGCGGGGCGCAGCTCGCTCGCGGCCCCGGCTCCGCCTCCGGCGCTCGGCATCCTGTTCGAGGATGAGGAGCTCGTCGCGGTGGACAAGCCCGCGGGCATCACCGCGCAGCCCACGGAAGGGCGCGTCGGCGAGAGCCTGGTGGACCGGGTGAGCCAGAAGCTGGGGCGGCCCGCGGGGCTCGTGCACCGGCTGGACCGGGAGACGTCGGGCGTCACCGTCTTCGGCAAGACGCCCCAGGCGACGACGGCGCTGGCGGCGGAGTTCCGCGAGGGCCATGCCCGCAAGCGCTACGTGGCGGCCACCGGCCCGGGGCTCCCCGAGTCGGGCACGGTGGAGCTCCCGCTGTCGAGGGACCCGTCACGTCCCGGGCGCTGGCGCGCGAGCCATGCCGCCAACGGAGTGCCCGCGTACACCGACTTCCGGACCCTGTACGCGGGCGAGGCGTTCTGCCTGGTGGAGCTGCTGCCTCGGACCGGGCGCACGCACCAGCTGCGCGCGCACCTCACGGCGCTGGGCAGGCCCATCCTGGGAGATGCGCGCTACGGAGGGGCCTCTCAGGCCGGGGGGATTCCCGCGCCGCGCTGCCTGCTGCACGCGCAGGCGCTGGAGCTGGCACACCCGCGCACCGGCGAGCCTCTGCGCCTCGAGGCTCCGGTGCCCGAGGACCTGCGGCGCTTCTTCACCGAGGCCGGCGTGCCCGTGCCCGAGGGCCCCATTGCCCCCGTCACGCCGCGCACAGGAAGTCCACGCCCTCCACCCAGCCGCGGGCGGTGAGGTCCGCGCGGATCTCCTCTCGGGCCCAGCGGATGCCCACGCAGACGAGGAGGAGCTCTCCAGCGGGCGGCCCCAGCTGCTCCGGCGACACCACGGGGATGCCCTCGATGCGGGTGCCCACCTTGCGCGGGTGCACGTCGACGAGGCGCTGCACGGCCACGCCCTCCTCTCGCAGGAACCGGGTGAGGGTCAGCCCGCTGGGCCCCGCGCCCCACACCGTGCACGACCGCCCGCCAGCCAGGGGACCGAGCGCCAGGTATCGCGCCTTCACCCACGTGAAGCGCCGCACGTCGTACCGCGGGTCCGTCCGCGTCAGCCGCCCCGAGCTGTCCCGCCAGCGCAGCAGCACCTCGGGCAGGTTCCTCAGGCCATGTCCGGCGTGTAGCAGCTTGAGCCACAGCGCGTAGTCCTCGGGAAAGTTGCCGTGCTCCCATCCTCCGCTGGCCAGGAGCGCCTCTCGCCGCAGGCACACCGAGGGGTGGCACAGCGGACTCTCGATGAAGCGCTCGCGGAAGAGGGCCTCGGCCGTGGTGAGCCCGTTGAGCCACGCCGCGTACGCTTGCAGCGAGGGGCTCACCGGCTGGTCCTCCCGGAAGAGCTCCACGGCCGTGCCCACTCCCGCCAGGTGGGAGTCCGCCTCCAAGGCCGCCACGCTGGCCTCCAGCCGGCGAGGCAGGGCCTCGTCATCCGCGTCCATGCGGGCCACGTAGGGGGATGTGGCTTGGGAGAGCGCGAGCTGGAGCGCGGCCACCAGCCCTCGGCCTCCGCCGTCGAGCACCTCCACCCGGGTGTCCCGAGCCGCCAGCCCCTGGAGCACGCCGCGTGTGTCATCCGTGGAGCCGTCATCCACCGCGAGGACCCGGATGTCACTCAGCGTGCCAACGAGCAGGCTTTCCACGGCTCGGGCGACCGTGGGCGCCGAGTTGCGGGCGGGAAGGAGGACAGTGACGACCGGAGGGGGCATCGTGTGTAGACTGCCCCAGCGATGGGTGGCGTGAGAAACGGCAAGAGCGAGACCGAGACCGGGGAGCCCGGTGCCCGCCAGGAGACGCTCGCCGTGGAGGGCCTGTCTCCAGCGGATGCCAGCCGGGTGCAGAGCCGGGTGGAGCAGCACCTCCAGGTGGCCTTCCGTCTGTTGAGCGAGCGCCAGGCCCCCAAGGCCTTCGGCGAGCTGGTGCGCGCCACCCGCTCCCTGCCCATGACGCGGCGGCTCGCCTCGGCGCTCGTCACCGTGTCGCTCCGGGCCGGCACCGAGGCCGCCGCCATCACGCTGCTGTCCTCCGCCGTCGACAAGGTGGAGGGCCTGGCGCGCCGCGACGTGCGCCGGCAGCTCGCGCGGGTGCTGCGCAAGGTGGATCAGCTGTCCCGGGCCATCGAGGTCCTCGAGGCGCTGCTCGCCGCCGTGCCCGATGATCATGCCTCTCGCCGGGTGCTTCAGGCGCTGCTGGAGCGCACCGGACGGTGGGAGGCGCTGGTGGCCTCCCTGGAGCGCGAGGCGCAGGAGGCCTTCCATCGCGGGGAGTACTACCGCGCCGCCCGGGCCGCGAGCTGGCGCGCTCGCATCCAGGCCGAGCAGCTGCGCAACCTGGCGCGCGCGGCGGAGAGCTACGGCCAGGCCGCCAACTACCTGGAGCAGATGGAGGACGCCGTGGGCGCCTTCACCGTGCGGCTGGATGGGCTCCGGGTGCTCCACGCGTCGGGCGCATCCGAGGCGGTGCTGACCGCGGCGGCGTCGGTGTGCATGAGCGCGGCGGCCCGGCTGGGCCGGGATGCCCAGGCGCGACAGGTGCTGGAGGAGCTGAAGCTCATCCCCCCGCGGATCGACCCGACTTCCTCCGAGGCCACCTCCTCGCAGGAGGCTCCGGCCGACATCCCAGCGCCCAGGAACACCGCGACGGTCGAGATGTCCTTGCCCCTGCTCAAGGCCATGCTCGCTGCCGCATCCTCCGAGCAGAACCTGAGCGGCGTCTCGGAGCCTGGGGTCAACGTGCCTCTGCCCGCTCCGGCTCCGGCCGCGCCTCCGCCCGCTCCGGAGCCGGTTGGAGCCTCGGCTCCGTCGCCCCAGGTCTCGGCTCCAGCCAGTCCCCCGCCCGCGGCCCCTCCGGCGGAGGCCCCTGCTGCCGCGCGCAGCCTCGAGTCTGACCGGGCCGCCGGGCGTCCCACCGAGCTCATGATGCCTGCGGTCTCCCTGCCGCTCGAGAGCTCCCAGCAGCCCTCGCGAGAAGACGACGACGGAGAGGCCCTTGCAGCTCCCGAGGACGGAGAGAAGGGCGGCGATGAGCTGAGGGCGGGTGACGGCTCGCCGCTCACCGAGCTGCTCGAGCTTCCCGAGGAGGAGGCCCCTCACTCCGCGCCGCCTGTCGCCCAGGCCGAAGCAGAGGAGCCCCCCGAGCAGGAGGCCGCGTCCGAGGAGCCTCCGCCTCCCCCAGTCGACGAGGAAGAGGAGGTAGGGGAGGAGGAAGAAGAGGATCCCCTGGCCGAGCAGCGCCTGGAGGCGCAGCTCATCGCCCGCAAGTCCTGGCGCGAGCTGGCGCAGCTCTATCTGTCCCGCGCTGATCGCGCGAAGGAGCCGCTGCTGCGCGCCGAGGCGCTCACCCGGCTCGCGGAGCTGATGGAGGACGAGCTGAGCGATCCCTCGGGCGCCGCGCGCATCTACCGGGAGATCGTCACCCTCACGGGCGATCGCGATGCCCTGAAGGAGCAGGTACGGCTCCTGTCTCAGCGCGGAGATCCCACCCTGGTGCGCCGGGCCCTCGACGAGGCGGTGCAGACCGCTCGCACGCCCAAGGCCCGGGCCGCCGCCTACCTCACCCGCGCCGAGCGCGCGCTCGAGGCGGGTGAGCAGACCCAGGCCAAGGCCGACTTCGAGACGGCCGAGGCGCTCACGCCCGGCATGCTCCTGGTGCTCGCGGGCCTGGCTCGCTGCGTGCCGGGCCCCGAGCGGACCATCATGGCCAACCGCCTGCGGGCCGCGCTCGCCGCCGCTCCTCGCCGCTCTCCGGATCGGCTCGAGGCGCTGCGGGTGCTCGCCACCGTGGCCGACGACTCGCTGAAGGAGCCGAAGCTGGCGCAGTGGGCCTGGGCGGAGGTGCTCGCCGAGGAGCCCACTGAGGCCCACGCGCGCGAGCGGCTCCTGGAGCTGGCGCGGCAGCTGAAGGATCGCGGCGCGCTCAGCCAGCTCCTGCGCGAGCAGATCTCCCGCGAGCCCCGAGGCCCCTCGGCGCGGCTGGCCCGCATGGAGCTGGTGGCCACCCTCGAGGACGCCGGGGACGCGGAGGGCGCGCTCACCGAGCTGCGGCAGGCCGTGCGCTTCGAGCCCGGCCACAAGGACGCCTGGCTGCTGCTGGCCGACCGCCTCACCGAGCATGGACAGATCGGCGAGGCGGCCTGGGCGCTGGACAATGCCGCCTCCGCCATGGAGGACGAGGCGGAGCGCCTGCGCACCTGGCAGCGGCTGGCCAGCTTCTGCCACAACGTGCTCAAGGACTCGGCCCGCGCGGAGATGTATTCCCGGCGCGCGGACAACCTGCGGCGCTCCCTCGAGGACAAGAGCGTGCCCCCGATTCCGGAGCCGCCGCGCAGTCCTCCTCCTCCGCCTCGCCGCGAGGGCACCGGCGCACGGCCGCAGATCCTCATCCCGGCGCCTGGGAACCTGGAGCTGACCCCCTCGGGCCAGGCTCATCCCCCCATCGGAGACGAGCCCAAGACGGACATCCACGAAGGGGCGACAGCTTCCAGCATCCCCGATCACGCCCGGCCGACCATCGAGTTCTCCGCGGTCACGTTCCCCGGCGACAAGATGCCCTTCTCCGACGAGGAGACGACGGCGACCGAGGCGCCAGAGGGGTTCGTGCCTCCCGGGTCGGTGCCCGGCTCCGAGCTCAAGACGGAGCCCGTCACGGTCCCCCAGCCGGCCGCTCCGTCCGAGAAGGCTCCACCGCCCGCCGCCGCTCCCAAGAAGAGGACGAGCAAGAAGGTCGACATCGCGGCGCTGAGCGCCTCCCGCGAGCTGGACGCGCTCCTCGGGGACGAGCAGGAGGACGAGGCGGACCACACCAGTCCGTTCCTGTCGGCCTGGTCGATGAAGCGCCCCGCGCAGCTCGTCAGTCCTCTCAAGGACGCCAAGGACTCCAAGCCCGCACCGGGCAGCGCCGCGACTCCGCCCCCGCCGCCCGCCGAGGCGAAGGCCGCGCTGGAGAAGGCCGCCCCGGAGAAGGCGCCCGCGCCGAAGGTCAGCACGGAGAAGCCCACCGCGCGGATGCGGAAGCTGCGCCCCGCCCTCCCGCAGGAGGCCGTGCCGCCACCACCGCCTCCTCCCGAGCCGGAGCCGCCGCCCGCACGCTCCAAGCCCCCCTCCGAGGACACCGCTCCGGGGCGACGGGGCGCGATGAAGTCACCGCCTCAGGCCCAGGCCCCAGCGGCCTGGAGCGTGCCGACGCCGAAGGGCACCGGGAACCGCCCCGCGGTGGGGGCCTCCTCGCAGGAGCCGAGCGCCTCGCAAGGCCCGCGCTCGCCCAAGCGTCAGGAGCCACCGGAGTCCGCCTTCTCCAAGGTCTCGCCCCGGGAGACCGATGAGGCCCCCGCCTACAGCGCGGGCCCCGTCCAGAACACGTCGTTCATCTCCTGGGAGGCGCCTCCCGGAAGGATGGAGCCCGTGCGCCGGGTGGCTCGCGCGCGTGGAGCGCCCGCGCCCAAGTCCCCGCAGGCCCCGCCGCCCGAGCGGCCCACGGCCGAGCCCGCCGTGTTCAAGAAGGTGCGCGAGTACCCGCTCGACGCCGAGCTCTACCTCCAGATCGCGGACTACTTCGAGGGCCGCGGGGACGCCGAGCGCGCCGTGCTGATGCGGGAGATCGCCGACGCGCTCGAGGGGCGCGAGGGCACCCACATCCGTCCTCCGCGCCGCCCGCTCTCCCTGGACGATCGCTCGGGGCTGCGCCACCCGATCCTCCGCTCTCCGGCGGGAGAGCTGCTCACGTGCGTGGGGGTGGCGCTCTGCCGGCTCTTCCCCGTGCATGGCCGGGCCGCCGGCACCAACGAACCGGTGCGCTCGAGCCTCGGGCCCGGAGCGCCCGTGGCCAAGGAGGCGCTCGAGACGACGCAGCGCCTGCTCGGCATCGAGCCGCCGGAGGTGGTGCTCTCCGAGGACAACGGCCCGCCCTTCTCGCTCGTCTTCTCGAGCACCCCGCGGCTGCTGGTGGGCAGGCAGGCGGTGCGCCAGGTGCTGCCGGCCGCGGAGCTGCGCTTCTACGCCGGCCGCGCGCTCATCTGCCTGGAGCCGGACCTGCTCGCCCTGCGCAGCCTCAAGAAGGACCAGGTCCTGCGCGGCCTGGCGCTGCTCTCCACGGTGCTCAAGGACGGGCAGTCCCACAGCCTCGAGGCCCGCGTGGTGCGAGAGACGCTGTCCACCCGCCAGCTCGAGCGGGCCGCGGCGCTCTTCGGCCCCGCGACGCGGGAGTTCGACGTGTCCGCCATGGCGGACGCGGCGCGAGACTCCTCCAACCGCGCGGGGCTCATCGCCTGCGGCGCGGTGGGGCCGGCGCTCGCGGCGCTGAAGATGAAGCGCGCCCTGGAGCGCGAGGTGGTGGAGCTGGTGCGCTTCGCCGCCTCCGAGCGCTACTTCCAGCTTCGCATCGCGTCCTGAGGCGGGCCGCTCAGCCCACCTGCAGCTTGATGGTGAGGGCCACCAGCCGGCCCTTCTCCCCGCCCAGGTCGTGCCGGTAGCCGATGTCGATGCCGCCGCCCTCGCCCGTCAGGAAGCCCAGGCCCACGCCCAGCTGCGAGGCCTTCTGGAACCCGTCATAGGTGTACCCCACGCGGAAGGGGAGCGTCTGGCCGAGGATGTACTCGCCGCCGACGCTGTAGGTGAAGATCCGCTCCTCGCGTGACTCGAAGTCGGCGCGTACGTCCCCGGCCAGGGTGAGCAGCCCCGTCATGAAGCCCAGGTGGGCCGAGTAGTAGCGCCCCAGCTCCTCGTTCTGCGTGTCGATGAGGTTGTGGGCGGAGAAGCCCGCGCTGATGCCGTCGGACAGGCGCAGCAGCAGGCCGGCGGACACGGTGGTGGAGTTGGCCTGCCGGGGGCTGCTCATCCGCAGGTAGTGCACCGAGGTGCCCACCATGACGCCGGGGGTGATGGGCAGGGCGAAGGCCAGCGTGCTGTAGTGGGCCGTGGCCCGGCCCTCGCCGTTGCGCAGGCTGAGGATGTGGTAGTCCAGCCCGGCGGCCAGCTGGCTCGTCTTGGCGTCCATGAGGGCCACCCCGCCGAAGGCGTCCTTGTTGTGGGTGTCCCAGGCGCCGTGCATCTCGATGCGGTACATCTGCCACATGGCGATGGCGGCGGGGTTTCCCAGCACGGCCTCCGTGCCCATGCCGAGCGCCCGGTAGGCTCCGCCCATGGCATAGGCGCGCGCGCTCATCACGTCTCTGAGGTCCTCCACTTCGGCCTGGGCGTGGACGGTGGTGGACAGACACAGCGCCAGCAGGAGCATCAATCGGTGAGGCATGGGGGGCGCATCCTATCCGCCTTGATGCCTCGGGGGGCCATCACTAGATTGGGCACCCCTATGTCCGCTCCTACACCCAAGACAGAGCCCCTGCTGCGCAAGTGCGTGATTCCCGCCGCGGGGTTGGGCACGCGCTTCCTCCCTGCGACCAAGGCCATCCCCAAGGAGATGCTGCCCATCGTCGACACGCCGACGCTTCAGTACATCGTCCAGGAGGCCGTCTCCGCGGGCATCACCGACGTCATCCTCATCAGTGGTCGCGGCAAGGAGTCCATGATCGACCACTTCGATCTCGCCGTGGAGCTGGAGGCCACGCTCAAGGCCCGCGGCAAGGAGGAGGAGTTCCGCAAGCTGCGTGCCATCTCGGACATGGTGACCGTGCTCAGCGTGCGGCAGAAGGAGCCGCTGGGGCTCGGCCACGCCGTGCTGTGCGCCCGGGGCCTGGTGGGCAACGAGCCGTTCGGCGTCATGCTCGGAGACGACATGATCGACTCCGAGGATCCGGGCATCCGGCAGCTGGCCCGCGTGTTCCACCAGTACAAGCAGGGCGTGGTGGCGCTGATGGAGGTGCCCGACAGCGAGACGCACCTGTACGGCATCGCCGCCGGCAAGGAGATCGCCGACGGCGTCATCCAGATCGACCGCATCGTCGAGAAGCCCAAGCGCGGCACCGCGCCGTCCAACCTGGCCGTCATCGGCCGCTACGTGCTGCCGCCGGACATCTTCGGCATCCTGGAGAACCAGCCGCCGGGCGTGGGCGGGGAGATCCAGCTCACCGACGGCCTGGCCACGCTGCAGAAGCAGCAGGGGCTGCTGGGCTACCGCTTCAAGGGCCTGCGCTACGACGCGGGTGACAAGGTGGGCTACCTCAAGGCCAACATCGCCTATGCCCTGAAGCGGCCGGAGCTGCGCGGGCCGCTGCTCGAGTGGCTGGGCGAGATCGTCAAGGCGGAGAAGCCGTGAAGCGACTCGTCGTTCTGGTGGGAGTGCTCACCGCGCTGGGCGCGGGAGCGTATGTGCTGCCTGGGGGCTCCATCCTGCGGCGCATGGTGGGTGGGCAGGATCAGACCTACCCGTCCTCGGCGCGGGTGGACGGCTCGTTCGTCTTCTCGGGGCCCGCGGTGAAGGAGGCCGCCGCGGCGCTGAACCTGCCCACGGACCGCTCCGAGCTGGTCGCCGACGGCTCCATCCTCCTGAAGGCGCCGGGCCGCTGCCGCTTCGAGGTGTCCGTGCCCGACGGCAACAAGGTGGCGGTGGTGCAGGCCGGCGCGCGCCGGCGCGTGGAGGGCACCGAGCTGGCCGTGCTGTCCGCGGCCATCAGCCAGCTGTGCCCCATCCTCGCGGTGCGCGCCTCCTCGGACCACGACCTGGACACGCGGGATGCCGTGGAGCAGCACCTGCAGAGCCTGGGCATCGCCACGCGCACCACCTCGCTGGCGCGCTTCGGGGGCGAGGTGGCCTACGTGCTCGGCGAGCCCGACGAGAGCAAGCCCCAGTTCTGGATCTACAAGGACGCCTTCCGCCCGGCGCGCGTGCGCTGGAAGGAGAAGACCGGCCCGGCGTGGGACGTGCGCTTCATCGACTACACCTCGCCGGCCACCGGGGAGTGGATGCCTCGCGGCATCGAGGTGTGGCGCGATGGCCAGCGCACCCTGCGCTTCACCGCCATCAAGTCCGACACGCGCGCCGCCCTGGCCGACAAGCTCTTCACCCCTTGAGGAGAAATGCCGTCCAAAACCCCCGCTAATCGCCGCGCGGGCCTCGGTCTGGCGCGGCGGCCCGGGCGTGGTAGGGCAGCGGAAACAGGCGGCTTCCCCCCTTCTTGACGCAGTGCGCAGAAACTTTTTTGCGGCCTCCTGGACAATTGCAGGCAGAGCTCCCCCCTCTGGCCGGACGGTAACGGGCGCTTCCAGGGACCACACCATGCAGAACCGTACGGCACGCACGAGCGACACCCGCGAGTCCCGGCTGAGGGAGGCCGCCGCCACGGCTTCGGACGCGAACGCGCTCCTCTGGAAGTTCCTGCCCACGGGGGCCTCGGTGGCCACCGCGCGCCAGGACGGGCTGTGCGCCGGCATCTGCGCCTCGCACAAGCTGGCGCGGACGGACCTGCCCCGGCTGCTCCAGCACCAGTCCGCCTTCGAGGCCGCCGCGCTGAAGCATGGGCTGCCGCCGGCGCTGCTGGCCGCCATCGCCAGCCGCGAGTCTCGCGCGGGCGCGCAGCTGGACGGCAACGGGCTGGGCGGGGGAGGGGAGTGCTTCGGGCTGATGCAGCTCGACTCCCGCTATCACCGCCCCCGTGGCGGCGCCTACAGCGCCGAGCACATCGACCAGGCGGCGCAGGTCCTCGGGCAGCTGCTCCAGGTGGTGAGGGCCCGGCACCCGGGGTGGCCGGCGGAGCAGCAGCTCCGGGGCGCGCTGGTGGCGTACGACTCGGGCGTCTCCAACGTGCGGACGATCAAGGACATGGATCGCGGCACCACGGGCGAGGACTACTCCAACGACGTCTGGGCGCGGGCCCAGGCGCTGGCCGCGCACTTCGCGGGCCCGGGGAGCCCCGTGGAGGCCGTGGAGGCGCGCCCTGCTCGCGGCACCTTCCGGTTTCCCCGGGCTCCTGCTTCGTCCCGGCTGACAGGGCGGGCTTGAAAGTAGCCCCCGGTGGCTGCGGGCCCGTATCCTGGGGCCCATGTTCGATTACGAGCGAACGGAACTCTGGAAGCGGACACTGGGGGATCGGGCGGGGGACGCGGCCCAGGCGGCGCGGGCCCACCTGCGCGAGCAGCTGCGGTGCTCCTGGCGGCACGCCCAGCAGATCGCCGAGCAGCTCCGGGCGGCCTACCCCACGCTGAAGCCGCAGGGCGGCAGCCGCTTTGGCGCGCTCTGGGAGCGGGTCGATCTCATCCTCGGGCCCGAGTACCCGCTCAATGCCGCCGAGGCCTTCGTGCTGGGCGGCGCGTTGATCCTCTACGATCTGGGCCACGGGCTGGCGGGCCTGCCGGGCGGCGAGGCGGAGCTGCACACCAGGCAGGAGTGGAAGGAGGCGCTGGCCACGTGCATCCGCCGGGAGACGGAGCGCTCGCCCACGCCGGTGGAGATGGCGCGCCCCACGCCGGAGTACGTGCGGATGGCCACGGAGGAGGCGCTCCAGGTGCTCGCCGTGAAGCACGCGCGCAAGCTGGCGCTGGCGCCCTACAAGGGCCCGGGCGGAGAGGAGCTGCGGCTCGTCGACGATGCGGCGCTCCAGGGGCAGTTCGGGGAGATCCTCGGGGAGCTGGCATACAGCCACGGCTGGGATGTGGCGGAGGTGAGCCGGGCGTTCGCGGCGCGCAGGCTCGAGGCGCCCCAGCCCCTGCCTCCGGACTGGACGGTGGATGCGCTGAAGGTGGCCGCCGCGCTGCGGGCCGCGGACACGGTGCTCGTCGAGGAGCGCCGCCGCAAGCTCAGCCGGCCCACGCTGGTGCATGACCGCCTCCTCTATACCGCCGGAGAGCCCTTCGCGCGGGGCGAGGCGGAGATGTTCTGGGCGTGCTTCGAGGCGCTGCGGAAGATCGACCGGGATCTGCACGACGTGGACGTGCTGCTGTCGGCGAGCGGCCGGCCGCGCTTCCTGGCTCGCGGCGTGGTGGACGCGGAGGATGCGGGGCGGCTGGCCAACCACGTGAGGACGCAGGGGTGGACGCCGGTGGACGCGCGCGTGCACGTCTCCGAGGTGCCCAGCCTCATCGCGCAGATCGGCGGGGCGCAGCTCTACCGCAAGGACCCTTCGGTTCCGCTGCGCGAGCTCATCCAGAACGCGGCGGATGCGGTGCGGGCGCGGCGGGCGCTGGCGGGGCTGAAGGACGACTGGGGCTCCATCACGGTGAGGATGGGCCGGGACACCAACGGCCGCTGGCTGGAGGTGGCGGACACGGGCCTGGGGATGACGGACCGGGTGATGACGCGGCACCTGCTGGACTTCGGGACGAGCTACTGGACGACGGAGGACATGCGGCGGGACTACCCGGGGCTGGCCTCCAGCGGGTTCGCGCCGGCGGGGCGGTTCGGCATCGGCTTCTTCTCCGTCTTCATGTGGGGCGAGCGGCTGCGGGTGGTGTCGCGGCCCTTCCAGCAGGAGGAGACGCACGTCCTGGAGTTCGACAACGGGCTGGGCGCGCACCCCATCCTGCGGCCGGCGGATCCAGAGGAGCTGCTCCCCGAGGGCGGCACCCGGGTGCGCGTGTGGCTGTCGCGCGAGCGCGACTGGGAGCAGATGCTCCTGGACCGCAGCGATCAGTGGGACCACTGGTCCGAGTCGGAGGAGCGCATCTCGTTCTCCGAGCTGCTGGGGCGCATCGCCCCCACGCTGGACGTGACGCTGAAGCTGGAGGAGCGCCCCGGGCAGCCGGTGACGGTCATCGAGGCCAACGACTGGAAGACGCTGGACGCGACGAAGCTGCTGCGGCGCATCGGCAACACGGCGCGCGGGGTGAACACGGCGCTGATGGAGTTCCTGGCGCCCATGGTGCGGCCGGTGCTGGATGCGAGCGGGCAGTGCATCGGGCGCATCTGCATCGCCTCGGGCGCGATGCAGCGGTGGGCGGGCCTGTCGGTCATCACCGCGGGCGGGCTGCGAGCGCGCTACTCGCGCGAGTTCACCGGGGCGCTGCTGGGCTCCACGGACGTGGCCACGCGCGATGACGCGGAGCCGCTGGCGGTGCGCGAGGACATCGCCCGGTGGGCCACGGAGCAGGCCCGGCTGTGGGAGCGCTACCAGCTCAACTTCGAGGGCTACGAGCTGCACAAGCGGCTGGACATCGGCCTGGCGGTGCTCTCGTGCGGAGGCGAGCCGGGAGGGCTGCCCATCGGGTACCGCGCCGGCACGCCGCTCACGCTGGCCATGCTCCAGGAGTTCGTCGGCGAGCGGGACGAGGTGACGCTGGTGGACGGCTCGGAGCGCCCGGTGCGCAAGTTCCCGGACCTGCTCGTCATCCCCTGCCACGAGGCGGGGCACACGGCGGCGGGCCGGCTGCTGGTGCACCTGCCCGCGCTGCTGGGGGTGTACATCGCCCGGGCGTGGGGCGTGACGGTCCACGAGGTGATGGCGAGCGTCCAGGTCTCCGAGAAGGAGTGGACACCGACGGACGGGCGCAAGCGCAGGACGTGGGTCTTCCAGCGCCCGTCGATGCTGCGCATCCACTGAGGTGAGCGCCCAGGCCCCCCGCGTCCGGGCGGCCCTGTCGGGCGCACTCTGTCCGAACTGGTCTGCTTGTCATACCAGTTCGGTACCGGTTCGCCGACTCGGGCCTACTGGCGCCGACGAGGGAAGGGCGGGCCGTGGCGCCGACGCAGGACCCACAGGCCGAGCAGTACCGCCATGGCTCCCAGCCCCGTGCCGGGAGAGGCTCCGCACCCGCAGCCGACATCGAGCTCCGAGGGCGATAGCACCTCGAAGCTCGTGGGAGGAGAGGCGAGGCCCGGGTTGCCCGCGGCATCCCAGAAGCGGACGGTGGCGCTGTGTCTGCCGGGGGCGAGCGCCTGCGTGGCCGGGAGCGTGTAGAGGAAGCGCCTCTCGGCATCCAAGGGCAGACGGGCCACCTCGACATCGTCTATCTCGAGGCTGACGGTGGCGCCGCTCAGGCTCGTGCCCGCGAGCAGCGGCGTGGGGTCCACCCGCGCATCCTCCGCGGGCAGCACGAGGACGGGCCGCATCACGACCTCGAAGCGGCTCGGTGGGGAGAGCGGGCTGCGGAGGCCCAGGAACTCGGCGGAGACGCTCAGCTCGCGAGCGCCCAGCGGGAGGTCGGAGGGGGGCGTGTAGGCGAACGTTCCGCTGGAGCCATCGGGCACCAACTCCGCGTAGGGCTGGCCATCCAGGTAGAGATGGACTCGGACATCGGGCTCGGCCACGCCCTCGAGCCGGGTGCGCTGTTCCACCAGGGGGGCCCCATCCGCCGGCTGCGTCAGCGTGGGCGTGGCTGGCATCCGCAAGGGCGCGGAGAGGGGCTGCGCGGAGCCATAGGAGGTGCCGCCATCGAGGCTGATCGGGCCTGCTCCGCGGCTGGTGCCCGTGGCCAGCGAGCGCCCGGGTGCGCCGGCGAGCACCACCGTGGGGCAGGCGAGGGATGCGCCCTGCAGGAAGATGACGCCCCCGCTACCCCCTCCGCCGGGACCGACGGCGATGGTGGGATGGATGGTGTTTCCGCCCGAGCCGCCGGAGGCTTCCGCGCCGCCGCACGTCACTTCTCCCAAGGCACGCAGGGAGATGGCCCCGCCCGCGCCGCCCCCGCCTGCCCCGTCATCTCCGGTTCCAGTCGTCGGAGGTACGGCCATGCCCCTGGCGCTGAAGCGTCCGGTCCCCGTCACCGCGCCGGCCCGGATGAGGATCAGCCCTCCACCCGTACCGCCGCTGGTCCCGCGGTCGTTGTTGCCGTGGCCCGCGCCGCCCCCTCCTCCGAACAGGAGACGCTCGTGGGGGAGGTAGTCCACCGCCGCTCCGCCCAGGCCTCCCACGTTCTGAGCAGGGTCGACCGAGAAAGCACCCCTGCCTCCGAGGCCTGCATGGCCTCCGCCCCCGCCTCCGGAATTGTGACAGCTGCCACCGCCGCCACCGAGGGTCAGGTTGCCCCGCCCGGAGGCCGTGCCGAAGCGCTCGGGCACCAGCCCTTCTCCCTTGATGCTGCCACCCTGGGGCAGGGAGAGGTCCGGGTCAGGAGGGCAGTCGTTGAGGTTGGCCTGGTTGATGTAGGGGCCGCCGCGAAAGCCCACGCTGTCCGCGGAGATGAGGCCGTCATTGCTCAGGGTGCCGGAGACCAGCATGGCGAGGATGCCACCCGTGCTGCCATTCCAGGGGAGTGCTTGCAGCGAGGCGCCGGTGAGTACCTGGACATCGGTGTACTCGGGCACGCTCACCACCTGCGTCACACCTGGCGGGTAGCTGTTGATGAGCGGAGCGGTCAGTCGCAGCGCTCCGGGAGAGACGGCCTCCACGCGTGCGTACTCGAACTGGCCCACGGTGGAGGTCTCGAGGTTGAGCCGTCCCTGGGCTCCCGAGGGAGGCGCGGGGGTGAGGCCGGTGGACTGATGCAGCAGCACCAGCTCTCCGGCGACGAAGTCGGTGGAGGGGGAGACCGTCAGCTCCCGCGTCCCGGCCGCCGCGCTGGCGGTGAGCCGCGCGTAGTGGTTGACGAGCGTGTTGGGCGTGTTGACGAGCAAGGAGCCGCTGCGCCCGGAGCCAAGCCAGAAGGTGTCCGGCTCGGCGAGGGCGCTCCCGGACAGGAGCAGTCCGAGCAGGAGGGGGACAATCCGCATGCGGACATGCTGCCCCAGCCGGTCGGCATGGGTCGAGGAGGGAGCAGGTCCTCTCCGCCCCATACACGGGAAGCCCAACACAGCCCATGACGGGCTCGCTCAGGAGCCCCGTGCACCCAAGCCGAGAGACGGCGAGCCGACATCTGGCATCCCGCCCGTTCACCATCGGTCTTCTCGCTCCCCCACCCGGAGGGAGCCCGCGGAGCCCCGTTGTAGAATGGGCGCACGGCATCCCGCCGATCCCTTCAGGAGCGCGCCCGCGTGGATCCCCGCCGACTGTCCAGCCCATCCCCGCAGTCCACCTCCGGCAGCGCGATGCAGGCCGCCAGCTCCGAGTCCAACACGCTGCGCGCGGCGGTGCCCGGGCTCTTCTCGTCGCTGCCTCCCAACGCCTCGCCCCTGGAGCAGAACCGGCTCATCACCCAGGGCTACCTGCGCCTCGCCCACGCCATGCAGGCGATCATCGACCCGGCCTTCCGCCCGGGGGGCGTCAGCCGCATCATGCCCAACTGGTTCGGCTTCGCCCCTCATGCCTCGCAGGAGGCCGGCAAGGGCATCCTCGGCGCGGCCGTCGCCCACCGCATCATCGACGCCGCTCAGGGCGAGCCCTCCTCCTCCATCCCCCAGGCGCTGGACCGCGTCGGGCTCCGGGGGCCGCGGCGGCTCGCCCTCGAGGCCCTCTCGCAGGCGATGACCTGGTACGGCCTGCCTCGTGACGTGGCCGCCGCGTTCGCCTCCATGCAGGGCGCGCTCAACCTCGAGGCCCTGAGCGATCCGCGCACCCTCTGGACCACCGCGCAGCGCTTCGCCAAGCTCTACATCGAGGCGCCAGGCAGGGATCCGCTCGCCAAGGCCGAGGCCGTCATCGTCACCCTGGAGCGCTGCCTCAACCACGGCAACGTCGCCATCTTCACGGACATCGGCGGCTCGGGAGAGCTGTACCTCTCCTGGAGGCAGTCCGTCGGCCCCGCCCCCGCCGCGCGCGTGCTGGCGGAGTTCTCCCGCCCCGGCTCCCGCCCCGATCAGGCCCAGCTCGCCTATGCCTTCGCGCTGCAGCACGCCCACGACGTGCCGCGCCCGTCGGAGTTCTCGCGCCTGCTGCCCAGCGTGTCCACCGAGAGCCTGGTCGTCGTGGCCTTCGCGCTCTTCGAGCAGGCCCGGCAGACTCCCAGCGCCGGGGTGCGAGACGCGCTCATCGGCATCGCCAACAACTTCCTGGCCTACCAGGAGCAGTTCACCGCGGTGCAGCCCGCCTTCACGCCGACCACGCCCCGCCCGGACGAGGTGCCTCGCTCCGAGCTGATGCGCGCCTTGACTCCGCTCATCTGCCTGGAGATGGGCCCCGTGGCGTGGAAGTTCACCGACTACGCGTGCGACCAGCGCGACCGGGACGGAAAGCTCCTCACCTCCAAGGCCACCGAGTACAACTGGGCGCTGTTCTCGGACCGCTGGCCGCCCATCCTCCAGTCCTTCGAGGTCGGCTACGAGAACCCCACGGCGCTGTGGGTCGCGCCGCCGCCGCTCGTCCGCCCCGATGGTCAGCTCACCGGGGCGGACTGAGCGGCGCTCGGCGGGGCGGCGCCTCGGGGGTTACGCCGCCCTCCTTACGGATCGACGATGCCGTGGGACGCCATGATGGAGTGGAACACGTTCGCCGCCGCGCTGCCGCGCTGGACCCAGATATACGTCTCGATGTTCTCGAAGAACGTCTGGTAGCTCTGCGCGTTCGACTGGCCCATGGCGTAGATCATCCCGCTCATGAAGTCGTCCGGGTTCCTGCGGAACGGCGTGCAGCCGTAGGGCGCCTGGGTGGAGCAGAGGCGCCCGTTGAGCCACGACCACACCGCCTGGTTGACCGACGTCATCCTGTAGCCCGCCGAGGTGCCGCAGGCGCCGTTGGGATTGGTGCTCGGCCGATCGTTGTCGAACTGGCCGATCTGCGCGTCGGAGGTGATGCAGCCCGGATCGTGCACCCGCGAGCTCCCCTGGCCGAGGCTCGCGAAGGTGCACGAGGTGCTCGTGGTGGAGAAGTCGTAGGGCAGGTCCGTGTACAGCTTGCGCCCCAGGTAGAGCGCCGTCACGTCGCTCAGCGTCTCCCGCAGCGGGATGGCCTCGTCGGTCGTGTCCGGCATGCACTTGCCCGACAGCACCGAGGAGCCCATCACCCCGTGGGTCGCATGCTGGTCGACGTAGTGCCCCAGCTCGTGGAAGAGCACGCCGGAGCGGCTCACGCAGGCATAGATGCAGGAGGTCGTCACTCCCGGATGGGCGGGCTGGATGGCGGCCCCCTGGACCTGGCACTGCTGGAACCTGCCCAGCGCCCCGTCGCACATGTCGAGCTCGCCGGCCTCGGGGCTCGTGTCGATGTTGGTCACCAGGTTGAGCGGCCCTGGCGTGAACAGGCCGAAGGGCGACGTCGGCGCGTGGTCCCAGCCGAAGGGCTGGTGCAGGGCATCCAGGTGCATCAGCGCCGTCCGGGCCTTCTGGTACATGTTCTGCGTATTGAACTGGAAGACATCGGACGCCGCCGTGGCCGTGAAGAACGAGCCCGGCACCTGGGTCCCCGGCAGGAACTGGTTGGCCAGGTGGACGGTGGGCAGCAGGTTGTTCTCCTGATGGAGATCGTAGACCAGCGCTCGGTCATCCCCCAGGCGCAGCTTCCAGCCCGTGAGCGGGTTGTAGCTGCCAGTCCAGGTCGAGCCGGGCAGCCACGGGTAGATCGCCTCCGCCGTCGTCATCGGATCGTCGGTCATCGCGGTGCCTCGCACCTGGGCCACCGGCACGTGGTCGAAGGCGCTCTCGGCGGCCAGCTCGCGGCGCTCGATCAGCGCGCCCGTGTCGGCCGCCAGCAGCACCAGGAGCGCTCCGGTGGAGCCGCTCAGCTCCGCGGCCCAGGCCATCGTCCCTCGCTCGGGCACGGCGACCAGCTCGAGCTTCTCGAGCACGCTGTCGCCTCCCACGCTGGCGAGCACCGTCCGCTCGGCGACCTCGCGGGAGATGGGGTTGCGCAGGCCGGCCAGCTCCCGGCGGTTGTCGACGAACGTGCCGACGATGGAGAGCACCCCGCCGGAGCCGTCGCTGCTGACCGCCACGCTCTCGTCGGGGCCGAGCACGCGGTAGCCCCGGTAGCGCTGCGCGTAGCGGTGGACCACCAGGCCCGGGCTCGGAGCCACCGGGGCGATGGCCTCGATGCGCCGCTGGAACTCCAGCTCGCTGAACAGCGTGTCGCCAGTGCTCCCGTCCGGCGGCGTGAAGCCGAGCAGCCGGGCGTTGGAGCGCGCCCAGCTGATCAGCCGGCCTCGCGGATCATCGTTCTCGAACACGAACAGCGGCGAGCGGTCTCGGTGGAAGACCGCGGCGGCCCGGCCGTCGCTGGTCCAGCGCAGCTGGAGGTTGGCGTTCGTGGCCAGCTGGAGCACTGCGACGAGCTGCTCGTCCGCGGCCCTCAGCGAGGAATCGTCGAGCTGCACCTCGTCGAGACAGCCGGTCATCAGGACACAGCCCATCAGCAGCCAGGGCTTCATCGGGTTCTTCGCGGGCATGACAGGTTCTCCACGGCCCTGGGCGATCGCTCGCTCAGGCCTCTCGGGACAGCTCAGGGGTGATCAGGGAAGTGCCGCGGCTCGCGGCGGGAGGGGTGGGGCGTGACGGACGTCACGCCTCCGGGACAGGGTGGGCACGGAGCCAGGAGCCCGTGCCGCACCAGGACCGCCAACTACTCATCGATGACGTTGTACTGGGACTCGTTGAAGAGGCGCAGGTTGTGGTTGTACGCCTTGGCCTCCTCGGGGGTGTTGCACACGGTGGCGCACAGCTGGCCCGTGGTGTCCGTGCGCTGGCCCGGCGGGCACGGCACGCCCACGGTGGGCGACACCAGGGGACAGCCGGCCGGCATGGGCTTGAGGTGCTCCCAGCGCGTCTTGCTCAGGCAGACCGCGCCGTGAGGGGACCAGCCCGCCTCGAAGAGCGGAGTGCTCGCGTTCTCGGGAAGGGGACGGATGGCGGTGTCCAGGTCGTCCCACGGATGGATGGGGGTGCCGTCCAGGGTGAAGGAGGTGCCGTTGCCGCAGTAGTCGGCCCGGGCCATGCGCGTGCAGGCCTCATGCATGTCCTTCATCGACGTCTGCGAGTCCTGCCCCTCCAGCCACGGCTTGTACCCCCAGCGGTAGCACTTGGCGATGACGCCGGAGTCGCAGCCGAAGGTGAAGCGGCTCGGGTCCTCGTCGCTGCGCCTGCCGTACGTGGTGTCGAAGACGCCGCTGATCGGCACGGCCAGATGCCCGGTCGTATTGGACGCACCAGCCCCGGGCTGGCACACGTCCACGGCGGCGGCGCCTCCAAAAGTCATCGTCTTCAGGTGGTAGAGGAAGGTCTCGCCCGTCGCGTCCCAGCTCTTGAGGCCTGGGACCGGCACCTGCGCGGCGTTGACCACGGCCTCGATGCGCACCGCGGTGGCCTCGCCATTCACCTGCGCCTTGAGGAGCGCGCCCTGTAGGGCGGTGCCGCGCAGCACGCGCTTGCCGGGCAGCGCGCCGGTGTCCGGCACCAGGGTCATGCTCCAGCTGGTGCCCGTCTGGTAGGGCCCCGCCATCACGTTGTAGACGCCGCTGGTGGGGCAGGTGAACTGAACGCTCGGGCACGAGTTGATGCAGGCGTCATCGCCCGAGACCAGGCGCGAGGGGCTGGTGTGCTCGCAGGTGGCGGTGCCAGCGCAGACGCGCACCACCGGATCTCCCGTGCACGAGCCCAGGCCGCAGGCGCCACCGCCCAGGGTCACGGGTTCGCCCGGCGTGCAGGTGCCGATGCCCATGGCGGTGAAGCCGCAGGAGCGCGCGAGCCCCGAGGCGACGGCCGTGCACGGCAGCATGCTGGGCGTGGTCCGTGAGAGCGTGTAGGGCTGCGAGCCGACGAGCTCGCCCTGCTCCAGGTGCAGGTTCTCGATGGGGACCCCGTTGAGCGTGGCCTCGAGGAAGGACGCGCTCGTCAGGCTCGAGGCGTGGAGCTGGGTGCCCTGGGTGGGCCAGCCCGGATCCTGCTCCGCCATCTCCGCCGCTTCAGAGGTCCGCAGGGAGGGGACCTCCTCTTCCCCGGGCTCGATAGGACCGCCGCAGGCGGCCAGGATGGCTACACAGCAGAAGGAGCTGAGCAACAGGCGCTGGAGTTTCATGGCAGGACCCTCGTTCATGCGGGTTTCCCAAAGCATCCACCATGCCAATGCCTGAAGACTCCGGAAGTCTACTTAAAACGAGGAATTCAGGTGCGTTCGTGCCTCTGGACGGGCTGCTCTGGCAATCTTTGCCGGCAGGTTCTGCCGGAGCAGCGGCTTTTGCCAGCGGGCGTGGCACGTGCCAGCGGCTCCTGGCACATGTGCCAGCTACCTTCTGGCACCCGGGGTGGCACACAGGCGCAGGCCGATGAGCGGGTAGCGCTTCTTGGGCTCCATGGGCTCGCGGTTGACGCTCTGGCTGCCCAGCTTGAGCTGGAACCAGCTCCCGCCTCGGATGAAGGGCTGCTCCAGCGTCTCGTCCGAGCGCGTCCACTCCCACACGTTGCCGGCCATGTCATCCAAGCCGAACGGGCTGCGCGAGCGGGGATGGCTGCCCACCTCGTCCGGGCCGAAGGCCAGGTCCTGCCTGCCGTACGTCACGTCGATGTTGGCGTCGTCTGGCCCGAGCTCGTCGCCGGAGGGGAACAGTCGCCCGTCCGCTCCGCGAGCGGCCCGCTCCCACTCTCTATCCGTGCACAGGCGCGCGCCGGGGACGCGGCCCGTGGTGTCCAGCCAGGTGGCATAGGCCTGGGCGTCCTCGAAGGAGATGCCGGTCACCGGGAAGCGGCGCCAGTCCTGCTCCGCCCGGCGGTCGCGCTGTTCGTAGCGGATGGGCTCTCCCTCCCACGCGGTGTAGGCGAAGTAGACGGGGCGCAGCGTGAGGCGCCAGCGGCCTTTGCGCTGCTCCAGCATCACGTCTCCGCGCTCTTCCTGGGAGCCCGGCAGGCGGCGGGCTCGCTCGGCCGGGGGGAGCGCCTCGAGAAAGGTGATCCAGTCCGCGAACGTCACCTCGTGGCGGGCGATGAGGAAGTCGCCCGTCGTCACCTCGTGCAGCGGCACCGTGTTGAAGTAATCGGCCCGCAGTCTCTCGTCATCGCTGCCCTGGAGGAAGCGGCCCGGCGGCACATAGACGAAGCCCTCGGGCACGGACTGCTGGCGGGGCAGCTCCAGCGACACCTCCTCCTGCGTTCCTGGGCGCAGCAGCAGGGACACGCGCACCGGGGCCCTGTCAGGAGCCTCCAGTCGGAGCAGGTGCGAGCCGGCGGGCAGCTCCACCTCGCCCAGCGGTGTCACGCCCAGCGTCCGCTCCGCCTCGCCCTCCTTGGCAGCCATCAGCAGCACTCGCGCCCCTGGAGGCTCGGCCTTCACCGAGAGCCGCGCCGGAGCGTCCAGCCGCCGTCGCCGCTCGCCCGAGGCGTCATGGGCCGCCAGGCGCGACATCAGGTCCTGGCGCTGCTCGCGGCGGAACTCGCGCTCGGCCAGGACGATGCGCTCGGCGAGCAGATCCGCCAGCAGGGAGCGCACCTCCTCGTGGCTTGGCCCCAGGGCCCACACCGCCTCCAGCGCGTGGGTGGCTTGCGCGTAGCCGGAGTCCGCTGCCTGGCTCTCCTCCCTGGCGGGGGCCCATATGTCCTCCGCCTCCTCGCTCCGGCCCGGTGTGTCGAAGAGGTGGAAGGCCTCCCGCCGAAGCTGCTCGGCCTTCTCCGCGTGGCGCTGGGCCTTGGTCCACTGCGCGCGCACGTTGGAGAGCCGCGCCGCGATGACGGACTCCAGCTGCGCGCGCGCCTGCAGCCGCACCCCGCCGACGCCGGCCAGCACGCCCACGGGTACCGCCACGGCCAGGGCCCAGCGCCTCAGCCGCCGACGGCGAGCGGCGCTTCGGGAGCGGGCGAGGAACGCGGCCTCGCGAGGGCCCGGCGGCTCCACGCCCACCGTGGCGACCTCGGCCAGCCGCTTCTCCCGGTAGAGCAGCTCCGCGGGGCGGTTCAGCCGCTCCCACTCGGCGGCGGCGCGCTCCAGCCGGTGGGTGGCCGCGCGGCGCTGCTCGTCGTGCCCCAGCCAGCCGCGCAGCGTGTCCCAGCCCGTGAGGAGGCTCTCGTGGGCCAGCTCGTAGCTGCCCTCTCCGCCCTCCGACTCTCCGGCCAGCAGCAGCCGCCCATGCACCAGCCCCTCCAGCACCGCGCGCCCCGTGGCGTCGTCCCGGCCCGACAGCAGCTCGGACGCGGTGCGCCGTGCGCGTGTCCCCTCGGGCGTGACGAGCTTCAGCAGCAGCTCTCGAGCCCGGGGGCGCTGCTCCGGCCGCAGCCGGGCCACCACCGCGTCCGCGTGCCGGGCCAGCGCGCCCGCAAGCCCGCCCATGGCCTCCAGCGCGGCGGCGGGGATGAGGTGGCGCTCCTTGTCCCGCGCGTCCCACAGCTCGGCCAGGGTGAACTGGAGCAGCGGCAGTCCGCCATCCGCACGGGCCGCGGCGGCCACCAGCGAGTCCACCATGGCCTCGGACTCGAAGCGCACGCCGAGCGCCTGGGCGGGGGCGACGATTGCCTCGCGCAGCCCTCGGGCGGAGAGGGCGCGCAGCAGGTGCAGGGCACGCGGCAGCTCGTCGCCCAGGCCGGGCAGCGCCATGAGGCGGGTGAGGCAGTCGCTGCGCGCGGTGGCCAGCACGCGGGTGCGCGGAGCCCGGCGGACGATGAAGACCAGCTCCTCGGCGAGCCGGGCCGCCTCCGTGGGCGGAGAGAAGGTGACGAGCTCCTCCATCTGATCCACGAAGAGCAGGATGCGAGGGGCCTCGGTGGGGCGCTGGCGCAGCAGCCGCGCGAGTGCCCCGGACTCCGCGCCGGGGCGTGTCAGCTCCAGCAAGGCCTCGGCGGGCTGGCCCAGGATGGGCGCGAGCGCCTCGGCGAGCGCCTCCAGCGGGTGCAGGCCGGGCGTGAGGCTGGCCACCTTCCACGGGGCGTCACCGGAATCGAGCCCGCTCTCGGCCACGGTGGGGAGCACGGCGGCGCGGCACAGCGAGGACTTGCCCACGCCCGAGTCTCCCGCCACCAGGACGAAGGGATCGGCGCGCAGCCGGTCGAGCAGCTCGCGCTGCTCGGCCTCGCGGCCGAAGAAGACGCGGCGGTGGTCGGCATCGAAGGAGCGCAGCCCGCGGTAGGGGTTGCCGGAGGGCAGGGCTCCGGCGCGAGTGGTCGCGACGAGCGCCTCGAGGGCCTCTCGCAGCGCATCGCCGGACTGGAAGCGCTGAGCAGGCTCCTCGGCGAGACAGCGGTCCACCACGGTGGCGAGCCCGGGAGGCAGGCTCGGGGCGAGCTCGGCGAGGGGGCGGGGGCGACGCTCCTGCACCACGCGGGCGAGCTCCTCGAGCGGGACGTCCTCGTAGGGCGCGTGTCCGGTGGCCAGCTCGTAGAGGAGCACCCCGAGCGCATAGATGTCGCTGGCCCGGCTCGCGGGCTCACCGCGCCACAGCTCTGGAGCCAGGTAGAGCGGAGTGCCCGCGGCGCCCGCGTCCTCGAGCGGGGTGTTGCGTGCCGGCTCCCCATCGCTGCCCGCGTTGCGAGGGTCGGCGAGGGGGCGTGTCTCGCGCGGCGCTCCGGCGGGCGTGGCGCTCACCGGCCGTGTCTCCCGGGCCTCGGCGACCGGGCGAGTCTCCTTCACGGTCGTCGTGAGGACGCGCGAGCCACGGACGGGGGTGTAGCGGGAAGCCAGCCCCTCGGTGGCGTTGCGCTCCAGCAGCTCCGCGAGCCCGAAGTCGAGCAGCTTCACCTCTCCATCCTCGGAGAGCACGGCGTTGGCGGGCTTGATGTCGCGGTGGAGGACGCCACAGCGATGGGCGGCGGCCAGCCCGCGAGCCAGGCCGATGCCGATCTGGAGGACGCGCTGGCCCTCGAGGGGAGAGGCCAGCGTGTCCAGCGACGAGCCGCGGATGAACTCGGAGACGAGATAGGGCTGGCGGCGCACCTCGCCCACGCGATGGATGGCCACCACGTTGGGGTGCTGGAGCCGGGCGATGGCGCGAGCCTCCTGGAAGAAGCGCGCCCGGGTGCTCTCATCCAGCGGGGCCTCGCCGGAGGTGACGACGAACTTCACCGCGACCAGCCGGTCCAGCAGCGTGTCGTGGGCCAGGTACACCTGTCCCATGGTGCCGCGCCCGAGTGGCTGGAGCAGCCGGTACTCCTCGAACTCGCGTGGAGGAGCCCCGCCGCGTTCCATCATGAGCCCGAGTTCCCCCGGGCCCCCTTCGCCGACAGCCCGAGCTGCTTCATCTTGAAGCTGAACGTGCGGATGGGCATGCCGATGAGCGCCGCGGCGCGGGCCTGCACGCCATCGGCCTCCTGGAGCGCCTCTTCCATGCGCCGGCGCTCCAGCTCGCGAATCTCCTCGGAGAGCGGCTTGCGGGGCGAGCCCCGGGCGGGCGTCGTCGCGCCTCCTGCGGCCGGAGCGTTGGGCGAGGCGTCGGCGCGGGAGGCCTCGGGCTCGGCGGCGGAGGCCGGAGCGGGGGCACCCGTCACGCGGGGAGGCAGGTGGTGTGGCTCGAGCACGTCCCCGGCCACGGCGGCGGCGGCGTACTCCATGAGGTTGCGCAGCTCGCGCACGTTGCCGGGCCAGCGGTAGCGGGACAGCACTCGCAGCGTGTCGGCGGCGATGACGAGCTCGCGCCGGCCGAGCGCCTGGCAGGCCTGGGCGAGGAAGGCGCGCGCCAGGAGGGACACCTCGCGGGGACGCTCGCGCAGGGGCGGCAGCACCACGGTGGCGGCGCCGAGGCGGAAGTAGAGGTCCTGCCGGAAGCGGCCCGCCTGGGACTCGGCCTCGAGGTCGCGGTGGGTGGCGGCGACGATGCGGATGTCGATGGCGCGCTCGCGCACGTCGCCCACGCGGGTGATCCGCTTGGTCTCCAGCACGCGCAGCAGCTTGGCCTGGATGGGCAGGGGCAGCTCGCCCACCTCATCGAGGAAGACGGTGCCGCCGTGAGCGCTCTCGAGGATGCCCGTCTTGGCGGCGGCGGCGCCGGTGAAGGAGCCCTTCTCGTGGCCGAACAGCTCGCTCTCCACGAGGCCCTCGGGGATGGCGGCGCAGTTGAGCGTGACGAAGGGCCCGGCCGAGCGGCGCGACCAGTGGTGCACGGCGAAGGCGGCGTTCTCCTTGCCTACGCCCGTCTCACCGTGGATGAGGACGGGCAGATCGCTGGCCGCCAGCCGGCGGATGAGCGCGTAGATCTGCACCATGGCCGGGTCGGCCACGAGGATGGAGCGCTCGGCGAGCGTCAGGCGGGAGGCGCTGTCGGCGGCGGCGCGCAGCAGGCCCGGGGTGGCGTCATCGGCGGCGGCGCGGGCCGCGGCCACGAGCGTGTCGGCGTCGCAGCCATCGGTCGGGCACATGGCGTAGCCCAGCCGGGCGCCGGGGCAGGCCATGGCGAGCGCCTCCACCTGCTCACCGAGGTTCTCCTCGCCGGGCTCGCCGGACACCTCGGGCAGGACGACCAGCAGGTGCGCGTCATCCATCCACCCGGCGGCCTCGGCGCCGCCGAGCTCGGTGGCGCAGGCCTTCTCCACGGCTTCGCGGTGGGCGCCGGACTCGGGGAGCACCAGGGCGAGCACCGCGAGCGGCCGGTTGTAGCGCAGCGAGCGCTCCACCTCGTCGCGCAGGCGCTCCAGCAGCAGCTCCGGCTCCAGGGTGCGGCGGGTGGAGGCGGGGCGGGTGCCGGCGCGGAGCACGGCGACCACGGCGCCCAGCTTCACCACGTCCCCGGAGACCAGGGGGTGGGCGCCCTCGACGCGCCGGCCGTTGACGAGCGTGCCGTTCTGGCTGTCGAGGTCGGTGATGCGCACCTCCCCGCCCTTGAGGACGAGGCGGGCGTGGCGCCGGGAGACGCTGTCGTCCCGCAGGCTCAGGTCGGCCTCGGCGTCGCGGCCGATGAGCACCATGCCGGAGGAGGGCAGGGGGAAGCGGAACGAGGACTCTCCTTCGAGGACGAGCAGGTATGCGCGCTCGCCTTCCTGGGGAGAAGGATCAGCGGCGAGAGGCCTCGTGGCACGGGCGCTGGGAGGCGGGGCGGAGGGCATCGCGAGTGGCGCCAACGATGTCACGCCCGTGCGGGCGGGGCAACGCGCACCCACCCCCTTCAGCAGCGTATGTTTTTGGGTCTGCCCGCTCTGTAACTATCCACCGCGCTTCGTTGCGAGCACCTGCTCCAGGCGTGCCCGGGTGATGCGCTGGTTGTCGGTGTACCAGGGGTCGCCCTTCTCCTTTCCGGAGAGGGACTCATCGCTCTGCTGGGCGAGCCACGCGACGAAGGAGGCCCGATCCGGAAAGAGGGCGATCGCATCTTCCAGCTTGCTCATCCCCTCGAAGTCTCCTCGGCCGTCCGTGACGTGGTCGTAGACGAAGCGGCCGTTGAGGTAGAAGAACCCCGTTCCGCAGTAATCCCGATGGCTGTAGGCGATGCAGTAGTTCCTGCTGACGAAGTCCGCGACGCGGTTGGCCAGCTCCTCGCCGTAGGGTGTATTCCGCCCCCATCCTTTCAGGAATCCCATGCGTGGGAGCATGGCACGGAGCCGCTCCCGCCCGGTAGACGCGGGAGCAGCTCGTGAGAGGCGAACGGGCGCGTGGCTACTTGTGCTCGGGCTCCGGATCCTTGCCGGAGCCGGGCTCGCTCATGCGCCGCTGCATCGCGGCCCTCGCCTCATCGGAGGTGAACTTGGAGGCGGCGGTCATCAGCTTGTTCTTGATGGAGCCGGCGACGACCTTGTCCTTGCCGGCCATGAGCGCCTCGAAGCCCTCGCGCGCCACCTCGGCCGGGTCGTCCTTCTTGTCCTGGCCCACCTTGGTGTCGTCCATGCCCGCGCGGTGGAAGAAGTTGGTCTCGGTGGGGCCGGGCATGAGCGCGGTGACGGTGATGCCGGCGTCGGCGAGCTCGTTGCGGAGCGCTTCCGAGAAGGACAGCAGGAAGGCCTTCGACGCGCCGTAGACGGCCTCGAACGGCGCGGGGAGGACGGCCGCGATCGATGAGGTGAAGAGGATCCGGCCGCTGCCGCGCTTGACCATGTCGCGAGCCACGCGCTTGGCCAGGTGGACCGAGGAGGTGACGTTGAGGTTGATGAGGTTGAACTCGTCCTCCAGCTTCGTCTCGCGCGCGAAGTCTCCTCCAACGCCGACTTCGGACGGTCCCTGGCCCTGGCCACGGCTGCGGGACGGCACGTCGTCCGTCGTGCTGGTGGGCAGCCGGGCGAGCGTGAAGTGCTGAATCGAGGTGGCCACGGATCAGGGGGCCACAGGTCGCGGGTCCCTCGCTGCGGGGCGGGTCCCCCCGTCGCTAACGGGTCCGCCCGCCCCGGCGTCCCGCTCTCCCAATCTCGGTAGGTCCGAAGAAGTTCTTGCGCTCCTGAGAGAGGCTCCTGTGCCAAGGCAACTGCCCCGCAAGGGAGGCACCCTGTGCGCGAACCGGTACCGAACTGGTATGACAAGCAGACCAGTTCGGCCAGAGGGCGCCCGACAGGAGGGCGCACCGGCTGCGGGGGTGGCCTCGGACCCTCTGCCTGTTTCAGCGAGGGGACTTTCGGAGGAGGAGAGTGGCGCCAATTCCCATCATGAGAGGAGCGATCCAACTGGGGATGCCCACCCAGAAGGTCCAGCCATTGCCGGCGCCATCCTCGTTCCTCGGTTCGTCGATCCACCAAAAGCCCCAGTGGTTCCAGGCTGAGCGAGGCGTGGGTCTCCGGGGCGGCTGGAAGAATGTGCCCCCCAGATCGAACGGTTCCACCGGGCGGTTCGACGGCGGCTGGACGACAGAACTTCCGCCCAGCAGGAACGAGCCATCTCCGGGCCACCGCACACGTAGATACGTGTACCGCACGAGAGGGCCGTCGACCTGGTCCCTGTCCAGCCCCAACGAGGTGTAGAAGTGGTAGCTGGAGAGCCACATGACCGTCAGGACGCAGGTCAGCGCCGCCAGTCCCATGCCAAGGACGCGGCGAACTCCAATCGGGTGACGGTTCATCTCGGGCATCTGGCTGTCAGTGTATCGACCGCGCTGCCGGCAGGGGGCCTCACCGCACGTGCTGGTAGAGGCGGAGCAGCGTGTGCGGCGAGACTCCGAACCGATACAGCAGCGGAAAGCCGTTCACCGCGAGGAAGTAGAAGACCGGACGCGCGAGGAACCTTCGCCCCGAGACGGTGACGCGCGCATCCACCGTGCGGATGCGGCCGATCCGCCACAGCCGTCGGGAGAGCTCCAGGTCCTCCATCAGCGGCTGGGCCGGGAAGCCGCCCACGGCACGGAAGGCCTCGGCACGGACGAAGAGGGCCTGATCTCCGTAGGGATGGCGCGTATAGCGCGAGCGCAGGTCCGCCAGATGCAGCAGCGGACCGAGCCGCGCGCTCCCGACGTCATCCACCGTCCAGGTCTTGAAGGCGCCCGCCACCACGCCAGGGTCTTCCAATGCCATGGCGATGTGGCGCGGAGCCTCCGGAGGCAGTGCCACGTCCGCGTGGAGGAACAGGAGCACGCTGCCACGGGCGCCCTCGGCCCCCGCGTTCATCTGCGAGGCGCGGCCTCGGGGCGCGGAGAGCACGGTGACGCCCGGGAAGGCTCGGGCGTGCTCCACGGTGGCATCCGTGCTCCCTCCGTCCACGACGCGCACCTCGACGATGCCGTCCATCGCCGCCAGCTCCGTCAAGCGCTGGCGGATGCGTCGCTCCTCGTTGAGCACGGGGAGGATGACGGAGATCACCGCGCGGGCCTCCGAAGCGTGGCGAGAGCCTCCGCCGTGGCGGGAGCCTGAAGCCGTCCCGCGCCCAGCTCTGTCTCCAGCCGCTCGAGATCCGCCGGGACATCCACATCGAAGAACGGCTCGACGCGCGCCACGGTGAGCCCGAGCGACTTCAGTCGCTCCTCGGTCCGCGCGAGCGTCTCCGCCTGGCTCCAGGGGAGGTTCGCCAGTGCCCCCACCGGCAGCCTGCGCAGGCCAAGCAGGTAGAAACCACCATCCTCGCTCGGGCCGAAGACGGCGTCCGCATCCGCCAGCGCCGCGTGAGCCGCTTCCAGACAGGCGCGAGGAAGTCCGGGGCTGTCAGCCCCCAGCGCCATGACGGCAGGGCAGACCTGCATGCCTCGGTGGAGGATGGTCTCCATTCGAGCGCCCAGATCACCGCCTCCCTGCTGCCAGACCTCGATGGGAGCGGGCAGGAGCCCCTCGGGCCAGGGCCCGGTGGAGGCGATCACGGGCCGAGCCCACGGCAGGCGCGTCACCGTGGCCCAGGTATCGGCGAGGAACGCACGAGCCAGGCTCGCGGCACCCTCGGCGCCCACGGCGGGCGCCAGGCGCGTCTTGGAGTCACCCGCGCGAGGAGGCTTGGCGAAGACACAGAGCGCGACCTCGGCCATGGCTCACCGCCGCCACGTGAGGAAGCGCGTCAGGAAGTTCTTCGCCCGAGGTGTGAGGCGGCGTCGGTTCCACGCATCCCCGAGCTTCTTCAGCACCTCGCCCTGCGTGGGGTAGGGCAGCACCGTGCTCGACAGCGAGCCCACCGTGAGCCCCTGCGTCATCGCCAGCGTCAGCTCGCCGATGTTCTCTCCCGCGTGCGAGCCGACGATCGTCCCTCCGAGCAGCTTCCCCGACTTCGCCTCCACGTGGATGCGCCCGAAGCCCTCCGTCTCACTCTCCAGGATGGCTCGGTCCACGGAGGACATCGGCACCGTCAGCGTCACCACCTCGTCCCCTCGGGCCGCGGCCTCCTGGGCGCTCAGGCCCACGTGGGCCACCTCCGGATCCGTGTACGTGCACCACGGGATGACCAGCGCGCTCGCCTTCTTCCGGCCCAGGAACAGCGCGTTCTGCAGCGCCACCCGCGCCAGCGCATCCGCGGCGTGCGTGAACTTGAAGCGCGAGCAGATGTCCCCCGCCGCGTACACGCGCGGGTTCGACGTGCACAGCCGATCATCCACCTCCACGCCGTGCGGACCGGCGCGCACGCCCGCAGCCTCCAGGTTCAACGACTCCAGCTCCGGCGAGCGGCCCGTGGAAATCAGCAGCGCCTCTCCTTCCACCACGCCCACCGCGCCGCCGCGCTCGAAGTGGACGCGCTTCACCTCGCCGTGCGTCTCCACGCGGGTGACCTGGGCGCCCAGGTGCAGGGTGATGCCCTCCGACTCGAAGCGCTGCGTCAGCACGGCGCCAGCCTCCGGATCCTCACGCGGCAGCAGGCGCTCCTCCTTGCCGATGAGCGCCACCCGAGCCCCCAGCCGGCGGAGCGCCTGCGCCAGCTCGCACCCGATGGGGCCTGCGCCCAGCACCACCAGCCGAGCCGGCAGCGAGGTGAGGGTGAAGACCGTCTCGTTCGTGAGGTAGCCCGCCTCCTCCAGCCCCGGAATGGAGGGCACCGCCGGCTTGCCTCCAGTGGCGATGATGGCCCGGGAGAAGGTGAGCCGCTGGCCGGCGACCTCCACCGCGTCCGGGGCCACGAAGCGGCCCTCGCCCAGGTGCACATCCACGCCCAGCCCCTTGAAGCGCTCGGCCGAGTCGTGCTGCGCGATGCCCGCGCGCAGGGAGCGCACTCGCTCCATCACCTTCTCGAAGTCCACCTTGGGCTCCCCCGCCTCCACGCCGTAGGCCCGGGACTCGCGCACGGTGGCGGCCACCCGCGCCGAGCGGATCAGCGCCTTGGAGGGCACGCAGCCATAGTTGAGGCAGTCGCCACCCATGAGGCGCCGCTCGATGATGGCCACCCTGGCGCCCAGGCCCGCGGCTCCCGCGGCGGCCACCAGCCCGGCGGTGCCCGCGCCGAGGACGACGAGGTTGTAGCGGCCCTCGGGCGTGGGGTTCTTCCACTCCTGGGGGTGGACGCGCGCGGCGAGCGCGGCGTCGTGAGCATCTCCATCGAGCAGGTGCAGGGCTTTCTTCACGGCGTGGCCTTGTCGGAAGAGGAGGGGGGAGTCGAAGTCGGTGCCGCCTGGCGCAGCGCCGAGTCCAGGGCGCGCCGGGCAATCCGGGTGATGAGGACGGTGACGGCGACGGTGGCCACCAGCCCGCCCAGGAAGAGGACGCGGCCCCACGGCCCGCTGTCCGGGCGCTGGCCGCTGGTGAGCTGGGTGACGCTCGTCACCAGCGAGCCCAGGTACACATAGAGGAGCGTGCCGGGGAACATGCCCACCATCGAGGCGAGCACATAGTCCCGCGGGCGCACCCGCGTGAGCCCGAGCGCGTAGTTCAACAGGTTGAAGGGGAACAGCGGCGACAGGCGCAGGAGCAGCACCACGCGCAGGCCCTGCGCTCCCACGGCCGCGTCCACCGCGCTGAAGCGCGCGTCCCCGGAGATGCGCCGCGCCACTCGCTCGCGCAGCACCGTGCGCCCCAGCAGGAAGGCCGCCGTGGCACCCAGGTTGCTCGACAGCATCACCAGCAGCGTGCCGTACACCGGCCCGTAGGCGAAGCCCGCCCCCAGCGTGAGGATGGAGCCGGGCAGCACCAGCACCGTCGCCGCCACGTACGCCACGACGAAGACGGCCGCTCCCACCAGGCCCATGTCTCGGATGCGCTCGATGAGCGCCAGCAGCCAGGCATTGACGGGCAGCAGGATGACGGCGGTCACGATCGCCGCGATTCCCAACAGCCACAGCACGACACGTCGGCTCTTCATCCCGGCCCCACGTCTCTGGAGGAACCTACCGCCTCTTCACTTGCAGTCGTAGCCGAGGAAGCTCACCGCGTCTCTCTTCTTCCGCTGTTCCAGAAGAGGGGCCCGGGGCCGTAGGCGGCGGCGCGGTCTCCGGGGTTGGCCAGCCGACAGCGGTCGAGCGACAGACAGCCGCAGCCGATGCACTCCGTCAGGCCGCTCTTGAGCCGCTCGAGCTCGGCGATCCGCTCGTCGATCCGGGCCTTCCACGTCTGGGAGAGTCTGGCCCAGTCCGCCCGGTTCGGCACCTCGTCGGCGGGCAGCTTGGAGAGCTCCTGGCCGATCTCCTCGAGGCTGAGCCCCACGCGCTGGGCGAAGACGATGAACGCCACGCGCCGGATCATCGGGCGCGAGAAGCGGCGGTGGCCCGACGCGGTGCGCTCCGAGCGGATGAGGCCTCGCTCCTCGTAGAAGCGAAGCGCGGACGTCGCGACGCCGGTGCGGCGAGCGAACTCCCCAATCGTGAGCGGCTCGAACATGTCCGAATATGGGCGCCTCAGGGGCTTGACTTCAAGTGAACTTGAAGATGCAGGTTCCCTGGCTGCCGCGGCTCGAGTCGCCGCGAGAAAGGAAGGCGCGGGAGGCCACGGCGCTGCTGCATGACGGCCCCACCGCCCTGGCCTTCATCGGATGAGGTCCACCGAGGGAAGAGCGCGTGGCAGGTAGGGCGGGCAGGACGCCGAGGGCCGTCTCGCGCGTTCTACTGTCATGGATCAGTCAGCGGCTCCGGAGCCCGAGAATCAGGCATTTCCGTCCACTCCGCGTGGTACGTCCGATCACACCCCAGGTTGCATGACCTGGCGGGAAATGGTCGTGTCGGATCACTCCGCTACTGTGGACCCCGTGAGCTCGTCTGCCTCCCTTGCTTCCGTCGCTGTGGGCCGTCCTGTCCGGGGCGAGTTCACCTATGTCGTCCCGGAGACTCTCTCGGGCCGCCTGTCCCCGGGCCAGCGGGTGCTCGTGCCCTTCGGGCGAGGCACCGCGCTGGGGTTCTTCCTGGGGCCTGCCTCCTCGCCCGCCGAGGAGGGCATCAAGCTCAAGCCCATCCAGCGCGTGCTCGAGGAGTCTCCCTCCCTCCCGGCGGATCTCATCGCCCTGCTGCGCTTCGCCGCCGAGCACTACCGCTACCCGCTCGGTGAGGTGATTCGCGGCGCCCTTCCGCCCGGACTCTCCAAGGCCGAGGACGAGAAGGAGGCCCGGCCGGATGTGCAGCAGTTCGCCGTGGCGCTCGTCACGGAGACGCCAGCCGAGCTGCGCCGCGCGCCCGCCCAGTCCGCCGCCCTGGCCTACCTGCTGGCCGTGGGGGGCCGCGCGCCCGTGGAAGAGGTGGCCCACTCCATCCCGGGTGGCCGCGAGACGCTGAAGAAGCTCGCCTCGCGCGGCATGGTGCGCATCGAGGAGCAGGTGCTCAAGCCGGGCGTGCGCGAGGGCCTGGGCCAGGGCCGCCCGGACGTGCTCACTCCCGAGCAGGACGTCGCCGTGAAGGCCCTGCAGTACTCGCTCGACATGGGCGGCTTCCAGACGGTGCTCCTGCACGGCGTCACCGGCAGCGGCAAGACGGAGGTGTACCTGCGCGCGGTGGAGCACACGCTCGCCCAGGGCAAGGGCAGCCTCATCCTCGTGCCGGAGATCGCGCTCACGCCGCAGCTGGTGGGCCGCTTCCGCAGCCGCTTCGGCGGGGACGTGGCGGTGCTGCACTCGGGCCTGAAGGATCGCGAGCGGCTCTTCCACTGGCAGGCGCTGCGCAAGGGCACGGTGCGCATCGCCGTGGGCGTGCGCTCGGCCATCTGGGCCCCCGTGGAGAACCTGGGCCTCGTCGTGGTGGACGAGGAGCATGATCCCTCCTTCAAGCAGGAGGACAAGCTCCGCTACAACGCGCGCGACATGGCCGTCATGCGCGGCAAGCAGGCCGGAGCGCTGGTGGTGCTCGGCTCGGCCACGCCCTCGCTGGAGTCCCTGGAGAACGTGCACCGCGGCCGCTACCGGCTGCTGGAGATGAAGCACCGCGTCGATGACCGGCCCATGCCGCGCATCGAGCTGGTGGACCTGCGGATTGAACGCCCGCGCGACGGCGGCCCCGTCACGGAGGAGGCGCCCATCCTCTCCCAGCCGCTGGTGGACGCCATGCGGGAGACGCTGGACAAGGGCCAGCAGACCATCCTCTTCCTCAACCGCCGCGGTCACAGCACCTTCCTGCTGTGCGAGGTGTGCGGGCTGACGCTCAAGTGCAACGACTGCGACGTGTGCCTGACGCTGCACCGGGCCGCCTCGCGCGTCATGTGCCACTACTGCGGCCTGGCCACCCCCGTGCCCGAGCGCTGCCGCGAGTGCACCGGCCCCATGCTCCGGCTGGGCATCGGCACCGAGCGCGTGGAGGCCGAGGTGGCCGAGCGCTTCCCGCAGGCCCGCGTCGCCCGGCTGGACCGGGACGCGGCCACCAGCGGCGAGCGCGTCACCGAGCTGCTGGCCGCCTTCGCCCGCCGGGAGATCGACATCCTGGTGGGCACGCAGATGGTGGCCAAGGGCCATGACTTCCCGGGCGTCACCCTGGTGTGCGTGGTCATGGCGGACACCTCCCTGGCCATCCCGGACTTCCGCGCCGCCGAGCGCACCTTCCACCTGCTCACCCAGGTGGCCGGGCGGGCCGGACGGGGCAAGGATCCGGGCCGCGTCCTGGTGCAGACCTACAACCCGGACTCCGAGCCGGTGAAGAAGGTGCTCGCCCATGACTTCGAGGGCTTCGCCCAGCAGGAACTGGACTGGCGCAAGGCCCTGGCCTATCCCCCCTTCACCCGGATGGCGGCCATCCGGCTCGAGGGCGAGCACCCGGAGCAGACCGCCAGCGTGGCCCGGATGCTCGGGGACTTCCTCTCCCGACGCATGCCACCCCCCTCCGCCGGGGTGCGCCTGCTGGGGCCGGCGCTGGCGCCCATCTCCCGCCTCCGAGGGCGGACGCGCTGGCAGATCCTCCTGAAGGGGCCCTCCCATGCGGCCCTCGCCCCTTTGCTTGCCCGCCTGGAAGCGAAGCTGGAGGACATTCCGTCGGGGGTGAAGGTCACGATCGACGTGGATCCGGGTGCGATGCTGTAGACTCAGGCGGCTTACATGGCCGCCCCGGTCCTCCTCGTCCACGACGACATCGCTACCATCGCCACCGTCCGCCGGTTGCTCACGCGCGAGGGGCACGAGGTCATCCTCGCTACCTCCGTCGCGGACGCCCTCATCGCCTTCGGCCACTACCAGCCCTCGCTCCTCATCCTGGCTCCGGCCGTGGAGTCGGGGCGGGGCAGCCTGGTCTTGGAGGAGCTGCTCCAGCACCCGGACGGGCACAAGGCGCGCCTGCTGCTGCTGGGCGAGCCCGTCGCGGGCTACAGCCTGCCGGTAGCGCCCCTGCCGCTGGATCCTCCCAGCTTCCTGGAGACGGTGAGCATGCTGGTGCGCGGCCCCGCCCAGGGAGAGGACTGGCGGGTCCAGGAGTCGCACACCCTCCCCGTTCCGCACACCGAGGCGGCGGTGGATGCGGACCCGTGGCAGGTGCCTCCTCCCTCGGAGCGCAGCAACCCCGCGCTGGCCAATGCCCTCTTCGGGGACATGGGGGGCACGCCGCAGGTGGACTGGGATGCGCCTCCGGCGGACGCGCAGGCCCTGGCTGCCGAGCAGGAGGGGCTCGGGGCGCGGCAGGCCTCCGAGGCCATGGATGCGGCCTTCGAGCAGACCCACCAGCAGGTGGAGGCCGAGGCGGTGGCCTCGCTGGACTCGACGCTGGCAGCGCAGGCCGCGCCCGCTCCGGCTCCCCAGGCGGAACCGCACGCCGGGTCCGCCTTCACGTTCGTGGGCAGCGAGCCGGTCTCCGAGCAGGAGGCGCTGGCCGTGGCGGCGGATCCCGTCCTCATGGATCCGGTGGACCTGAGGGGGGAAGCCCCCGTCGTGGCGGACGCGCTGCCGGACATGCTCGAGTCCTCGGCCGGGGCCGTGGACTTCTCCTCGGCCGAGGAGATCACCGTCCAGGATCCGACCGTGTCCGCGGTGGCCGCCGTGGAGAGCGCTCCGCAACCGGCGGCCCCGGTAGCCGCGCCCACCGCCGAGGTGGATGAGGACGAGCTGCGGCGCATCGAGGAGGACGTGTTCCGCGAGGCCGCCGAGCGGCGGCGCCGGAAGCAGGAGCTCCCCTCCGAGGCCGCCGCCCCCGAGGCGCTCGAGAAGCGCCCCGCTGTGGAGTCGCCCCCGCCGCGTGAGGAGCCGGCGGAGTCGTTCGTGACGATGCCCGCGGAGGAGGCGTTCTCGCTCTCGGCGGAGGATGACGCGGCGCCGGCCGAGGTGGAGAAGCCTCGGGTGCAGGGGTGGGCGGGGATCGGCTCGGAGCAGGGCGCGCCGGGCGGGAGCGTGGAGGCGGAGCTGCGCGCGGAGGCCGAGCGCCTGGCCCAGCTCGAGATCGAGGCGGCGCTGGAGCGGGAGCGGGCGACGCTGGCGGCGGAGGTTCAGTCCGCGGCGGCCTCTCCCGAGGCGGCGGCTGAAGCGGCCGTCGAGGCGGCCCCGGTTGCGCCCGTGGCCGCGTCGCCCCAGCTGGGAGACGAGGGCTTCTTCGACGTGGGGCCTCCGGCGGCGGAGGAGGAAGAGAGGGCGAAGGCGCTGGCGGCGGCCGAGGCCGAGCTGCGCGCCCTGCGGGGAGAGAGCGAGGGGCCGGCCGCCGCGGCTCCCGAGGCCGTGCCCCCAGCGGAGCCGGCGCCCGCGGGCGAGGCGCAGGAGTCCCAGGCCCCGACGCTGCAGGAGCGGATGGAGCGCACGCAGCGCTGGGCCCAGTTCGGGGATGCGCCCCTCACGCCGCAGGAGCGGATGGAGCGGACTCAGCGCTGGGCCCGGTTCGCGGAGGGAGCGGACTCCAGCCTGCAGGAGCGGATGGAGCGGACGGCGCGCTGGGTGCAGTTCGGCACCCCCCTGCCCAAGGAGCCCGAGGAGCAGGCGACGCACTCGCTGCAGTGGGTGGAGCCGGGAAGCGCGCCGGCCGAGCCCTCCGTGTCGGAGGAGCTGGCATCGCAGCGGCTCGAGGAGTTCACCCCGGACATCGCGGCACCGCCCGTGGCGGAGGATGTGTCGGCTCCGCCGGTGGAGGAGCCGGAGGCCTCGGAGGAGGAGGCACCGAAGCCGGAGGATCCCGAGTCCCGCGAGCTGATGAGGGCGGCCCGGGCCGAGCTGGAGATGGAGGCGGTCCTCCGGCTGCAGGCCGAGCACGAGGCCGAGGTGGAGCGCAACCGCCTGGAGTCGCTGAAGGCCGAGTTCGAGCGGGAGGCCGCCCTGCGGGCGGAGGTGGAGGAGGCACGCGCGCAGGAGGAGGCGCTGCGGCGGGCGGAGGAGGAGCTGCGCCAGAAGGCGGAGCAGGAAGCCCAGGAGCTGAAGGCCCGGGTCGCGACGCTGACCAAGGAGCGCGATCACGAGGCCCGTCTCCGCGCGGAGGCGGAGCGCTGGGTGATGGAGTTCCGCGGGCGCGAGGCGACGATCGCCAAGGCGCGCGCGGAGGAGGAGAAGCGCCGCAAGGCCATGGAGTCCGAGGCCGAGGCGGCGCGCGCGAAGGAGTCTCAGTTCCAGGCGCAGGACCAGGAGCTGGGCCGCCTTCGCACGCAGCTGGAGGCGCTCCAGAAGGAGGCGGCCGAGCAGAGCCGCCTGAAGGCCGAGCTGGAGGCGCTCCAGAAGGAAGTGGCCGAGCAGAGCCGCCTGAAGGTCGAGCTGGAGACGCTCCAGAAGGAAGTGGCCGAGCAGAGCCGCCTTCGCACGCAGCTGGAGGCGCTCCAGAAGGAGACGGCCGAGCAGAGCCGCCTGAAGGCCGAGCTGGAGGCGCGCGTCCAGGAAGAGTCCCGGAAGCGCCGGGAGGCGGAGGCGCAGGCCGAGATCGCCGCTCAGGCGCAGGCCGACGCGGAGTCTCGCGCCGAGGTGGAGTCCCAGGGCCGTGCCGAGGCGGAGGCGAGGGCCGAGGCGGCGACCCAGGCGCAGACCGAGGCGGAGTCCCGGGCGACGCGGGCCCGAGCCGAGATCGAGGCTCGGGTCAGCGAGGAGGAGCTGGCGCGCTTCGACGCGCAGGTGCGCGCGGACGCGGAGGCGCTCGCCCGGACCAAGGCGGAGGCTCGCGCGAGCGAGGAGCAGCAGAAGCGGGCGGAGATCGAGAGCCGGCTGCAGCGTGAGGCGAAGGCCCGGGCCGCGACCGAAGCGCGCGTGAACGCCGCTCAGCAGGCGCGGAGCGAGGCGGAGGAGCGAGCCGAGGCCGAAGGTCGGGCACGCCAGGAGGCGGAGGCGCGGGCCGAGGCCGAGAAGCAGGCACGCCAGGAGGCGGAGGAGCGGGCCGAGGCCGAGAGACAGGCCCGGGTTGAAGCGGAGGCGAGGGCCGAGGCGGCGAAGCAGGCGCAGGCCGAGGCGGAGGCAAGAGCCGAGGCGGAAGCTCAGGCCCGTCAGCAGGCCGAGGAACGCGCGGCGGTGGAGGCCCAGCGGAGCGCCGAGGCGGAGGCGCGGGCCGACACGGAGGCCCTGGCGCGAGCGGAGGCGGAAGCCCAGGCCGAGGCGGACTCCCTGGCTCGGACCGAGCTGGAGGCCCGGTGCAAGGCGGCAGCCGTGGGGCGCGCCGAGGCCGAGGCTCGGATCGAGGCCGAGGCGCACGCGCGCGAGGAAGCGGAGGCGCGGGCGGAGGCGGAGTCGCGACGCAGGGCCGAGGCCCAGGCGCGCGCGGAAGCAGCGCAGAAGGCCCAGGCCGTCGCGGAGGCGCGAGCGGAGGAGGAGCGTCAGGCGCGGGCCGAGGCGGAAGCCCGTCTCGAGGAGGAACGTCAGGCCCGGGCCGCTGCGGAGGCTCGCGCGGAGGGAGTGCAGCAGGACCGGTCCGCGACGCAAACGCATATCGAGGAGGAGCGTCAGGCGCGCGCCGCCGCGGAGGCCCGTGCGGAGCAAGAGCGCCAGAGCCGCGCCGCCGCGGAGGGACATGCCGAAGAGGCGCGTCAGGCCCAGGCTGCGGCCGAGGCGCGAGCGGAGGAAGCGCGTCAGGTCCATGCCGCCGCGGAGGCGAGCGCGAAGGAAGCGCGTGAGGCGCAGGCCGCCGCCGAGGTGCGAGCGGAGGAGGAGCGACGAGCCCGAGCCGCCGCGGAGGCCCGTGCGGAGGACGCAGCGCGTGCTCGCGCCGAGGCCGAGGAGCGGCTCCAGGCGCTGGCGCAGGCCCAGGCCGGCGCGGAGGAGCGGGCAGGCGTCGAAGCCCAGGCTCGCGAGGAGCTGGAGGCACGCCTCGCGGCCGCGCAGAAGGCACGCGGAGACTTCGAGGCGCGCGCCCGGCAGGAGCGGGAGAAGCGCCTGGCCGCGGAGGCTCGGCTCCAGTCCGAGCTCCAGACGCGCGCCGCGGCCGAGTCCCAGGCCCAGGATGAGCTGGAACGCCTCCAGGCCGAGGCGGAGTCCGAGGCCACCCGCGCCTCCGAGGAGCTCGCCCACTGGAAGGCCCAGGCGCGGCAGCTCGAGGAGGCGGGCCTCCGTGAGGCCGAAGAGGCCGTCGGTCGCCAGAAGCAGCTCCAGGAGCAGCTCGCGAAGCTGGAGGCGGAGCTGGCTCGCGAGCGCGAGGAGCGCGAGCGCCTGTCTCGGCAGCTCGAGCAGCTGAACGCGGAGAAGGCGCGCGCGGAGGCCGAGGTCGCGGAGCGTCTCGCCGCCGCCGAGCGCACACGCCGCGAGGCCGAGGAAGCCGCGCGCCGCGAGCTCGAGGCCGGCGCGAAGGCCCGCGCGGAAGCCGAGGAGCTGGCCGCTCGCATGCAGTCCGCCGTCCTTCAGATCGACGCGCCGGGACAGCCTCGGGTGGTGGTGCCTCGGGGCGGCAGCGTGACGCAGGAGGGGCTCGCGCAGCTGCTCCTCCGGCTCTGCGAGGCGCACGCCGAGGTGCGCCTGGAGCTCAAGGCGACCGACGCCCTGCGCATCCTCTGGCTGCGAAGAGGCAGCCTCGTGGGCGCGCTCTCGTCGGCGCCGGGAGAGAGCCTCGTCGATCGTGCACGCCGGGACGGCCTCATCAACGCGCGCCAGGAGCACGAGCTGCGCCTGGTGCGAGCCACCTCCACGGGCGCCCTGCTCGAGGCGCTGCGAGGCAGGGGCTACCTGCGCGAGGCCGAGGCCGTGCCGCTCGTGCAGCGCTACACGGAGCAGGTCTTCCTCGACGCCTTCACCGAGCCGTCCTCGCTCTACCGCGTGGCGGATGAGTCACCGCCGCACGAGGTGGCGCTCGCGGCCGCCACGCGCCCGCCGCTGCACCTGCTGGCCGAGGCGCTGCGCAACTCCCTCTCCGTGGAGTCCTTCGTGACGCAGGTGGGCGGGCTGCGCGCCGTCGTGGCGCGTGGGGCCGCGGGGCTCCAGCCCGAGGGCTTCGGCCTCTCGGCGCGAGAGCTCCAGCTGCTGGCCAGGGTGGACGGAGAGCGGACGCTGGAGGAGCTGCTGCTCGCCGCGGGGCTGCCGCAGGAGACGGTGCTCAAGACGTTCGCGGTGGCCAGGGCGCTGGGGCTGGTGGCGCTGCGGCCCGCGACGGAGCCCGCTGGCGAGCTGCCGCCCGAGCTGGACATCCGCCGGCTCGAGGCCAAGTTCGAGGAGATCCAGGAGGCGGACTACTTCACGGTGCTGGGCCTGGCGCGCACGGCGGGAGGCGAGGAGGTGAAGCGCGCCTTCGAGCGGCTCTCCACGGAGTTCCACCCACTGAGGTTCGCGGGCCACCCGGACGCCTCGCTCCAGTATCGCGCCCAGCAGATCCGCGACGTGCTGGCGGAGGCGGCGCGAGCGCTCGCCGACGACAAGCTCCGCGCGGAGTACGCCCGCAACCTGCTGGACTGAGGAAGCCTCCCGCGGGGCTCCGCTCAGCGACCGAGGTGGGGCGCCGGGTGCTTCCCCCGGGGCCGGACGACGCCTGGCTGCGTACGGCGTGGGAGCGAGGCCCCGTCCTGCCATCGAGGGCCTCCAGGCCGCCCCTCGCCCGACGTGGACACATGGAAGACGGACATGGACTGCGTGAAGGACTCGGCCTGGGAGGCCAGCTCCTCCGCCGTGGAGGCCAGCTCCTCCGCCGTGGAGGCGCTGCGCTGGGTCACCTCGTTGACCTGCAGGATGGCGCCGTGGATCTGCGCCATTCCCTCGCGCTGCTCCTGCGAGGCGGTCGCCACGCCTTGCACCAGCTCGGTCGTCCGAAGGATGGCGGGCACCAGCGCCTGGAGCACCTTCCCGGAGCGCTCGGCCAGCTGGATGCTCGAGGCGGCCACGCCACGGATCTCCCGCGCCGCCTGCCGGCTGCTCTCGGCCAGCCTGCGCACCTCCGAGGCCACCACCGAGAAGCCTCGGCCCTGCTCTCCGGCCCGTGACGACTCGATGGCCGCGTTGAGCGAGAGCAGGTGGGTGCGGTAGGCGATCTCCTCGATGATGGCGATCCGGCTGGTGATGGTCCGCATGGCCTCGACGGTCGCCTGCACCGTGGCGCCTCCCTCCTCGGCCTCGCGAGCGCTCGTCGCCGCCAGTCGAGCCACCTGCTGGCTCTGTGCGGCATTGGTCAGGATGGAGGCATTGAGCAGCTCGATCGTGGAGGAGGTCTCCTCCGTCGCGGCGGCCTGCTCCTGGGTGCCCTGCGCCATGGTCTGGGCCGTGGAGGACACCTGCTGGGACACCACCGAGAGGGAGCGGGCCCCCTCCAGCACCTCGCCGATCATGGTGGACAGCCGCGCGGACATCTCGTTCATCGCGCGCAGCAGCCGCCCCGTCTCGTCGGGGCTCGTGCTGGGCAGGCGCCCGGTCAGATCTCCCGCGGCGATCCGCTCGGCCAGACCGACCGCGTCGTCCAGGGGACGGGTGATGCTCCTGCCGATGAAGAAGCTCAGCGCTGCTCCCAGCAGCGCCCCCGCGGCGATGAGCAGGATGGCCTCGGCGCCGGTCCGCTCGTAGCGAACGACCGCCTCCGCATACTCCTGCCCCGTGACGCGCAGCTGGAGCTCCTCCAGCTCGCTCAGCAGGGACGTGACCGGGTCGATGGCCGGATAGAGCTCCTGGTGGATGAAGCTCGTCAGCTGGGTGGCATCCTCTCGGGCCAGGATGTCCAGCAGCCGCCCCACGGCCGTGTCCGCGGCGCGCATCATCGGGCGGAGCCTCTCGATGAGGAGCGTCTCCTCGCTCACCATCCGCGTGCCCAGATAGCTCCGCCACCGCTGGTCGATGACCCGTCGCGCCTCCTCCACCTGCATCCGGCCTTGCACCCAGCTCATGTGTCCGCTGCGGACCTTGTGCGCGGCCTCCGCGATGCCCAGCCCGTACATGTCCGAGATGACCTTCAGGTCTCGCAGGGGGACCACGCGATCCTTGTAGACGGTCGCGAACCCCTGCTGGGTCAGCTCCAGGTTCCAAAGGCCCTGCACGCCCAGCGCGGTGAGCAGGGCCACCAGCGTGCCCGCCAGGAACATCAATCTGTTGCCAACGCGGAGCCGTGCCAGCATGGAGTCCCCCCAAGGACAGACTGGAGCCGGTGCTCGAGCCTGTTCAGAGTCTGACACGCTGGTGATACTGACGTCTGCGTCGAGCGCGGTTCCCTCTTGGACAGGAGTGTCATGCCACCCGGACCATCGCTCTCCTCGTTTGCCGGCCTCCCCGCGGAGCCCGAGGTCCTCATCGAGTGCCCTCGCGGCTCCTTCGTGAAGCGGCGGGCGGACGGGAGCATCGACTTCATCTCTCCGGTGCCGTGTCCCTACAACTACGGGTGCATTCCAGGCTTCGCCTCGGACGACGGGGACCCGCTGGATGTGGTGGTGCTCGGCCCGCGCCTGCGACAGGGAGAGCGGCTGCACGTACCCGTCGTGGGGGTGGTGGACTTCATCGACGCGGGTCGGGGAGACCCCAAGGTCATCTGCAGCACCCGGCCGCTGGGGGAGCAGGAGAGGGTAGGGGTGGAGCGCTTCTTCCGGGTGTACGCCCGCTTCAAGCGGGTGCTCCACCGGGTGCGCGGTCAGGTGCCCGACACCCGCTTCCGGGGGTGGCTCGTCGGCCCGGACGGAGGGCTGCGGAACGGGTAACGCCCGGGCCCTTGCCGGGTTGCCCGCACGCGTCAGGAGGGTTAAGAGAGACCCCTATGGTTCGCGAGATCCTGATCTGGCCCGATCCCATCCTGAAGCAGAAGGCAAAGCCCGTGGCCAAGGTGGACGACTCCGTCCGCGCCTTGGTGAAGGACATGTTCGAGACGATGTATGCCGCTGACGGCGTGGGCCTCGCGGCTCCGCAGGTCGGCATCCTGCAGCGCATCATCGTCCTGGACACCACCCCCCGGCAGCCGGAGTCCAAGCCCCTGGCGATGATCAACCCGGAGATCATCGCCATGGAGGGCGAGCTCACCTACACGGAGGGCTGCCTCTCCATCCCCGGCGAGGCCGAGGACGTGGACCGCGCGGCCATCGTCACGGTGAAGTTCCTCGACGCCGAGGGCAAGGAGCAGACGCTCGAGTGTGACGGGCTGCTGGCCATCGCGGTGCAGCACGAGACGGACCACCTGAACGGCACGGTGTTCGTGGACCACGTCTCCACGCTCAAGCGCGAGCTCATCCGCAAGCGGATGAAGCGCCTCAAGTCCGAGCGCGAGGAGCGTCCGTCGGCATCGTAGTCGGCTTCACGCGCACGCCGCGCTTGGGGCACAGGTCCGCCACCACGCAGCGCGCGCAGGCGGGCGAGCGGGCGAAGCACGTCCGGCGCCCGTGCCATACCAGGAGCTGGTGGCCCTGGAACCACCGCTCCGGAGCCACCACGGCCTGGAGTTCCTTCTCGATCTTGTCCGGGTGCTGCTGCCGGGAGAAGTCCAGCCGGCCCGCGAGCCGCTTCACGTGGGTGTCCACGGGGAAGGCCGCATCGCCGCCCAGGTGGATGCACACCACGCCCGCCGTCTTGCGCCCCACGCCCGGAAGCTGCTCCAGCGCCTCTCGGGAGGTGGGCACCTGGCCGCCGTGCTGGGCCACCAGGGCCTTGGCCGCCGCGACGATGTTCTTCGCCTTGGCGCGGTACAGGCCGCACGTCTGGATGAAGGGCTCCACCGCCTCGGGTTTCACGGAGGCATAGGCCTGGGCATCCGGGAAGCGCTGGAACAGGGCCGGCGTCACCATGTTCACCCGCTTGTCCGTGCACTGCGCGGAGAGGATGACGGCCACCAGCAGCTCCAGGGGGCTACGATAGTCGAGCTCGATCCGCACCTCTGGCATCTCGGCCTCCAGCCGCTCCAGCACCAGTCCCGCCCGCCGCCGCTTCGCCTCGAGAGTCTCGCGTCCCACGCCTTCGTTGTATGACATAACCGCCCTCGTCGTAGAAGAGGGAACCCACCCAGCAGGTAGGTAGGAAAAGCCATGAAGCCCATCGACTTCCGCTCGGACACCGTGACGAAGCCCACCCCCGCCATGCGCCGCGCCATGGCCGAGGCCGAGGTGGGGGACGACGTGTACGGGGAGGACCCCACGGTGAACCGGCTCGAGCAGCGGGTCGCCGAGCGGCTGGGGCTGGAGGCCGCCCTGTTCGTCCCCTCGGGCACGCAGTCCAACCAGCTCGCCATGGGCCTGCACTGCCGCCCGGCCGACGAGGTGATCACCGAGGCGGGCAGCCACATCGTCCAGTACGAGGGCGGCGCGGTGTCGGCGCTCTGGGGCATCCAGCCGCTGATGCTGCCCGGCGAGCGCGGGCTGCTGACGCCGGCGCAGGTGGCGGAGGCGGTGCGCGGGGAGAACATCCACGCTCCGCGCTCGCGGCTGCTCTCGCTGGAGAACACCCACAACAAGGGGGGCGGCACGGTGTGGCCGCTGGAGCGCTTCCGGGCGGTGGTGGAGGTGGCTCGCAAGGCGGGGCTCGCCGTGCACCTGGACGGGGCGCGCCTCTTCAACGCCGAGGTGGCCACGGGCACCCCGGCCTCCGCCTGGGCGAAGCTGGCGGACACCACCTCCGTGTGCTTCTCCAAGGGGCTGGGCGCGCCGGTGGGCTCGGCGCTGGTGGGCTCGGCGGCGCTGATCCGCGAGGCGCGGCGGCTGCGGAAGCGGCTGGGTGGCGGCATGCGTCAGGCGGGCCTGCTGGCCGCCGCGGCGCTCTACGCGCTGGAGCACCACGTGGAGCGGCTGGCCGAGGACCACGCCCACACGCGCCGGCTGGCGGCGGGGCTCGCCGAGCTCTCCGGGGTGAAGGTGGAGCCCTCCCAGGTGGAGACCAACATCCTCCTCGTGGAGTTCACCCGCCCGGCCAGTGAAATGGTGTCCCGGCTGGCCTCGCTCGGGGTTCTCCTGAATGCCACGGGCGCCCACACCGCCCGCCTGGTGTGCCACCTGGACATCTCGGCCGCCGACATCGACGAGGCGCTCAGCCGGATCCGCCGGGCCCTCGAATCTTGACGGCCGGCAGGGCGTGGTAGGCTCCCGGGGCCTTGGCCCGTCTCATTGCCCTCTCCTTGATTGCGCTGGTGTCCGCGTGCGTCACTCCGCGCGCGGACGACAAGCTCAGCTTCGAGGAGGCGTTCGGCCCGCGTCCCACGGAGCCGGAGGCCCCGCCCGCTCCCGCGCCCGTACCGAGGGCTCGGGCGCGCGGCAAGGCGCGAGAGCTGAAGGCGCCGGGCAAGGAGCTGCCCACGGCGCGCACCTCGCCGGAGCTGCAGGCCGCGCTCGCCTCGTTCGTGAACAAGGCCCGGGAGTACCGCCGGCACGTGAGGCGGGGCAGCCCCATGCCCTCCGAGCAGGAGGAGAACTGGGGGAGCGTGACGGACGCGCTGGACACCTTCCTCCAGCGTCCGGCGGAGAAGACGTCCTCCATGGACATCGTCCGCGCCCGGGTGACGCTCGAGGCGGAGCTGGAGGAGGACGCGCGCTCCTACGGAGACATCCCCGAGTCGCTGGCCGAGACGGTGATGACGCGGGTGAGCGAGCTCTCCGTCCGCATGGCGGAGGTGCGCCGGCTGATGGTGAAGACGGTGGATGCGCCGCCGCGCTTCACCTGGCCCATCTTCCCCGTCTCGGTGACGAGCGGCTTCGGCGAGCGGGCCCACCCCATCCTGGGAGAGATGAAGGAGCACCTGGGCGTGGATCTCGCCGCCAAGCGGGGCCAGGCGGTGCTGGCCGCGGCCCCGGGCGTGGTGCTCACCGCCGGGTGGAACGGCGGCTATGGCTACCAGGTGGAGATCCAGCACGCCTCGCGCATCACCACGCGCTACAGCCACCTGGCGCGCGTGACGGTGGAGCCGGGGCAGATCCTCGAGCGGGGCGACCTGGTGGGGCTGGCCGGAGACACCGGCATGGCCACCGGGGTGCACCTGCACTTCGAGGTGTGGCGGGACGGCCGCCCGAGGGATCCGCTCGACGAGCTGGACCGCGGCAGCACGGTGGAGATCGGCGAGGTGTCCCTGGAGGACACGTCCGTCTCCGAGAAACGGCAAGGGCGCCGCCCTTCCCGGACGACGCCCCTGAGGTGAGGCCGAGGAGCGCGCCAGCTCTCGCGGGCGCTCCATCTGGCTTCGGGACTACAGCGAGTTCTTCAGCTCCTTGGCGGGACGGAAGCCGATGGTCTTCGAGGCCTTCAGCTTCATCATCTCGTTGGTCTGGGGGTTGCGGATCTTCCGCGCCTTGCGGGAGCGGACCGACCAGGTCCCGAAGCCGGGGTAGCTGAAGCGCGCGTCCTTCTTCACCGCCTTGCCGATGTTGCTGAAGACGATGTCGATGATCTCCGCGGCTGACTTCTTGGTCAGCTTGGACTGCGCTGCCACCACCTCCACGAGCTCTGCCTTGGTCATTCGCCCCTCCGTCTAGGGTTGTCTGGCTTGGAACCACAACCTGGTTGCGGTTGGTAACAAATCGCTCTTTTCCCTGTCAATGATAGACCCGCCCCCCTCACCTGAAAATGGTCCCCGCCTCGGATTTATTGACGACTGAGACAGCTGGCGTAGAGAGGAAATGATCGGGAAATCCGATACACCGTCACGTGACTCCCATGAGATTCATTGAGAGGGATTGTGATCGGTTGAGCAGGCTTTTCTCTGTCGATTCGATCACTTACGGGCTCGCGCTGATCCAGCGGCACGGGTGAGGCGGGGCTAGAGTGGGGGCCACATGAGCCCGCGCCTCCTCCTCTTCGCGTTGCCGCTGATCGCCGCCTGTCGGGCGCCCACCAACCCACCTGTCGTCCCGTCGACGCCCGCTCCCCGCGCGGGCGAGGTGTGGGTGGATGGGGCACGGCCCCAGTCCGGGGACGGCTCGCGGGAGCGGCCCTTCCGGACCCTGGCGGAGGGGCTGGCGGTGCGTCCCGCACCCACCGTGCACATCGCTCGGGGGATGTACGCCGGGCCCTTCCAGGTCGCGGCGGGCACCCGCCTGGTGGGGGAGGGGGACAGCACGGTGCTGTACGCGGAGGGCCGAGAGCAGGTGCTCTGGCTGGAGGCCGGGGCCTCGCTCGAGCGCCTGTCGCTCCAGGGTGGGGGGTGGGGCGTGGAGGTGACGGGGACGCTGAGGCTCGAGGGGGTGGCCTTCAGCGGACAGCGAAAGGGGGCGGTCCGGCTGATCGGCGGCCAGCTGGTGGCCAGGGGCGTCCGCTTCGAGGCGAGCCTCTCGGAGACGGTGGGCGTCTCGCTGGAGGAGGCGGCCCGCGCGGACGTGAGGGAGAGCACGTTCCTGGGGCCATGGCGCCGAGGGGTGCACGTGCAGGGCGGCGCCGAGGCGGTGCTGGAGGGCGTGTCCTTCCAGGGCGCGGTGATGGCGCTGGACCAGGAGGGCGGGCGTGTCCAGATGAAGCGGGTGAAGGTGGAGGGGGGCCGGGGCCCGGGGCTGCTGGTTCGGGACGGGGCGCTGGAGCTCGAGGAGGCGCAGGTGACGGGCCACGAGTACGGGCTGGCCAGCAACGGCGCGAAGCTGCAGGTCCGGGGGTTCACCTCGGTGAAGGCGGAGCGAGCCGGACTGGGCCTCACCCGGTCCACGGGGCAGCTCGTGGGCCTGCGCGTGCGCGAGAGCGGGAGCTTCGGGGCGCTGCAACTGGTGGACTCGGACTTCGAGGTGCAGGACTTCCGGATGGACGATGTGGACGCCTATGGCATCGCGGCCACGAAGGGACGGCTGCGGGCGCGCAACGGGAGCATCGGCAAGGTGCGCTCGAAGGAGGGCTTCACGGGGGATGGCCTGCACCTGCGCGGCGTGGTGGCGGACATCGAGGGCGTGGAGGTGCGCGAGGCGAGCGGCGCGGGAGTGCTGGCGGCCCAGGCCGCCGAGGTCACGCTGCGCAACGTGACGCTGATCGGGTGCCAGCAGGCGGGGCTCTCGGTGGAGAGCCTGGGGCGGGTGAAGGCCACGGGGCTCGAGGTGCGGGGTACGAAGGGCGTGGCGCTGGCGGTGCTTCGGGACGGTGACATCTGGGCGGACGAGCTCACCGCGAGCGGTCTGGCGGAGGGGCTGCTCTGGGCCGAGTGCGAGGGCTCGACGCGGATCCACCTGGAGCGCCTGAAGTCGGATGACCGCCGAGGGCTCACGGCGTCGTGTGTCGAGCAGGCTCCCCGTGCTCCAGCGGAGGCCGGAGCGCCTGCGAAGTGACGGCTGCGACGACGGGCCGAGGACTCAGGCCGGCAGCGTGGGAGAGACCAGGGGCTGCTCCACGGCAGCGGGCAGTGGCGTGGCGCGAGCCTCCAGCCACGCACGGATGAGCGGGTACACCTCGATGGGAGCCCCGGTGCCGAACATCAGGTCCCCGTGGCCGTAGTCCATCTTGTCCCCGCGGTCGCGGCCGAAGACGTGGAGCGTGCGGTCGGAGGTGGTGAGCAGCTCGTACTGCTTGCGCAGATTCTCCGCGGAGGCGAGCCGGTCGCTGCTGCCGCCCATCACCAGCACGGGCAGCGTGAGGCTGGACAGGCCCGCGCGCCAGTCCACCCTGCCGTCATAGGAGCGGAACGTGTCGTTCTCGATCCAGTCGCGGAACTGGAGGAGCACCTTGCGGCTCATCGAGGACAGCATGGTCGCGAACACCTGCCGCTGGATCTGCGGAGGCATGTGCTGGGGGTTCACGAGCAGATCCGACAGCGGCAGGTTCACGTAGCCGAGGAAGGGCGCCAGCGTGGCGCTCATCCACTCCTGCCGCAGGCGCGCGGGCCACGCGGCGTGCACCCCCAGCCCCAGCAGCGAGCGCAGCAGCGGCTCGGACTTGAAGAAGACGGGAGAGCCCAGCACCATCAGGCCCGCCAGCTGGTGTCCGAGTGGACCCTGTGCCGCGGCATAGCCGACGAGCCCACCCATCGAATGTCCCAGCCAGAAGGCCCGCTTCGCGCCGGTCTCCTTCAGCGCCAGCTCCATCATGGCGGGCGCGTCCTGGAGGACGTGATCATCGATGGTGAAGTCCGTGTACCGCCGGCCCGGAGGCGGATTGCGCGAGTGCCCCGTGCCGCGCCACTCGACGCTGAAGCAGTCGAAGCCGGCCTCGGCCAGGTAGTGCGCCACGGAGTACGGGGGCGCGAAGTCGAAGGTGAAGCGATTGGCGGCCAGTCCATGGCACAGCAGTACGGGCTCCTCGAAGCGCCGCTTCGGCGCCCGGCGCGCATGAACGGCAATCTCCCACCCATCCTGGCAGCGGGCCTTGAGCAGTTGTGGTGGGGCTGTACGGGGACGGTAGAGGCGGCGAACCCCCAGCACCCAGACGACATTTCCGAGGACGACGGCCAGGAAGAGCAGCAGCCCCCAGAGCACCCACTTTCCCAGATCCATCCAACCCTCCGTGGACGCAATAAAACCTTGCTATGGTCCGTTCACCCCGCCGTGCAAGCGCTAACGGACTCCAGGAGAGAGAGGCCACCGATGAAGCTGCGGAAACTGATGTTCGTGCTGCCCAATCTCTTCACGGTCACCTCGATCTTCTGTGGCTTCTACGCCATCACGCTGTGCGCCGGTGAGGCTACGCCCGTCCATCTCTATCAGGCCGCGCTGGCGATCCTCTTCGCCATGTTCTTCGACGGCTTCGACGGCCGGGTGGCGCGGCTGACGAAGACGCAGAGCGACTTCGGCATGCAGCTCGACAGCCTGGCGGACGTGGTGTCCTTCGGCGCGGCGCCTGCCCTGCTGGTGTACAAGTGGGCGCTGGCTCCCCTGGGCTTCCTGGGGCTGTTCATCTCCTTCGCCTTCGCGGCGTGCGGCGCGCTGCGGCTGGCGCGCTTCAACGTGCTGGCCATGCGCAACCCGCACGGCGGTGGCGGCAACTTCTTCGTCGGGCTGCCCATCCCGCTGGCCGCCGGCGTGCTGGTGTCGATGATCATCGCCCACCACGCGATCCTCGGGGCTCCGCCGAGCGAGTCGGTGCAGGGGCCGATCGCGGCGGTGGTGGGGCTGCTGGCGCTGCTGATGGTGTCCACGGTGCGCTACCGCACCTTCAAGGATCTGCGGCTGTCGAGGAAGTCCGCGCTCATCTTCATGGTGGTGGTGCTGAGCGGCCTGGCCATCGGCATCCAGCTGCGCCCGGCCTACGTGCTGGTGGCGTACTCCTCCGCGTACCTGGCCATGGGGCTCATCGAGTCCGCGTTCCTGGTGCGCAACCGGCTGGTGGCGCGCAAGGTGGGCGCCGGCGTGGTTGCGGCCGCGGCTGTCCTCGACGAGGAGGACGAGGAAGAGGAGGACGAGGAAGAGGCCGAGGAGGCCGCGGGCTCCTGAGCAGGGCCCTGCCGTCCAGCCGTTTCGCCGCGCCCGGAGGCTCCCGGGGGCGGTCCTGCTTCGCGGTGCGTGCCGGGGCAGGGTAGTGCCGCTAGGATGCTCCGCCCATGCGCGTCGAGCTCCTGTGCACCGGTGACGAGCTCGTCACCGGACTCATTACGGACACAAACAGCCCCTGGTTCGAGGCTCGGCTCTTCGAGCTGGGTGTGAAGGTGGAGCGCGTCTTGCTCGTGGGGGACGTCCGCCCGGACATCACCCAGGCGCTCCTGGAGGTGGCCTCCCGAGCGGACGTGGCGCTCGTCTCCGGGGGGCTGGGGCCCACGATGGACGACTTCACGCTCGAGTGCGCGGCGGCGGCGGCGGGCGTCCCCGTGGTGGAGGATCCGCGGGCGCTCGAGTGGATCCGCGAGCGCTATGCGAAGCGCAGCATCCCCCTCAACCCGGGGGCGCTGCGCATGGCGCGGGTGCCCCAGGGGGCCGAGGTGGTGCGCAACCCCGCGGGCTCGGCGCCGCTGGTCATCTTCCGGCTGGGGCGTTGCCGGCTCTTCTTCGTTCCGGGCGTGCCCCGCGAGTACAGGGCCCTGGCGGAGGGAGAGGTGCTGCCGCGCATCCGCGCCGCGCTGGAGACCGACTCCGAGCGCGTGTACCGCGCCTTCCGGCTGCTGAAGACGGTGGGGCTCCCGGAGTCGCAGCTGGATGCGAGAGTGGCCCCGCTGGTGCCCCAGCACCCCCAGGTGGTGTTCGGCTTCCGCACCCATGCGCCGGAGAACCACCTCAAGCTGATGGCGACGGCCTCCACGCAGGCCGAGGCCGACGCGGCGCTTGCCGCGGCGGAGGCTGCTTCCCGGAAGGTGCTCGGCACGACCTTCTTCGGGGCGGATGACGAGGAGTACGCCCCGGTGGTGGCGAGGATGCTGACGGAGGCGAAGGCCACGCTCTCCACGGCGGAGAGCTGCACCGGAGGCCTCATCGCCCAGCAGCTCACGGCGGTGCCGGGCTCGAGCAACTTCTTCATCGGGGGCGTGGCGTCCTACTCGGAGAAGATGAAGATGGCCTGGCTGGCAGTGCCCTCCGAGGTGCTGGTCCGCCACACGGCCGTGTCGCCGGAGACGGCCATCGCGATGGCCGACGGCATCCGTGCCGCCTGTGGGACGACCTACAGCCTGTCCGTGACGGGCTACGCGGGGCCTACCGGTGGAACGCCCGAGGATCCGGTCGGCACCGTCTACTGTGGCTTCGCGGCGGAGGGACACCCCACCCGCTGCGAGCGTTTCTCCTTCGCGGGAGATAGAGATCGCGTTCGCCTCTTCGCTGCTTCTTCCGCGCTCGAGATGCTGCGTCAGCATCTCCTCACGGGGACCTCCGTTCGATGAGTCGCAAGTCCAAGCGCCCCAAGAAGGGCTCCGCCTCCGAGGGAGCCCCGGCACCTGTTTCAGCCCCATCGCCCGTGGAGCCCGTGGCGTCCCCGGCTTCCTCAGGGGTTACTCCTTCGGCGGAGCGGACCTCTCCGGCGTCGGCGCCGGCTTCGGATCGACAGGCCGAGCAGGGCGGGCCCGCCTCGGTGTCGCCGGGAGAGGGGGCATGGGCGGCCGCGCGCCTCTGGTTCTCCGCGTACCGCGTGGAGGTGGTGCTCTTCCTGGTGAGCTTCGCGGTGCTGGCGAGCTTCAGCTCCCAGCGGTTCCTGCGCCAGAGCGCGGCCCCGCACTTCATCTACCAGGCGCAGGCCTGGCTGGAGGGGCGGCTGGACGTGGATCCGGAGGTGCTTCCCAACCTGGAGGACTGGGCCTGCGTGCGAGTCGTCGGCGGAGAGAAGGTCCGCTGCGAGGGGCGGCCCCTGCCGACCGATCGCTGGTACGTGAGCTTCCCGTCGTTCCCGGCCGTGTTGATGCTGCCCTTCGTGGCGCTGCACGGCTACCAGTTCAACGACACCTCGTTCGGAGTGATTGTCGGAGCGCTGGCGGTGGCGCTCTTCTACTCACTCCTGCGCTTCCTCTCGAAGGACGGGGAGGTGGAGAGGAGCCGGAACGAGAACATCGCGCTCGCGCTCATCCTCGCGTTCGGCACGCTGTTCTTCTACTGCGCGATCCGCGGCGAGGTGTGGTTCAGCGCGGAGGTGATGGGCGTGGCGCTCACGTGCCTCTATGCGCGCAATGCCGTCCGAGCGCACCGTCCCGTGCTCGCCGGCCTGTTCTATTCCATGGCCACGCTCACGCGTACGCCGCTGCTCTTCGCGGGCCTCTTCTTCGTGCTGGAGGCGCTGTGCCCCGGGCCGGACCGGCTCGCGCAGCTTCGCGGACTGGCGAGCCACTGGAAGCCCGCGGCGCGCAAGCTGGGGCTCTTCGCGCTGGGGGCCGCGCCGCTCGCGGGCCTCGCCGCCGCGTACAACCTCTACCGCTTCGGCAAGCCGGGCGAGTTCGGCCACGCCTACCTCTACAACAACCGCGTCAACATCGACATCGACCGCTACGGGCTGTTCGACCTGGCCTACCTCCAGCGCAACCTGGAGGCGGCCTTCCTCAAGCTGCCGCGCATCTCCCTGCGCCCGCTCGAGCTGGGCTACGACCCGCATGGGCTGACGCTACTGCTGACGCTGCCGCTGCTCGTCTTCCTCGTCTTCCCGAAGACGCGCCCGCGGCTGCACTGGCCGCTGTGGCTCACGGTGGCGGTGTGCGCGCTGCCGGGGCTCTTCTACCAGAACACCGGCTACATGCAGTTCGGCTTCCGGTTCAGCCTGGACTACACGCCCTACCTGCTGCTGCTCTTCGCCATCGGTGGCTGGGCGCTGCGCCACCGCCTGGTGATGGCGGCCGTGGTGCTCGGCGTGCTGGTGAACTTCTGGGGCGCCGTGGCCTTCCGCGGCTACACCGAGTACGTCCGGAACTGGTAGCTGGCCACAGGTCGGCTTGCGTCCGCCCGGTCGGGAGCGCAGATAAGGAGCGTCATGCAACCGCCCCCCGGTCAGCCCCCCATCGGCAAGCGCTGGCACACGCGCGAGGACAGCGGCATCCGCCTCGACAAGGCCCTGCGCTGGTGGCACGACGACGAGCCCATCGAGCACCCGAAGATCATCGAGCTCTTCAACACCTCCCTGGTGCTCGACGACGACGGGCGCTACCAGCTCCGCATCGGCCAGGACTGGTGCTTCATCCAGGTGGAGGACGCCGCCTACGAGGTCCGCACGGTGGACGTCACTCCGGACGAGCGAGTGTCCATCCGCTTGAGCGACCGCACCGCTGAGGCGCTCGAGCCATCCTCGCTGTCCTTGGAGCCGGACGGCGTCTTCTCCTGCCGGGTGAAGCGCGGCCGGGCCAAGGCGCGCTTCTCCCGGGATGCCCAGTACCAGCTGGGGGAACTGGTGGAGGAAGGGGAGGGAGGCCACCTCTTCCTCCGTGCCGGACAGCGCCGGCTGGCGCTGCCCGTGTCGCTCGAGCAGCCGTCGACCTAGGCCGTCGCCTCCATCGGCTCAGGCTGCGCCGCCGGAACCGGCGCGACCGTGCCGACCAGCTCGGTGGCCAGACCCTCCAGGGCCTCGGGGTGCTCGCGCAGCCACTCGGCGGCCCGCTCACGGCCCTGGCCGATCCGCTCGCCGCGCAGGCTGAAGTGGCTGCCGGACTTCTCGATGAGGCCGGCCTGCACGCCCAGGTCCAGCACCTCGCCCGCGCGGTGGATGCCCACTCCGTAGACCAGGTCGAACTCCGCCTCCTGGAAGGGCGGGGCCAGCTTGTTCTTCACCACCTTCACCCGGGCGCGGGTGCCGATGACGCTCTCGCCATCCTTGAGGTTGCCCGTGCGCCGGATCTCCAGGCGCATCGAGGAGTAGAACTTCAGCGCGTTGCCACCCGTGGTCGTCTCCGGGTTGCCGAACATCACCCCGATCTTCATGCGGATCTGGTTGATGAAGATGATGCACGCGCCCGAGCGGCTCACCGCGCCAGTGAGCTTGCGCAGCGCCTGGCTCATCAGCCGAGCCTGGACGCCCATGTGCGCGTCGCCCATCTCGCCCTCGATCTCGGCCCTGGGCACCAGCGCCGCCACCGAGTCCACGACGATCAGGTCCACGGCTCCCGAGCGCACGAGCTGCTCGGTGATCTCCAGCGCCTGCTCACCGGTGTCCGGCTGCGACACGAGCAGCTCCTCCACACGCACGCCCAGCTTGCGCGCGTAGTGGACATCCAGCGCATGCTCCGCGTCGATGAAGGCCGCCACGCCACCCGCCGCCTGCACCTGGGCGATGGCGTGGAGCGTGAGGGTCGTCTTGCCGGAGGACTCGTTGCCGAAGATCTCCACCACGCGCCCGCGCGGATAGCCCCCCACGCCGAGCGCCCGATCCAGGCTCACCGAGCCCGACGGGATGACAGCCACCTTCTGCTCCTGCGCCTCGCCACCCAGGGGCATCACCGCGCCCTTGCCGAACTGCTTCTCGATCGCCGCCACCGCCGCCGCCACCGCCTTCAACTTCTCCGTCACCTTGTTCATTGCTTCTCCAACGCCGCCCTTCACGGGACATGAGTGCTGCGCCCGGAGCGGAATGCCGCCGAGCGCATCGCGTGGAGCCATGAGCAATGCGTGTGCCGTGCGCGCTCCCTCGGGAGGCGACGAGCCAGGCGTCCGAGGTCGCGCACGCACCGTCCACCACCGTGGATGGGGGGGCCGGTGCGCGCGGACTGCCAGCGAGGTGAGGCTAGTGGTGATGCCGACCGCCGCCGCGATGCTCACGGGCCGGCGTAGCGGGGTGGTGGTTCCCCGGGGGAGGATCCCGGTGCCCCCGCTCGCGGTGGCGGTATCTGTCGGAGTCGTAGCGGTACCTGCCGGAGTCGTAGCGGTATCCGCCGGAGTCGTAGTGCCGCCGGCCGCCGTGGCCGTAGTGGTAGTAGCGATGCACCATCGGGTAGCGGCGCCAGGAGTACGTGAAGTGGTTGGGGTGGCCCCAGCTCACCCGGATGCCCGCGTGGCGATAGACGGGGACGACGATGTGCGTCGAGCCACGAACGGCCCAGCCACCACCAACGAAGACCCAGGAGCCGCCCCGGAAGTGCCACCGCGGCGAGACGAAGACCAGGCCCGGCCGGGGAGGCTCCACCCAGCTCCCCTCGATCCAGACCCAGTCCGAGCCGGACCAGTACCAGTAGCCAGGGGCCCACGTGACGTTCGTCGAGGGCGCGGGAGGCATGGCCTCCGTCTGGACGGGAGGAGGTGCCTGCGCGGCGGTGACCTCCTGGTTGACCACATCGATGGGAATCTCCACCTCGGTGGAGCCGGCCTGCGCCCAGCCGCTCGACACCCAGCGCCAGCCGTCCGGGTCCTGGCGCCAATAGCCGTTGATGAACCGGTAGCCGGACATGGGGGCGATCCAGGCTCCCGGCTTGTAGCGCCACTCGTCGCCGTCCCAGTACCAGTGGCCCGAGGTCCACACGGCGCCGGCGAAGGGCCGGGGCGTGGGCCGCTCATCGGGCAGGGCTGGTGGGGCGTAGGGCGCTATGGGCGATGAGTCCACCTCGTAGTCGTCCTCGTACTCGGATGCAGCGACAGGCGCGGTCTGCGCATAAACGGCCTGGGTCGCCAATCCGACCACCACACAGGCCAGCCATCGAGGAGCCATGACATCCTCCGTTGAACACCGCAAACGCTTGAAGATGCGGGCCACGGCCTGGGCCGAGCCCTCACGACCTATGGATAGGACGTGGGACTCTTCGTTTCATTCACTCCCCTTTACAGGCCTCCAGGGCCTCAGTCGGCGGAAGGCGAGGGCGCCTGGGCGCGCCCCTCCTGCCCACGCTCGGCGATGGGTTCGGGCACACCACCCTGGCCACCAATCTCGCGGTGAAGCTGGATGATGGTGTCACGCACCTTGCGCAGCAGGGCGTCGCGGTCCGAGTTCCTGAGCCCCTTCGTCTCGATGGGCTGGCCCACCTTCACGCGGATGTCGTGCCTGCGCAGCCAGATCCAGCCTCGAGGCAGGGTCTGCAGGGAGCCCTCGATGGCCACCGGGACGATGGGGACCTGGGCCTCGATGGCAATCACGAAGGGGCCCTTCTTGAAGGGCTGGATGAGCCCGTCCCGGGAGCGCGTCCCCTCGGGGAAGGCGAGGACCGACTTGCCCGAGCGGATGTGCTCGCCAGCGCGTGCCAGGCTCTTGACGGCCTCGCGGTGGTTGGAGCGGTTGACGAAGATCATCCCCGTCATGGCCATGTACCAGCCGAGGAAGGGCACGTACTTGAGGACGTGCTTGGCGATGAACCGGAGGTTCACCGGCAGCGCCGCGAACGCACAGGGGATGTCCATCGCCGACTGGTGGTTCATCAGGAAGATGTAGGGCTTGCTCCAGTCGAGGTCCGGCAGCGGCTCCACGAACATCCGCGAGCCGTTGATGCGCCAGTGCATGGGAGCCCAGAAGCGCCGGGCCATCATCAGCGGCACGTTGCCGTTGAGTGTCACCAACATCATGAGCCCCGCGAGGGTGATCCAGAAGGCGCCCCACGTCGCCAGGAAGATCAACTGGAGCACGTTGAGCAGGGGATAGAAGATCTTCATCGGCGGATGACTCTTGGCACTGCGGCGCTTTTCCGGCAGAGCCCCTTATCACGCCGAGAAAGAGCAGGGGCGCTTCGACGGCCCAGGGCCGTGCGGTGGGGTACAGACGCCGTTAACTTGAGTTGGGAAGGCAGGAGGGTCTCCAGCCGTGAGTGCAAGCGCCGATACCCGTCCCCACGTGGTCATCCTTGGCGGAGGCTTTGGCGGCCTCTATGCGGCGATGCGGCTGAAGCGCTCGCCGGTCCGAGTGACGATCGTGGATCGTCACAACCACCACCTCTTCCAGCCGCTGCTCTACCAGGTGGCCACCGCGACGCTCAGCCCGAGCGACATCGCCTCGCCGCTGCGGGGCATCGTCGGCCGGTATGGCATCTCCGTGCTGCTCGCGGAGGCCACGGGCGTCGACGTGCAGGGCAAGCGCGTGCTGCTCGCGGACGGAGAGCTGAGCTACGACTTCCTCATCGTCGCCACCGGCGCCACCCACTCCTACTTCGGCCACGACGAGTGGTCCCGCTACGCACCGGGGTTGAAGACTGTCGAGGACGCGGTGGAGATTCGCCGGCAGGTGCTGCTCGCCTTCGAGCTGGCCGAGCGCGAGCCGGACCCGGCCCGTCGCCGCGAGCTGCTGACCTTCGTCATCGTGGGAGGTGGCGCCACCGGCGTGGAGATGGCGGGAGCGCTCTCGGAGATCAGCCGTCACGCCCTGGTGCGGGACTTCCAGAACATCGACCCCAGCCAGGCGCGCATCCTGCTGATCGAGGGGGCCGCCCACGTGCTGCCCACCTACCCGGAGAAGCTGTCTCTCAACGCGCGTCGCTCGCTGGAGCGGCTCGGGGTGGAGGTCCGCACGGGTGTTCGCGTCACGCGGATCGACGAGACCGGCGTCTACATCGGGGACGAGCACATCCGCGCGCACACGAAGGTGTGGGCCGCGGGCGTGGCGGCCTCTCCGCTGGCCCGCTCGCTCGGTGCGCCGCTCGACCGAGCCGGCCGCGTGGAGGTGACGCCGGAGCTCAACCTCCCCGGTCGCAAGGACGTCTTCGTCATCGGAGACCTTGCGCTGTTCAAGGAGAACGGCCAGCCCGTACCGGGCGTGGCGCCCGCCGCGATGCAGGAGGGCAAGCACGCGGCGAACAACATCCTTAAGCAGCTTCAGGGCAAGCCGATGGAGCCCTTCAGCTACTGGGATCGCGGCATGTTCTCGGTGATTGGCCGGGGCTCGGCGGTGGGCATCGCCCTGGAGCGCTTCCGGATGTCCGGCTACATCGCGTGGCTGGCCTGGCTCTTCGTTCACATCCTCTTCCTCATCGGCTTCCGCAGCAAGGTGGCGGTGCTCGTGAACTGGGCCTACTCGTACGTGGCCTTCCGGCGCTCGGCCCGCATCATCACGGGCGGGGTTCCCCTGCGGCACCCGGTGCCGGCCCAGGCCGCGCTGTCCCCGGCGGGGGCGCGTCTCGGTGGGCCTCAGCAGGCCGCTACGACACAGGCTGCGCCTGGCCCTGCGGCGCCCTGACGCCAGGTCGCACTCAAGGCTCCTCGGGGTGACGGGAGCGGGCGTCAGGGGGCAGCCAGCTCTGGTAGCTCCGCGGGCTCCCCGTGCCCTGGGTGTTGGCGTAGAGCCAGCCCCGACGGTCGAGGATGCGGCAGTCGATGGCGAGCGCTACGTCCGAGTCCTCGATGCGTGCGTGCCCTTCCAGGTCCGCGCGGGTGAGGGCCAGCTTGAGGATGCGGTCGTGAGCCCGGGCGGAGAGCCCGTGGTGCACCACGGCGCGCTCCAGCATCTTCTCGGCCTTGGCGCTCAGCGCGCAGTGCTTTCTCATCAACCGGGGCGGCATCTGGGCGTTGCAATGCACGCCAGGCTCGTCTCGGAAGCGGGCCCGCTGTCGCTCGCGCGCGGCCTCCACTCGGTCGCGGTAGTACGCGCTCGGCAGCTCGGAGCTGTCCCGGTCGGAGATGTGGCGGTACTCCACGGGCCGCGTCTGCAGCGTGATGTCGATCCGGTCGAGCAGCGGCCCGCTCACCCTGGCGTGGTAGTCGAAGATGCGGTGCTCCAGGCAGCCGCACTTGTGTCCGGGCACGTTGAAGTAGCCGCACGGGCAGGGGTTCATCGCCGCCACCAGCATCACCCGGCATGGATAGGTGACGTTCTGGCTGGCCCGAGCCAGGTGGATGAGGCCCTCTTCCAAGGGTTGGCGCAGCACCTCCATGACGTTCTTCCGGAACTCCGGCAGCTCGTCGAGGAAGAGCACCCCGTGGTGCGCCATGGAGAGCTCCCCGGGCCGCGTCGTCGGCCCACCCCCCACGAGGCCCGCATCCGAGATGGTGTGATGCGGCGCCCGGAAGGGTCGCTCGCGCATCAGCGACTGGTCCTCCCCCAGCAGCCCGAGCACCGAGTAGATCTTCGTCACCTCCAGCGCCTCGGTGAACGTCATCGCGGGCAGGATGCCGGGCAGCCGCCGGGCGAGCATCGTCTTGCCCGAGCCCGGAGGCCCGCACATCAGGACGTTGTGGCCTCCCGCGGCCGCCAGCTCCAGCGCCAGCTTGATCTCGGGCTGTCCCCGGACATCCGCCATGTCGAGCGGCGGCGGGCCCCTGACGGGCACGGTCGGGCTACCCTCGCGAATGTAGGGTTCCAGGAGCTGGACGCCGGTGAGGTGCTCGACAGCCTCGCGCAGGTGGCTCACGGGGAACACCTGGATGCCCTCGACCAGCGCCGCCTCGGCCGCGTTCGCCGTGGGGACCATCACCCCCTGGAAGCCGCCGTTCCTCGCGGCCACGGCCAGCGGCAGGACGCCCTTGATGGGCTTGATCCACCCGTCCAGCGACAGCTCCCCACCGAAGAGGTAGCGGCCCAGCGGCTCCTCCTCCATCAGCCGCGCCGCGGCCAGCACCCCCAGCGCAATGGGCAGCTCGAAGGCCGCTCCCTCCTTGCGGATGTCCGCAGGCGCCAGGTTCACCGTGATGCGCTTCTGCGGCAGATCGAAGCCCGTGTTCTTCAGCGCCGAGACGACGCGCACCTTGGACTCGCGCACCGCTCCATCCGGCAGCCCCACGACGTTGAAGTAGGGCAGCCCGAGGGCCATATCCACCTCGCACTCCACCACCACCGCGTCGATTCCCATCAACGCCCCCGACCGCACCCTCGCCAGCATTCTCACCCTCCAGGTTGTGTCCTGGGAGCGATAGCAATGGACGTACCAGGTCCTCTTCCGAGGGGAGAACGGACCCGGACCGTCCCGAGAGCGGGATGCTCCGTCCACGGCGCGAGATTCGAGCAGGGGAGGGGACTTCGAGCAGGGGCGCTACTTCACCGCTCGGTGTGTCCCGGAGCGCCTGGGGGCCTTGGTGTCCGTGCCGGCCTCGACACCCGTGGCGGCTTCCTTCCAGGTGATGCGGTAGGTGCAGGCGTGGCCGTCGTAGCCGTGCGGCTCCACTCGCAGCTCCCGCGCGCCGGACATGCGCACCCCGGCATGGATGATGCCGGCGGTGAACTCGGGGAAGTCTCCCACCTCGTTCATCCACACGTCGAACTGGCTGGGGCCCAGCTCCGTGATGCGCGTCTCCGTGTAGTTGTTGCCGGCCCGGAAGTTCTGCGTCGCCCGAGCGATGGTCCGCCGAGGGCCCAGCACGCGCAGCAGCGACATGACCGCCCGCCCCAGCATCGTCTGCCGGAAGCCTTCCACGTACGCCTCACCGAGCTTGAAGGTGGCCTCGGGCAGGGGCGTCTTCGGGTACAGCTCCTCCGCCGCGATGCGCAGGAACGTCATCCAGGACTGGAAGGAGTAGGCGGGCTTGATCTTCTGGTCGACGTCCAGACCCGCGTCGCGCAGGCGCGCTCTGCACTCGGGCGTCAGCCGGCCTCCGAGCGCGCGCACGAACAGCGCTTCGATCGTCTGCTCGAACACCAGGAGCTCGTCGGCCATGAGGTGGCGCAATGTACCCGACGAGCCCCTGGATGGGAACGGCGCTACGGGGCCGGAGGCGGAGGAGGAGCGGGGATGCTCCCATCGGCGCCCGGAACCACCGCACCCTGCGGCAGATCCTCGGTGGCCATGCCCAGCACGCGGGCTCCGGCCGACTTGGCGCCGTCCAGCGCGCCAATGAGCTTGCCGTAGTTCGTCTTGTCATTCGCCACGAAGAAGACGACCCGCTCGTCCCTCGCCTTGGCGGCGAGCATCTTCTTCAGGCGGTTGACGTACTCCTCCTGGGAGGGCATCGACTCGGCGTTGATCTTCAGGTTGCCCTGCTCGTCCAGCTGCACCACGAGCTGATCGTCCGGAGGCGGCTCGTTCTGCTCCTGGACCTCGGTCTCCGGCACCCGGACCTCGATGTCCTTCTCGAGCAGCGGGGTGATCGTCATGAAGATGATGAGCAGCACGAGCACCACGTCCACCAACGGCGTGACGTTGATGTCCGAGTTGGGCGCGCTCATCGGCTTGACCCACTGCCGCTTCTTGTGTCCGGCCATGGCTATTCCTTCAGCTCCTCGACGCCCAGCGCGATGCTCTTGGCCTTCGCCTTGCGGGCAATGTCCATCACCTTGCGCACGTCGCTGACCTGCAGAGAGCTGTCGCCCTTGAGCAGGATGCGCTTGCCCGGGTTGGTCTCGAGCTCCTCACGGAGCTTCTTCTCCATGCCGGTGGCGTCGTACTCGTCGTTCTCCAGGAACATCTTCTTGTCCGGAGTCACCGAGAGGATCAGCGGATCGGCTTCCGCCTTGTCCTTCTCGATGTTCGTCGCCTTGGGCAGCGTGACCGACTTGCCACGCTGGAGCATGGGCGTGATCACCATGAAGATGATGAGGAGCACCAGCACCACGTCCACCAGGGGCGTGACGTTGATCTCGTTCTTGATCCCCTTACTGGGGCCTGCTGACATTCCCATGATGCACCTGGGGCTTCTTGAGCGGCGGCTAGGGGGAGAAGGCCCGCCAAAGGCGGGAGCCTCCCGCGCGGAGGCTCCACGGACGCTGGGGCGAGCCAGGAGGAGGGCCCGTGAGGGCGCCTTCCTTTAGGCCGACTGCTGCTGGGAGTGGGACGCGCCACCCGTCAGCTGACGGGCCACCACGTCCAGGAACTCGTTGGACGACTCGGAGATGTCCACCGAGCGAGCGTCCACCCAGCCCTGCAGGAAGTTGTAGGCCATCACCGCGGGGATGGCCACCAGCAGACCGAACGCCGTGGTGATGAGCGCCTCGGCGATACCGGCGGAGATGGTGCCCAGACCGCCCGAGCCGGACTCGGCCATGAGCTGGAAGGCGGTGATGATGCCCATCGTCGTGCCGAGCAGCCCGACGAACGGCGCCGTCGAGCCCACCGTGGCCAGCACGCCCAGGCCGCGCTTCATGCTCTGCACCTCACGCTGCGCCTGGCGCTCCAGGGCGCGCGCCACGGACTCCACGGCCACTTCCTTGTTGTTTTGGCTGATCCGGTACGCCGTCAGTCCCGCGTTGATGACCCGTCCGAGGTGGCCCACGTCCTTGCCCAGGTTCGTGTTGGCCGCGGTGCCCAGATCACCCTTGGCGAGGATGGCGCCCATCTTCGACGCGAACGTGCGCGAGTCCGACCGCGTCTTGCGGAACACCACCATGCGCTCCGCCATGACGACCAGCGAGGCGACCGACATGGCAGCCAGGGTGAAGATGATCATGCGGGCGAACAGACCCGTGGCGTTCCAGATTTCAATCAGCGAGAACTGGTTGTGCATGGCGATGAGAGCGCTCCTCCAAGAGCGCGTGGGGGTAACGGCTGTTCACGACTAGGCGACGGGCCGCCCGCTTGCTAGCGCGGAAGGCTCAGCTTGATGTTGAAGGTGTAGTCGACCTGGACCGCCCGGCCTTGGAAGGTGACCGGCTTGTAGCGTGCCGCGTACAGGGCGTCCAGCACCGCCTGTTCCATGTGGGGCAGCGGCTTGATGATGCGGCACTTCTCGACCTTGCCTTCGATGGTGATGACGCACTTGACGATCATCAGACCCTGGACGTGGGCCTCGAGCGCCTCGCGCGTGTACTGAGGAATGGGACCAGACAGCTTCTCCGGGCGCGTCATTCCCGCGCCGAACGGGAGCACGTCCGTACCGGTGCTGCCCACCTGACCACCAAGCACGCCGCCGAGCACTCCGCCCACCACGCCACCGACCACGCCGCCCTCGACGCCACCCTCGTCGCTCTCCACGTCCGACTCGGACGGCTCGGGCTCGGGCTCGGGCTCCTTCTCGGGGGGCTTGGTCTGCGGGATCTCCTTGGGCGGGATCATCGCATCCGGCTTCTTGGGCTTCTTGGCCTCGGTCTTCGGCTTGGCCGGCGGAGGAGGCGGAGGAGGCGGGGGCGGCGGAGGAGCCATGGCCGCCTTGAAGGTGACCTCCACTTCCTTCTCCTCCATGGGAGGAGGGCGCATGGAGATGTACAGCGCCAGCCCCAGGAGCCCGACGTGCAGGAGCACGGAGATCACTGCCCCGGTACCAAACCGGGCCTTGGGAACCGCTCCGCGGTCAAGGACAGAGTCAAACATGCGCGATTTACTCCTCTACACCAGTGGGCGTCCTATTCAGCCGCGCCGATCAGGAGGCGAGCCACAATACAGAAACGCAGTCCGCGTTCAAGCCGGGCGTCCGGGAGCCGACGGACGAAACCGCGCAATGCCCCACTGGTTGCCAAAAAGCAACCGTCTATTGACAAGTTGCTGACCTCAGATATTTTCCGGGGCCATTTTTGGTTGCATCCGCCCACCTTGGAGGGGTTCGGCATGAGGTTAACCCGTGTGCTCCGGGAAACCGGAGTTTTGTTGGTCGCAGGCCTGCTTTTCGGGTCGGCGGCTATGGCTCAAGGCTCTAGCAGCGTCATCATCGGTACGGTCGTCAACGCCGACCCTGCCGCGAACAAGGCGCCGATAGAGAACGTCGTCGTCACCGCGACCTCGCCCAACCTGCAGGGTGAGCAGACGGTGGTGACTGACAAGTCTGGCCAGTACCGTATTCCTCAGCTGCCGCCGGGTGACTACACCCTGCGCTTCGAGTCCGAGGGCTACAAGCCGTTCGCCCGCTCGGCCATCCAGCTGCGCCTCAACCGCACCATCCGCGTCAACGTCGAGCTGCTCCCCGAGGCCTTTACCGAGGTCATCGAGGTGGCCGGCACCCCGCCGACCATCGACGTGGGCTCCACCACCACGGGCGTGAACGTGGATCAGGAGTTCATCCGCCGTATCGCCGTGAACCGCCCCGGCGGCAAGGGCGGCGCGGCCCGCTCCTTCGAGTCCCTGGCCGAGCTGGCGCCTGGCGCCCAGAACGATCAGTACGGCGTGTCCATCAACGGCGCGACCTCTCCTGAGAACGGCTACGTGGTGGACGGCCTGTCCACCAACGACCCGGCCTTCGGCATCAACGCCAGCCCGCTCTCCATCGAGTTCGTGCAGGACGTGAACATCGTGACCGGCGGCTACCTGCCGGAGTTCGGCCGCTCCACCGGCGGCGTGATCAACGCGGTGACCCGCTCGGGCTCCAACGAGTTCCACGGCTCCGTGTTCGCCAACCTCACCCCGGGCACCTTCGAGGGCAACCGGAAGATCGTCATCGACGAGGGCTCGGTCATCTCGGCCAACAACGAGCTGAAGAACCTGGGCGACCTCGGCGCCACCCTGGGTGGTCCCATCCTCCAGGACAAGCTGTGGTTCTTCGCCGGCTTCGCTCCCTCCTTCACCCGCTACACCCACACCCGCCAGATCAACGCGCTGCAGATCGACCCGTCCAACGGCGAGGTGATCCGCGACGCGCAGGGCCGCGCGCAGGTGACCCGCATCCCCGAGGCGGACCGTCAGTACTTCGCTGACTCGCGCAGCTTCCAGTACATGGGCAAGCTGACCTACCTCATCAACCAGGATCACAACGTGTCGCTGTCCATCACCGGCACCCCGTCCAGCACGGGCGGCACCGGCAAGCTGGCCATCGACCCGCGCAGCGGCGGCCTCCCGGGCGCTCGCGTGGCGCGTCCTGGCGCCTTCGGCACCACCGAGACGCTGGCCAGCACCACCGCGGTGGGCCTGAAGTACGCCGGCGCCTTCGCGGACAAGAAGGTCCTCGTGGACGTGAACGCGGGCTACTTCCACCAGGTGGCCTCCACGCTGGCGGCCGACGGCAGCGAGCTGGGCGACATCGACGGCGACGGCCTGTCGGGTCTGGCCCGCGCGACCTACGTCTTCACCCGCTCGATCACGGACTTCGAGGACGTGCCGGGGGCGGGCACGCTGTGCGATCCCATCTCCTATCCCTCCGAGGATGAGGACGGCAACCCGATCACCGCCACGGCGCTGCCCTGCGCGGTGAACAACTACTCGGTCGGCGGCCCTGGCCTGCTGACGGACGGCAAGCTGGACCGCTACCAGATCAACGCCAAGGCGACCTACCTGCTCAACGCCCTGGGCACCCACGTGCTCAAGGCCGGCGTGGACACCGAGTTCCTCTCCTACGCCCAGCGCAAGTCCTACAGCGGCGGCGTGGCGTTCCAGGAGGCCAACATCCTGGGCCGCATCGACCCGCGCACCAACACCCAGTTCGTCGAGGACACGGCGGGCTGGACGGACTTCCGCCGCTACGGCTACCAGACGGGTCCGGACTCCGCGGTGGTGCAGCCCTTCCAGGCTTCCACCTCCAAGAGCACCACGGTGGGCGGCTTCCTCCAGGACAGCTGGTCCATCGCGAACCGCCTGACGGTGAACGCGGGCGTGCGCTACGACGTGCAGGCGATGTACGGCGGTGACGGCCAGCTGGCGCTCGTGCTGGGCAACCAGCTGTCGCCGCGCGTGGGCGCCATCGTGGACCCGCTGGCCAACGGCCGCATGAAGTTCTTCGTCAACTACGCCCGGTACTACGAGCAGGTTCCGCTCAACATGCTGGACCGCGCCTTCCCGCCCGAGCGCCGCTACACCGCGGTGCGCGTGGCCCCGGACAACGAGGAGGGGACCAACGGCTGCGATCCTTCCACGCTCGAGGGTCAGCGCACGGGCTGCGCCGACGTGGCCTACCTGGCCAAGCGCAGCGAGAACAGCTCCAACCCGAGCCGCCTGTTCGGCGGTGGCAAGGTGGAGAGCGAGCCGGTGGACCCGAACCTCAAGCCGCAGTCCTCCGCCGAGTACGTGGTGGGCGGCGAGTACGAGGTGCTGGCCAACACCCGCTTCGGCGCCAACTACACGCACCGCAACATGGGCGCGGTCATCGAGGACATGAGCCGCGACGGTGGCAACACCTACTTCCTGGGCAACCCGAACCAGGGCTTCGCCGAGGACTTCCCGAAGCCGGTGCGTAACTACGACGCCGTCACCCTGTACCTGAACCGCACCTTCTCCGACGGCTGGCTGGCCCAGGCCAACTACACCTGGTCGCGCCTGTACGGTAACTACCCCGGTCTGTTCCGTCCGGAGACCAACCAGCTCGACCCGAACATCCTCTCGGACTTCGACCTGATCGAGCTGCTGCCCAACCGCAGCGGTCTGCTGCCCTTCGACCGCACGCACTCGGTCAAGCTGTTCGGCGCCAAGGAGGTCAACATCACCAACGCGCTGTCGACCAGCATCGGTATGTCCTACCGCGGCAACTCCGGCACGCCGATCAACTACTACGGCGCGCACCCGGACTACGGCCAGGACGAGGCGTTCGTCCTCCAGCGTGGCTCTGGCGGCCGCACGCCGTGGGTCAACACGATCGACTCCAACATCGGCGTGAACTACCGCATCGGCAAGGATCAGGTGGTGTCGTTTACCCTGGACGTGTTCAACCTGTTCAACTTCCAGACGGCGACCCGCGTGGACGAGTCCTACACGTTCGAGTCCATCTACCCGCTCGAGGGTGGCAAGCCGAGCGACCTGCCGGGCCAGGTGGTCCTGAACACGGGTGACAAGGAGGCGGATGCCGCCAATCCGAACTACCTGTCCGAGGATCAGATCAACCCGAACTTCAAGCAGCCGAACCAGTACCAGGCGCCGCGGCAGTTCCGCTTCGGCATCCGGTACACCTTCTAGGCAACGACAGGAATCCAGAGAATCATGATCAAGAACATCGTTTCTGTCGCCGTGGCCATGGTGGGCTCCGGTGCGCTGCTGACGGGCTGCAACTTCGACCAGCCGGATGCAGGCTGCATCGTTCAGGATGCCAGCTCGTACAACTGGGTGGTGAAGTACGACCTGAAGGAAGGCGAAGTCATCGCCCCGGGCTGCGAGACCAAGATCAACGCCCTCAAGGGCGAGAACCTGGGCGTCTTCAAGTTCACGGACCCGGAGAAGGAGAACTCGGCGGTGCTGACCCTGCGTCCGCAGGGCCTGTACTCCCGCGCCTCGCGTGATCCGGGCGACCCGTACATGCAGACGGCGGTGGGCAAGCTGGACGAGGAGCCGGATCCGCAGGACTTCTGCGGCGCTCGGGAGTTCTCCGCGGCCACGGTGAATGCCGCGGCGAACGCCAGCGAGGCTGCGACGGCCATCACGTACCAGTTCGACAACGTGAAGGTGTTCGCCGCTCCATCCGCGCCGGGCACCCAGCTCAGCGCGGACCTGACCTACACCCGCGATGGTTGCACGGCGAAGTTCAACGTTCGCGCCATGTGGCCGGCTCGCGGCTGCAACGCCGACGCTCCGAAGCAGTCCGACCGGTGTGGCGAGGGCTCGGGCATCAACCCGGACTTCGCCGTCACCTGCGACATGGGCTTCCGCGTCAACACCTCGCGTGACCAGGTGACTGGCGAGCCCCTGTACATGGGCTCCTGCATCCCCGAGAAGGCGATCCCGTCCTTCAAGGACGACCAGGAATAGTCGCACCTGAGAGCAGTCTCCGCGGCCCCGGTGCCCTCCCCCCTGGGAGTGGCTGCCCGGGGCCGCGGTGTTTAGAGAGGATTGGACTCGCGTTGGAGGCGCATGGAGGGCCGTTACTCACTCATCGAAGGTGTACGCGCGCGAATCGCGCAGGAGGAGGGCACGCTCTACAAGGAGGCGCCCTACCGAGTGGCCCTCTGCTACCCGAGCCCCTACCACGTGGGGATGAGCTCGCTCGGCTACCAGACCATCTACCGGGAGCTCCACCTCCACCCGGGCGCCTCCGCCGAGCGCGTCTTCCTTCCCGATGACGTCGAGGCGTACCGCCGTACCCGGACGCAGCTGTTCACCTATGAGTCCGAGGCTCCAGTCTCGGGCTTCCCCATGCTGGCCTTCTCCGTGGCCTATGAGCTGGAGCTGACCGGCTTCTTCACGATGCTGGACCTGGCCGGCCTTCCGCTGCTGAGGGAGGAGCGGAGCGAGCGCCATCCGCTCATCGTGGCCGGTGGGCCGCTGACCTTCTCCAACCCGGATCCGCTGGAGCCCTTCGTGGACGTGCTCGTCCAGGGCGAGGCGGAGGAGCTCATCCACACCCTGGTGGACGCCGCCGCCGCCATGGAGCGGGAGGAACTGCTGGCGTTCCTGGCGCGCACGCCCGGCTTCCGGGTGCCCGGGCGGGGAGGGGCTCGCTACTTCGTGGCCAAGGCGCAGGACGCGCGCCTGCCTGCTCGCTCGCAGATCATCACGCCGAACACGGAGCTGCGCTCCATGTTCCTCATCGAGCCGGAGCGTGGGTGCTCTCGCGGCTGCCACTACTGCGTCATGCGGCGCACCACCAACGGTGGTATGCGGACGGTGCCTCCCGAGCGGGTGCTGTCGCTCATCCCCGAGAATGCCCGGCGCGTGGGGCTGGTGGGGGCCGCGGTGACGGACCACCCGCGCATCGTCGAGCTGCTCCGGACCCTGGTGGATGCCGGCCGGGAGGTAGGGGTGTCCTCGCTGCGCGCGGACCGGCTCACCCAGGAGCTGGTGGACACCCTGCGCCGGGGGGGCGCGACGAACCTCACGGTGGCCGCGGATGGCGCCTCGCAGCGCATGAGGGACCTGGTGGACCGCAAGCACTCGGAGGAGCAGATCGTCCGGGCGGCGAACTTCGCTCGCACGGCGGGGATGAAGCAGCTCAAGGTCTACAACGTCGTCGGCCTGCCGTACGAGGAGGACGCCGACATCGACGAGCTCATCCGCTTCACCACGGAGCTGTCGCGCATCATCCCCGTGGCGCTGGGCGTGGCTCCGTTCGCGGCCAAGCGCAACACGCCACTGGACGGGGCGCCCTTCGCGGGCATCCGCGAGGTGGAGGCGAAGCTGGAGCGGCTGCGGCGCGGGCTCAAGGGGCGCGCCGAGGTGCGGCCCACCTCCGCTCGGTGGGCGTGGGTGGAGTACATGCTCGCCCAGTGTGGCCCGGAGGCCGGCCTGGCCACGATGGATGCGTGGAAGGCGGGCGCCAGCTTCGCGGCCTTCAAGAAGGCCTTCGAGGCTCGGGGCTGCGTGCCCTACCTGGCCCGGCGGGTCGAGGACGGCCGGCGCAACCCCACCGTCTGGCCCACCGTGCCGGCGGTGGCGCCTGCCCTTGCGGAGGCCGCCTCCCGCGCCTCCACGGCCCGCCCCTCGTAAGAGGGTGCACACATGGGCGCCGGGACGGTGAACGTCTTGCGCCGTGCTCCGTCGCGCTCTGCTAGAAGGCCGCTGGCGCCTTGGACTGGCGCGACGAACGAGGAGAACCGGTGAGCACGGAGCGCGTGGACAAGGCGTGGCAGAGCAAGGGACTCGAGGGCTATTCGACGGATGCCATCATCGGCACCCTGGGGCACTACGGCGTCCCGGTGGCCGAGGCGGACTTCAAGAAGCTCGCCGAGTCCTCCTGGCCTCAGGACATCGGCCTGGAGTGGGGGAAGAAGTGGAAGGGCACCGGCCCGTTCAAGCCCTTCCCCTGGGCCGCCGCCGAGGAGCTGTGGCGCCGCTGGGTGCCCGAGCGCCTCGCGCCGCACGAGTTCTCCGAGGCCCTGGCCCAGCTGATGAGCTCGCTGGCGTCCCTGCTTCAGGGCAAGAAGGACGCCGCGGTGGACGCCGCCTTCGAGCGCATGAAGTCCATCCGTCAGCGCATGCCCATGGATGACAAGGGGCAGCCCCTGCTGGCCTTCGTCGAGCGCGCGCTGGGCGGCTTCGACGAGAAGGTGGCCGAGATGTTCGACTCGATGGCCGAGGCGCTCGCCAAGGCTGGGCACGTCCCGCAGGCGGACGCGTTCGCCGAGTTCGAGGAGTTCCTCCTGCCGGACCGCAAGGGCATCGCCACCGCCATCGTCCGCTCCTCCAAGGGCGAGCGGGATGCGGCCCTGACGGACCTGGAGACGGTGTGCGCCGATACGACGCGCAGCTCGCTGTCGCGCCTGCTCGCCGTGGACGGGTTGATCCACCTGGGGGCCTGGCCGCAGGTCGTCACGCGCGCCCGCCCGATGATGATGCAGGCGGAGAAGGACGGAGACATCCACCTGGCGATCGATCTCTGCGCCCGGCTGGAGCACGTCTACAAGGCCACGGGAGACCGCGCGTCGCTGCAGGAGCTGGCGCCGGACATGGCCCGCCTCAACCAGATGCATGACCACATGCACCCGGGGCACCGGCACCGCCGCTGACGAGATGTGGCATCTTTGATTAAGGCCCCTAACAAAATATGGGCTGGGTAGGTTCTCCAAAGGGTGAGCCACCCCAAGCCGGAATTTTGTTAGGAGCTCTTATCGGCGCGCCCATCGCTCGCAAAGAGGGACAAGTCGCGATCATCCTTGTTCAGGGCCGAAGTCGAAGGACATGGCCTCAAACTTCAATTTCACAAGGAAGGCATCTGGATTCGTTCCTCCGCTGAGCTCGAAGTAGAAGTCGATATACTCGTGCTCTTTGCTGATGACTGCCCCAAAGTCCACGACGGTGGAGTTGAGCTGGTATCGACCACCTTCGCATGTGATCGAGCGTATCCCCTGAAGCCGGAGTACTGCTGGAGCGAACATCTCCTTCGGTTCAAAGATGCTAGCGCCTTCAGCTTCAAGCACCTTGCCCGAGTTGAACTTCAGTCGGCACTCAGCGTCACCAATCTTCAACTCCACTTGTTGGAGCAGTGAGTCTCCAAGGTACAGTGCGTTGAAGTTGGTCACTATTTGCGTTCGGTCCATTGCTTCGTCCTCACTTATATTGGGCGGTCGGCTGAGTGCTGTGCCGGGTGCCTGCCCATCCCCGACTTCAAAAGTGGGAGCGACATATCCCTGATGCGAATGGCTCGCTTTCGCTTAAGCGAAATGCACCTGCACGTGGGCGACAGGCCCGGGCAGAGGAAGCCTTGCGTACTCCGGGGATGGGAATCTCTCGCACCAACGGTTCGGTAGGCACGCCCTTCCTGTCGAGAGTTGATTCTCGCCAGGAAGGGTTACTCGGAGTCGGTCCCCGTGGGCGTCAGAGAGGAGGCGTTGGAAGGCTCTGAGCTGGAGGACGTCTCCTCTGCCTCCGCGTCCTTGCTGGCAGCGCGCTTGAGCGGCACCCAGAGGACGCTCGGCACCGCGTCGAGCACGTCGTGGCAGGGCACCACCGCTCCCACCGTGGTGTAGCGGATGGCGCCCGTCTTCGTGGATGTGTGCTTGAGGGCGTAGGCCTTCGCGCGCGGCAGGAACCACTCGCGCACGTCCTTCAGCGGCAGGACGTGCAGCTCGGAGCGCGAGAGGAACACGTACACCATCAGGTCCGCGCCGCTGTAGAGGAAGCAGCCCGGGGTGTCCTTCTCCACGTTGGACACCAGCTCGAACCAGTAGCGCCGGTGCGTCTGCCGGTCGCCCTTGACTTCGATGCCGCGGACCTCGCCCGTGGGCAGCTCCCACAGCAGGTCCACGCCCCGGTGCTGGAAGCGCGGGTCCAGCTGCACGTCATGAATGCGCGAGCCGGGCGCTGTCTCCAGCATCCAGGTGCGGGCGTGCTGCACGGCCCGATCGGCCGCGCCCTGCACGCCTCTCATGCTGTAGCTGCGCGGCATTGCCTAGCGGCGCAGCTCCACGCCGGTGGCCACGAGCTGCACCTCGCGCGGCTTGCCATCGGCGCCGCGGGGAACGATGGCGCCCTCGCTCTCGTAGTGCTTGGCGCGGTCATCGCTCAGCTCGGCCACCTGCACCACGCCCTCCACCCGCGCCATCGAGCCGGCCGAGTCCAGCGGCACGAAGAAGCCGTAGTCCTTGAACGTCACGCGCACGCCAGGGCCCTTGGCGTCCTTGGCGGTGGCCAGCTCCATCCAGCAGCCCTTGCGCTCGCAGGCCTTGCGTACCTGGCCCTCGAGCTGGACCGTCTTGCCGGCGTGCGGCTGTGGCTTGGCCAGCAGGTCCGCGAGCTTCACGGCGGGGGCTCCCTTGAGCGCCTCACCGCGCGTCAGCGTCCAGCCGCCCTGCGGCGCCGCGGCCTGCGGCTGGGGAGGGTGGTGGCAGTCCGCCTCGGACTTCTTCTCCGCGGCCTGGGCAGGCTGCGTCTTGGCGGGAGGGGTGGACTCGCCAGCGAGCGCCACCAGGGGAACGGCGACCAGGGTCAGCAGGGCAGAGCGGATCGTCTTCATAGCCTCTGGCGCATAGCGCAAAAGTCTTTGCGCGGGCAAGGCGGCGACACCTACAGTCCACTCGTCCACTCGTCCACTCACGCACACGCACATGCATGCGTTAGGCTGGCTCCCGTGAAGTTCCACCTTCCCGCACCCAATCGCAAACCTGGCCTCGTGGACTACCTCGGCCTCACGGGGCTCGTCGGGCTGCTCATCGCCCGGTACATCCCCGTGGCGAGGATCATCCCCTTCTGGGGCTGCATGCTGCGAGAGACGACGGGCTGGCCCTGCCTCGGCTGCGGGCTGACCCGGGTGGCCGATCGGGTATCCCACTTCAACATCGTGGGCGCCTGGGACGCCAACCCGCTGGGCACCGTGGCCGCGCTGCTCTTCGCCTTCCTGACGGTGGTGGCGGTGCTGCACATGGTCTTCGCGATGCCCATCCCCCAGCTCGAGCTGACGCCGCGCGAGTGGCGCTGGGTACGCATCGGCCTGACGGTCCTCGTCGCCGTCAACTACGCCTATGTCATCGTGAAGACGCGCTTCCCCGAACTGCTCCTGTGAGGCCTCCGTGGTCGCGGCCCTCGTCCTGCTTGGCTACCTGGCGGGCTCCATCCCCTTCGGGGTGCTGGTGACGCGCTGGGCGCGCGGGGTGGACGTCAGGGCCGAGGGCAGCGGCAACATCGGCGCCACCAACGTGGCACGGGTGGCGGGCAAGAAGCTCGGAGTGCTGGTGCTGGTGCTGGACGCGCTCAAGGGCGCCCTGCCCGTGGTGCTGGCGCTGCGGATGATTCCGGACAGTCCTCGGGTGCACGTGGCCGTGGGGCTGGCCGCGTTCCTGGGGCACTGCTTCCCGGTGTGGCTGAAGTTCCGTGGGGGCAAGGGCGTGGCCACCGCGCTCGGGGTGCTCCTCGTCCTGGTGCCGCAGGCCGCGCTCGCCGGCGCTGCCGTCTATGGCGTCGTGCTGGTGGCGACGCGTGTGAGCTCGCTCGGCTCGTTGATGGCGGGCGTGGTGGCGGTGGGCACCGCGGCCTTCACCGCCCGAGCGCTGGAGTACGCCGTCCTCTCAGGGCTCCTCTTCGCCTTCATGCTCTGGACGCACCGGAGCAACATCTCGCGCCTGCTGCGCCGCACCGAGCGACGCCTCTGAGCCCGCCCCCTTCGTGGCCGAGGCCAACGGAGGCGCACCGAAGCGGTAGCCCAGCAGGGTGCAGGGGATGGGGCCGTTCCACACGTCGCGGCGGCTGGAGGGACGGGCGTGGAAGGCGCTCTCGAAGCCCGGGTTGCCGGCGAGCACGTAGACACGCCACCCGTCCAGCTCCTGCAGATTCTCCCCAAGCTTGAAGTAGAAGGCCTTCATCCCCTTCTGGCCGCCCGTGCCGATGCGCTCGCCATAGGGAGGGTTGGTGATGAGCAGTCCTCCGCCCTCGGGGATGGGGAAGGGCCTGGTGGCATCGCCCTCGGCGATCTGGATCTCCTCCGAGAGCCTGGCCGCGCTCACGTTCCGGCGAGCGGCCTCCATCGCCTCCGCGTCCTTGTCGAAGCCGCGCAGCGGCACGAGCACCTTGCGCTCATGCCGGCGGGCATCCGCGCGCAGGTCCGCGAGCAGCTCCTTGGCGCGCTCGCCCAGGTGCGGCCAGCGCTCCACCGCGAAGGAGCGGGCGATGCCCGGAGCCCGGCGGCGGGCGATGAGGCCTCCCTCGATGAGCAGCGTGCCGGAGCCGCACATCGGGTCCACGAGCGCCTCCTCGCCCGTGTAGCGAGCGGCACGGAGCAGGGCGGCGGCCAGTGTCTCCTTCAGGGGCGCGGGAGTCGGGCGCACGCGGTAGCCACGGCGGTGCAGGGGCTCGCCGCACAGGTCCAGCGAGAGTGAGAGCTTCTCGCGCGCCAGGTGGGCCACCACGCTCACGTCCGGGTTGCGCGTGTTCACGTCCGGACGGGCGCCCAGGGTGCCGCGCATCCGGTCCACGAGGGCGTCCTTCACCTTGAGGGCCACGAAGCCCGAGTGGCTGTGCTCGCTGTCGCGCAGCGTCGCCTCCACCGCGAAGGTGTGGTCCGGCGTGAGGTGCTCCTCCCACGGCACGCTGGCGGCGGCCTCGTAGAGGCCCTCGGCGCCATGGGCCTCGAACTCGCCGAGCGGGTAGAGCACGCGCATGGCGATGCGAGACCACAGGCACACCCGGAGGGCCTCATCGAGCGTGGCCATGAAGCGCACGCCGCCCCGGTCCTGGCGGATGCGCTTGGTGCCGAGCTCCTTGAGCTCCTCGGCCAGGAGGTCCTCGGTGCCGCGAGCGGTGGTGGCAAAGAGCGAGATGCGTTCAGCCATGGTTCCGCCCTTAATGGACCTGGAAGCGCTTGGGAACGACGAAGAGGCTCATTGGCCCACCACCTCATACATCGCGAAGGTGGAGTCATCCGCGACGCTGGCTGCCTTGGCCACCTGGAAGTCCGGGGACTGGAGGTAGGCGCGCAGGGCGTCCCGGTCCCTCCAGCGCGTCACCAGCAGGAACTCCGGCTGGCGCTCGAAGGAGCGCAGCACTTCCAGGCCAAGGAAGCCCTCGTGGCGGTCCACGAGCCGCGAGCGGTCCTGGAAGCGGGCAACCAGCTGCTCCGCCTGCTCGGTGGGGGGGCGGAAGCGCGAGATGGCGACGATCATGACGCCTCGAAATGAGAAGGGCGCCCCGGAATCGACCTGTCCGGGACGCCCGAAGGTGAAGATGAGACCGGGCGGCGGCAGTGGGAAGCCCGCCGGCCCGGCGACTACATCGCTCCAGCGCCCGGCATGTCGCCTACCGCGCGGATGAGCACCTCGCGAGGCTTGGCGCCGTCGGCCGGGCCCACCACGCCGTCGCGCTCCATGCGCTCGATCATGCGGGCGGCGCGGTTGTAGCCGATGCGCATCTTGCGCTGGAGCATGGAGATGGACACCGCGCGCATCTCGCTCACGGTGGCCAGGGCCTGGTCGTACAGCTCGTCGGACAGCTCGTCGTCCTCGCCGCCGCCCTCCACCTCCTCGTCGCGCGGCTTGAGGATGGACTCGTCGAAGACGGGCTTGCCCTGGGCCTTGAGGTGGTCCACCGCGCGCTTGATCTCCGTCTCGGAGACGAACGCGCCGTGCACGCGCTGCAGGTGGGCGCTCGTGGGCGGCATGATGAGCATGTCGCCCATGCCGAGCAGGGCCTCGGCGCCCACCGTCCCGAGGATCGTCATCGAGTCCGGCTTCGAGCGCAGCATGAAGCTGATGCGCGTGGGGAAGTTGGCCTTGATGACGCCGGTGACGACGTCCGTGGAGGGACGCTGCGTGGCGACCATCAGGTGGATGCCGGCGGCGCGGGCCATCTGGGCCAGGCGCGCCACGTACGTCTCCACCTCGCGGCTGGCGACCATCATCAGGTCCGCCAGCTCGTCGATGATGACCACGATGTAGGGCAGCTTCTTGAGCTCCTTCTTCTCCGGCTCGGCGGCCTCGGCGGCGACAGCCTCCTCGTCGCCCTCGGCCTCCTGTGCCTCGGACTCCTCGGCGTCGGCGTCGGCGGCCTCGGCCTTCACCTCGGTGGGCTCGGGCTCGGACTCCACGGCCTCGCGCATGTCCTCCATGTCGTCCTTCGGCGCGGCGACGCCGGGACCGTCGTTGGAGGAGGCGGTAGCGGCAGCGGGCGTGGCCTCGTCCTGGGCCACGTCCACCACGAGCACCTTCTTGGCCTTGCCGGACTTCTTCTCCGCGGCGGGCTTCTCGACGGTGGCCTTCACCTCGGTGGCGGAGCTCTCCACCAGCTTGTTGAAGCCGGCGATGTTGCGCACGCCAGCCTCGGAGAGCATCTGGTAGCGGCGCTCCATCTCCTCCACGGCCCAGCGCAGCGCGAGCGCGGCCTTCTTCGGGTCGGTCACCACCGGCAGCAGCAGGTGGGGGATGCCCTCGTAGACGGACAGCTCGAGCATCTTCGGGTCCACCATGATGAAGCGGACCTCCTCCGGCGTGGACTTCAGGAGGATGCTCATGATCATCGAGTTGACCGCCACCGACTTACCCGAGCCGGTGGTGCCGGCGATGAGCAGGTGCGGCGCCTTGGCCAGGTCGAGCACGTACGGCATGCCCTCGATGTCCTTGCCCACGCACATGGTGAGGCGGCTGGCGCCCTTCTGGAAGGCGTCCTGCTCGGCGATCTCCTTGAGGAAGACCGTCTCGCGGTCCTTGTTGGGCACCTCGATGCCGACCACGCCCTTGCCGGGGATGGGGGCGACGATGCGCACGCGCATGGCCTCCATCGCCATGGCCAGGTCATCCTGGAGCGCGGCGATCTTGCTCACCTTGATGCCGGGGCCCGGGAGGAACTCGTACATGGTGACGACGGGGCCGGGGCGGATCTCCACCACCTCGCCCACGATGCCGAAGTCGGCCAGCTTGGCGCGCAGCTTCTCGGCGGTGACGAGGAAGGCGTCCTTGTCCAGCTCGGAGCGCTCCTTCTTGTCGCACTCGAGCACGTCCAGCGGCGGCAGCGAGAAGCTCTTGCGGCCTCCGACGAACTCGAACTGCTCGGTGTTCTTCTTCGGAGCGGTGGGCTTGGGCGGCGCCTTGGGCTCCACGATGAGCGGCATGCGCGCCAGCGCGGAGGGAGGCGCGGGGACCATGGCGGACGGTCCCGCGGCGTGAGTAGCAGGAGCCGCCGCGGCCACGGCCGGAGCCGGAGGCATGCTCGGAGCAGCGGCGGGCGCGGGCTCCGCGGCCACCGGAGCGGCGAGCGAGGCAGCGGGCACGGGCGGCACGGAGTTGGGCGCGGCCGGCGCGGTGACGATGTTCGGCGTCTTGCGCTCGCGCTTGCGCGGAGCCTCGGACGGCACCTCCGGGTTCGCGGTGGCGGCGGCGGCAGGCACGGCGGGCGTCGGCGCGAGGAAGGAGGCCCAGGCGGGATCGGCTCCCGGAGCCGGGCGCTTCTCGGCCAGGGTGGTGGCGGGCAGGGCGGGAGAGGACACCGCCGCGGGAGCGGGCAGAGCCGGCTTCTCCTTCTCCTTGAGGCGGGTCTCGCGCGCGGTCTCCTTGGCCAGCTTCGCGGCCAGCTTCGCGGCCTGGAGCTGCTCCTTCTCCTGCTCCCGAGCCAGTCGCACGGCCTCCTCGGCCATGGCCTCCGCCTCGGCGGCCTCGGCCTCCGCGGCGTCGCGCTCGGCCTCCTCCAGCTCCTCCTCATCCGCCTCGAGCTGGGCGAGGAAGGCGGCCTCCTCCTGCTTCTCCTGCTCGAGCCGCTCCTGGCGCTGCTTGTACGCCTCCTTCTGGGCCTCCCAGAAGGCGACGGCGGACTCCTGCAGCCGGTGGCCGAGCACGGACAAGGCGGCCCATGCCATCGAGCACAGCTTGAGGAACGTGTACTGGGTGCCGACGATGAGCGCGGCGATGGACACCGCCGTCACGAGGATGACGGTCCCCACCGTGGAGAACATGCCCTGGAGCAGCCCCGCGAGCCCCGCGCCCAGGGCGCCTCCGGGCTGGTGGGCCCAGCCGGGATCGCCGCCGAACACGAGCTGTGCAAGCACGGCCGCACTCAGCGTCAGCAGCATCAGCGCGACGATCTGCGGCAGGCGGCGGCGATCGCGGTTGCCCACGAAGATGATCACGGCCGCATAGAGCCCGCAGGTGGGAATGAGGTAGGCACACACGCCAATGAGTCCGCGCAGGGACTCGGCGATGAGGTGGCCCATGGGCCCCACGCTGTTGCGGAACCCGGGCCCGACTCGATCCCGTGCGTCGAAGGTGGCCACCGACAGCAGGGAGATGAGAGAGGCGGCCAGGATGAAGACCCCCACCAGGGCCCTCCGTCCGGTGCCACCCGTCTGTAGCTTCTTCTCCGCCAGCGCCTTGCGGCGCGTGGCGATGTCCTGCCGTGACAGGACCGTCTTCTCCGCCCTCGCCTTCCTGGCCGTCATGACCGTTCCTCTTGATCCCCGTAGCAGGCTGTAGCGACTGCCCGGGCGAGTGTAGGGAGGGAGGGGGTCCGGTCAATTTTCCGACCACTCCGCCGAGTGAGCGAAGGCGTCAATTTGAGGTCCTACCGGTGTGGAGCCAGTATGGTGATCAGACTGATGAGGGTAGGCGGGGTTCATGGACGTTCGCTGCGAGCGCTGCAAGACGCAATACGAGCTTGACGACTCCCGGATCTCGGAGACCGGAGTCACCGTCCAGTGCACTCAGTGCCACCACGTCTTCGTGGTGAAGAAGAAGGCCCTGGTCGTCACGGTGCCGGTGAACAAGAGCCAGGTGCCGCAGACACCCTTGATGGTCCCGGGAGCCGAGCCCCCGGCCACTCCACCGGCCTCACCCCCGCCGGGGCTGCGCTCGCTGTCGCCGCCCATCGACATGCCGCCGCCGGTGGCCACCGCCGCGCCACCGCCGGAACCTCCCGCGCCTGCTTCTCCGCCTGCTCCGGCTCCCGCTCTGCCGCCCGCCACGGGGGCACCAGGCGGGCGCGAGTGGCGGGTCCGTCAGGCCAGCGGCAACGTCTTCACCCTCAAGGACCTGACCACGCTCCAGAAGTGGATCGTCGAGCGCAAGGTCGTGCGCGATGACGAGATCTCTGTCACGGGGGACACCTGGAAGCGGCTGGGAGACATCGCGGAGCTGGCGACCTTCTTCCAACTGGTGGACGAGGCGCAGAAGGCCGCGGTGCTGCAGGCCCAGGTCAATCTCGGGTTGCTTCCCGGCGCGGCGCCTCCGCCGGGGGGCCCTCCGGGTACGCCGCCTGCCTCCCCTCAGCGCCCCACGCCTCCATCGGAGCCTCCACCTCCACCGCCCAGGGGGAGCCGGTGGCCCACCGTCCTGATGGTCCTCCTGCTGCTGCTCGGACTGGGGGCAGGCGGGTACTACTACCTCGTGGTGATGCCTCGGCCCGAGGAGGAGGCCCGGCGCGCGGAGGCGGCCCGGCTCGAAGCGGAGCGGCGGGAGAAGGAGCGCCAGGCACAGCTCCTGGCCGCACAGGCCGCCGCCGAGGCCCAGCTGCGGGCCGATGCCGGGGGCACGGACACTCCCCCGGAGGACGGGGGTGCACTCGCAACGGAGGTGCCGGACGGCGGGGACGGAGGCGCTGTAGGAGATGCGGGCCCCGACCTGGATGCCGGAACGGCGCTGGACGCCGGAACGGCCCCTGATGCAGGGGTAGACGCGGATGCCGGGACCCTGGCGGACGCCGGTGTAGGCACGGACGGCGGTGCACCCGGGGGGAAACGGCCGGCTCCGGTCCGGGACTTCGACTACTTCATGGCCCAGGGAGACCGCCTCCGGGAGCGGGACCGCCCCGAAAACGCCCTGGACGCCTATGCGGAGGCGGCGGAGCTCGAGCCGGACCGTCCGGAGCCCTACACGGGGCGGGGACTGGCACTTCTGGACACGGGGAGCCCGCGGCAGGCCGAGGCCGAGTTCAAACAGGCACTCAAGATCAGTCCTAATTACGGGGAAGCCATCATAGGGCTTGCGGAGACCTACCGCTCCCAGGGAAAGAAGGCGGAGGCAATCCGCTATTACGAGCGGTACCTTGAGATCCTGCCGAACGGACCCGAGGCAGCGGTAGCTCGTAGCGCCATCCAGCGTTTGAAGGAGTGAAGGAGACCCACATGGCCGATTTCGACAAGCCGTCGTCCACCGAGGAGGAGTACTTCGCCCGCGAGGAGATCGAGAAGAAGCGCAAGCTCGCCCTCCAGCAGGCCGAGGAGATGGCCGCCCAGCGTCGCGAGGAGCTCAAGCAGCTGCACCACATGAAGTGCCCCAAGTGCGGCATGGACCTGCAGACGCTGACCAGGGGCAAGGTGGAGCTCGACACCTGCTTCAACTGCCACGGCGTGTGGCTGGACGCGGGCGAGCTGGACCAGATCGTCTCGCAGGGCCCCGAGGGCGGCGGCAAGGTGATGGGCGCCGTCCTCAACCTGTTCAAGCGCAAGTAGGCACGGAGGGCTCCGGATGAAGCTCACGACCGAGCAGGTCCGTCATGTGGCCACCCTGGCCCGGCTGTCGCTGACGCCCGAGGAGGAGCAGCGCTACGCCACGCAGCTCTCCGCGGTGCTCGACGCGGTGGCCCAGCTCCAGGAGCTCGACGTGAGCGGCGTGGAGCCCACCTCGCATGCCACGCTCGCGTCCTCGCTGCTGCGCGAGGACGTGACGCGGCCCTCGCTGCCGCCGGAGAAGGGGCTGGCCAACGCCCCGTCGAAGATCGGCACCAGCTTCGCGGTTCCCAAGATCATCGAGTGACGCCATGGAGCTGACCGAGCTGTCGATGCTGGAGCTGGCGGCGAAGCTGGCCGCGCGAGAGGTCTCCTCCGTGGAGGCGACGCGGGCCAGCCTGGCTCGCACTGCCCAGGTGGACGGGAAGGTGAAGGCCTTCCTGCGCCTGGACGAGAAGGGCGCGCTGGCCGCCGCCGAGGCGAGCGACGCGCGCCGCAAGGCCGGCAACCCGGCCAGCCCGCTGGACGGAGTGCCCATCGGGCTCAAGGACATCTTCCTCACCGAGGGCGTGGAGACGACCTGCGCCTCGAGGATCCTCCAGGGCTTCATCCCGCCCTATGACGCGACGGTGGTGAGCCTGCTCAAGCAGGCGGGGATGCCCATTCTGGGCAAGCTGAACATGGACGAGTTCGCCATGGGCTCGTCCAACGAGGGCAGCGCCTTCGGTCCCACGCACAACCCGTGGGCGCTGGACCGGACGCCGGGCGGCTCCTCGGGAGGCTCCTCCGCGGCGGTAGCGGCGCGAGAGGTGTTCGGCGCGCTGGGCACGGACACGGGCGGCTCCATCCGCCAGCCGGCGGCGTTCACCAACCTGGTGGGGCTCAAGCCCACCTACGGCCGGGTGTCGCGCTACGGCGTCATCTCCTACGCCTCGTCCCTGGACCAGGTGGGGCCGCTGACGCGCACGGTGGCGGACACGGCGGCGCTGCTCCAGCTCATCGCCCGGCACGATCCGCTCGACTCCACCTCCGCCGCTGTCGAGGCGCCGGACTACCGGGAGGATCTCGAGGGCGGCGTGCGAGGCCTGAAGCTGGGCGTGCCGCGCGAGTACTTCATCGAGGGCATGGACCCGGAGGTGGAGGCCACGGTGCGCGAGGCCATGAAGGCCTACGAGCGCCTGGGCGCGACGCTGGTGGACGTGTCGCTGCCGCACACGAAGTACGCCCTGGCCACCTACTACCTGCTGGCGCCGGCGGAGGCCTCCAGCAACCTGGCCCGCTACGACGGCGTGCGCTACGGCCAGCGCGCCAAGGACGCCCGGGGCCTGAAGGAGATGTACGGCCAGACGCGGGACCGCGGCTTCGGCGCCGAGGTGAAGCGCCGCATCATGCTGGGCACCTACGCCCTGTCGGCCGGCTACTACGACGCCTACTACCTGCGGGCCCAGAAGGTCCGCACGTTGATCTCGCGGGACTTCACGAAGGCCTACGAGCAGGTGGACGCCATCCTCTCGCCCATCTCGCCGGTGCCGCCGTTCAAGCTGGGCGAGAAGGTGGACGATCCGCTGTCCATGTACCTCATGGACGTGTTCACGCTGCCGTGCAACCTGGCGGGGCTGCCCGGGCTGTCGCTGCCGTGCGGCTTCACGAAGTCGAACCTGCCCATCGGCCTGCAGATCCTCGGCAAGCCCTTCGACGAGGCGCGCCTGCTGCGCATCGCCCGGGCCTTCGAGCGCGAGCACGACTTCACCCGCCGCCTTGCCCCGCTCTAGAGGAGCGCCCCAGGTACCGCCATGCCCCTGAGCGATTTCCAGCCCGTCATCGGCCTCGAGGTCCACGCCCAGCTGCTGACGAAGTCGAAGATCTTCTGCGGCTGCTCCACGGAGTTCGGCGCGGAGCCCAACCGCAACACGTGCCCGGTGTGCCTGGGCATGCCCGGGGTGCTGCCGGTGCTCAACCAGCGGGTGGTGGAGTTCGCCGTCCGCACGGGCCTGGCGCTGGGCTGCACCATCAAGAAGACGAGCATCTGGAGCCGGAAGAACTACTTCTATCCGGACCTGCCCAAGGGCTATCAGATCACCCAGTACGACCAGCCCATCTGCGAGTGGGGCAAGCTCACCATCGACATGCCCGAGGGCGAGAAGGTCATCCGCGTCCGCCGCATCCACATGGAGGAGGACGCGGGCAAGAACGTGCACGACGCGGCGGTGGGCGAGAGCCTGGTGGACCTGAACCGCGCGGGCGTGCCGCTGCTGGAGATCGTCAGCGAGCCGGACCTGCGCAGCGCGGACGAGGCGGTGGAGTACCTCAAGGCGCTGCGGGACGTGCTGGTGTACCTCGGGGTGAACGACGGGAACATGGAGGAGGGCTCGTTCCGCTGCGACGCCAACGTGTCGGTGATGCGCAAGGGGGCCACGCAGTACGGCCAGAGGGTGGAGCTGAAGAACATCAACTCGTTCCGGTTCATCAAGCAGGCCATCGAGTTCGAGATCGGCCGGCACGTGGAGGTGATCGAGTCGGGCGGGAAGATCGACCAGGAGACGCGGCTCTGGGACACGCAGCGGGGCGAGTCGCGCTCCATGCGCTCGAAGGAGGACGCGCACGACTACCGCTACTTCCCGGAGCCGGACCTGCCGCCGCTGCACGTCTCGGACGCGCTGATCGACCAGATGGCGCAGGGGCTGCCGGAGCTGCCGCGCCCCAAGCTGCAGCGCTTCATGAGCCAGTACGGGCTGCCAGCGTATGACGCGAAGCTGCTGTGCGCCGAGCGTCCGCTGGCGGAGTTCTTCGAGGCCTGCGCGCAGCACTACAAGGACTACAAGAAGCTCTCCAACTGGTTCCAGGGCGAGCTGGCGCGCCTGCTGAACGAGAGCGGCGGCACGGTGGGCATCTCCACGCTGAAGTTCACTCCGGCGCAGCTCGGCGAGCTGCTCACGGCGGTGGAGAAGGGCACGCTGTCCAACAACGCGGCCAAGGACGTGCTGGGAGAGATGTTCCGTACGGGCAAGGCGCCGGACGCCATCATCTCGGAGAAGGGCCTGGCGCAGGTGAGTGACGCGGGCGCCGTGGAGGCCATCGTCGACGACGTGCTCGCCAAGAACGCGGGCGAGGTGGAGAAGTACCGGGGCGGCAAGAAGCAGATCTACGGCTTCTTCGTGGGCCAGGTGATGAAGGCCATGAAGGGCAAGGGCAACCCGGCCCTCGTCAACGAGCTGCTGAAGAAGAAGCTCGGAGACTGAGCGTCCTCTCCAGCGGGAAGGCGCCGAGGGAAGCGTGCTCCCCCGGCGCCCGGACATCAGACTAGAGCTGCGGGTTGCTCAGGTAGTTGTTCGCGTGCGTGCCGGGGCCGGCCACCGGAGCGACCTTCGCCGTGTTGAGCCGGCCGGTGAAGGCCAGGCGATACCGCGTGCCGGTGCCATCCGCGTAGCGGCTCATGAGGGCCTGCTCGGCGGTGTTCCAGTACCACTTCTGGTTGAGGCCGTTGGTGCAGCTGCGCACGGAGAGCGTGAGGTTCGGCTCCACCGTCAGGCAGCGGTCCGGGGCGACGCGGGAGCGGTACTGCTCCTGGGCATTGAGCCCCCAGAGCTGGTTGTTGCGGCCGTGGCAGTCATAGCCGACGACGGGCGCCCCATCGGCCTGCGAGAAGCCGAGCACGTCCAGGCACTCGTCGTTCGCATCCAGCGACTGCAGCCGCACGTTCGCCTCGGGCTCGAAGAAGGGGTGGCCCCAGTCCACGGAGAGCTGCGTCGAGGTGGTGACGGTGTTCCACGTGCGGCCCACCTCGGCGTAGGCCGACATGAAGGCGGTGGGGGCGACCTTGCCCGCCAGCGCCATGACCTCGACCGTGGAGTCGAGCCGGAAGTTCGTCACGCCGGTCCGCGTCGGAGGCGCCCGGTAGATGGCGGCGAAGCTGGGCACGAAGTTGGCGTAGCTGATGGGGCTGAAGGCATCCCCGCGGAAGACGAAGTACCCGTCCCAGTAGGCGCCGTAGAAGAAGCACTCCAGGCCGAACCGGCGCGAGAGCCAGTCGCAGTGGTACGCGTCATACTTGCGGTCCCACACCCACCGGGCCGTGCGGCCGCCCGTGTGGTTCTCCACCGTGTACTCGTTCGTCGTGTACGAGATCTCACGCGAGTTGGTGATGGAGCCCTGGGCGCCGATCTGCCCGCCCACCTTGGGCCCCTCGGTGTTCACCTCGGCGTTGCCTCCCACGGAGATGCCGACGTTGACGCTGCTCGAGGTGTTGATCGTCTGCTGGGGGTTGGTCTGCGAGGGCAGGTGTCCGTAGATCTCGACGCCGGTGTCACCCTGCGGGTCGATGCTGAAGCTGTACTTGTTGGCGAACGGGCCGGTCCAGTCGTCGCGGTGGGCCCAGGACTCGAACCAGGTGTGCTCCTGCGTGAGGTTGTTCGCCAGGTGCCAGCCCGCGCCGCCCGTGTTCTTGTTGATGCTGATGCGCAGGTACTTGGCGTCCTCGCTGATCACGTTGCCGGCGGCCCCGGGCACCGAGCGGATCATGTCGACGGTGTAGATGAGGTTGACGCTGCCCTGGCCGTTGCAGGCGTCGACGGTGTTTCCGTTCCAGGTAAGGCCATTCAGCCCCTTGTGGAGCCAGCAGCTGAAGTTGGTGCGGTGGGAGCCGACCGTGTACGTGTAGATCGGCTGGTACCGCTCACCCGCGGTGAGCTTGGAGACGCGCGTCTTCAGCTCGGGCGCGGAGAGCACCTGGTGGGCGTAGGCCGCCAGGGCCTGGGCCTCCTGCTGCGTGGAGACGCGCTCCGCGTCCACCGCCTGGAACTGCTCGTACGCGATGCCCTGCTCGCCGTGCCGCAGCAGCACCGCCTGGCCCTGGATGCCGAGCCCGCCAATGGACGCGCTCAGCTTCTCGATGGCGCTGGGCTCCTGGAGCGTGGTGCCGTCGAGCAGCACGCTGCTGCCGGAGGCGAACGCGAAGCGCAGCTCCTGGGTGTCCTCTTCGGTCACCTCGGCCGCGTTCACGTAGATGACGTCGCTGTCGATGCCGCGCGCCAGCAACTCCGTGGCGAACGGAGTGCGCGAGCCGTACTCGACGAGGTTCGCCGCGGGCTGCTGCTGCTCCTGCTGCTGCTGCTCACCTTCCTGCGCCTCGGGGCCGAGACATCCTCCGAGCGCCAGCGCCATCGTGAGGGCGGGGACAGACGGCAGGAACTTGCTCATCCACATCTTCTTCTCAGACATGACACGCTCCATGGCGTGCTCGTTGATCGAGCACGAAGAAAGGGTTCGCTCGGTCATCGACTCGAGCGTCCACGGGCAGCGGGCATGAGCAAGGCGTGTACCAGCACCCCGCTTCGATGCGTCTCAGAGGGAGTCGCTCTGGAAGCGCGCCGTTGCCGAGCGAAAACCCCGTGAAGCTGCTTCCGAGACGCACGCACGCGCGTCCGGAACGCACGCCGCATGCGCATGCGGTGCACGGAGGCGCTTCGTGCTTCACCAGGATTTGAGAAGACGCGGTGCTGCTACACAGTTACCGGAGCGACCTGCTCATCGCTTCGGAGGAGAGCGGAGTCACCAGCGGGACGCGGGCGTGCAGGACGCTCTCCGCGCGCGGGTCCTCCGCCTGGGCGAGGACTCGCGCCACACCAGGGCGCACTCGCTCCAGGATGAGGGAGGGCGCCTCGAAGACGTTCTCGAAGAAGCCGCCGACGAGCTGCGGATTGACCGCGTAGCGCACGTGGCGGAGCGCGGCGAGCTGGGAGTACAGCCCCTCGTTGAACCACTGCTCGCGCCGGAGCTGGTGCTCGCCGGGGGCGTTGAAGGCACAGGGCGCATCCCACGGCCACGCATTTGCCCATGACGCCCAGGGGAGCGCCGACCATCTCCGGCCACACTGCCAGGGCGGGGTGCAGGGGCCGTCCCGAGGCATCCCTCTCGCGGAGCTGCTCGACCTGGCGGGCGAGGGCGCGATGCCGCGCGACGAAGGCCTCCTCGGAGGCGTAGTCCTCCAAGGAGACGCGGGGCTGGACGGCGAAGAGCTCGACGTGTGTAGAGGTAGGCGTGGCGTCCAACGCGCGGAGGATGTCACCGGCGCCCGGGAGGAGCGAGCGTCTCGTTCTCGGAGGGTGAGAAAAGGAGACGCTCGGCTCCGCTGCGACGGGCTACTTGATGAGGCCGATCTCCCGCAGGCGCTGCTGGAGGAAGGCGTCGGCGGTGATGGGAGGCAGGCTGGTGCCGGTGGCGGTGACGGGCAGCGTCTCCAGCATGCAGTTCGGATAGGGGTGCACGAAGAAGGGCATCGAGTAGCGCGTGGTGTCCTCCTCGGAGCTCTTCGGGTTCACCACGCGGTGCGTCGTGGCGGGAATCACCCCGTTGGTCACTCGGCTGAGCATGTCGCCCGAGTCCACGACGATCTGTCCACGCAGGGTGTCTACGGGGATCCACTCTCCGTCACGGGTGAGCAGCTCCAGCCCGGACGCCGTGCCCTCGCAGAGCAGGGTGATGAGGTTGATGTCCTCGTGCTCGGCGGCGCGCACTCCGCCGGGGATGAAGCGCTCGCGCAGGGGCGGGTAGTGGATGAGCCGCAGGATGGAGTTGCCGTCCTGGGCCATGGCGCTGAAGGTGTCGCGCGCCACGCCGAAGTACTCGGCGAGCGCGTGCAGCATCACCGCCGCCGCCGAGTCGAGCGCGCCGAACAGCGCCAGCGTGTTCGTCTGGAAGGAGGGCACCTCCTGGGGCCAGAGGTTGGGCCCATAGTGCGGCGAGAAGTGCGGGTGGGTGGGGGGCAGCTCCCGCCCCACGTGCCAGAACTCCTTGAGGTCGCCCACGGTGCGATTCTTCGCGTGTTCCTGGCCGTAGCCCGTGTAGCCGCGCTGCCCCGCGCCCCCTGGGACGGTGTAGTGGCGCTTCACGTTCTCAGGAAGTTGGAAGAAACGCTCGACGTCCGAGTAGGTGCGACGGATCAGTGCGTCATCGACGCCATGGCCTTCGACGGAGACGAAGCCGAACTCCTTGAGGGCGTCGCCGAACACCTGGACGAAGCGGGCGCGCTCCTGGGGCGTGCCTGAGCGGTAGTGGGAGAGGTTGACGAGCGGGATGCGACGAGCCGAGGTGGACATGGCCGCCGACTCTACCCAGGCCCTAGGATCGCTTGAACCAAACCTTCCGTGCATCGAGCGCGCCCGTCCGCTACCCTGGCGGGGAGGTAGAGCTATCACTTCCAACACAGCCGCCCATCCCGGGAGTGGCGCTGGGGACCCTGGTCGCTCTAAAACCCTACGTCGCTCCAAAACCCTGCACGGGAGCGGTATGACGGCAATCAGGCGATGGAGCCTGTGCCGAAGGTCAGTGAGGATGGCGCACCGGTAATGGAGGATGAGCGCAACTCCCCAGAGATGAACGCGGCGGAGGATGACGATCCGTTGCTGGGGACGCAGCTCGGCAGCTTCCGCCTCGTGCGGAGGCTGGGGCGTGGCGGAATGGGGACCGTGTACCTCGGGGAGCACGTCTCCATCGGCAGCCGCATGGCGGTGAAGGTGCTCCACGAGCACCTGGCCGCCTATCCGGAACTCGTCCAGCGCTTCCACGCCGAGGCGCGGGCGGTGAACCTGATCGGCCACGAGAACATCGTCAGCATCTTCGATCTGAACGCCGCGCCCCCGCGCCCCTACCTCATCATGGAGTACCTGGAGGGGGTGCCCCTGTCCTCGATGGTGGGGGTGCCGGTGCGGGCGGAGATATGGGTGCCCGTGCTGGCGCAGGCCTGCGAGGCGCTGCACGCCGCCCACCAGCGAGGCATCGTCCACCGCGATCTGAAGCCGGACAACATCTTCCTGGTCCAGCGGGCCAAGGGGGCGCCGCCCTTCGTGAAGGTGCTGGACTTCGGCATCGCCAAGCTCATCGACGGGGCGGGGCCGCAGACGCAGGCGGGCATCATCGTGGGCACGCCCGAGTACATGAGCCCCGAGCAGTCCCGGAGCCTGCGGCTGGATGGGCGCGCGGACGTCTATTCACTGGGAGTGATTGCCTACCAGCTGGCCACGGGGCAGCTGCCCTTCACCGAGGAAGGCACCGCGGCCCAGCTCGTGGCGCACCAGACGCTGCCGCCTCCGCCGCCCCGTTCCATCTATGGAGGGGTATCTCCGCCCATCGAGGCGGTGATCCTGCGCGCGCTCGCCAAGTCCCTGGCGGACCGCTACGAGAATGCGCTGGCCTTGAAGGCCGCCCTGGAGGCGGCGCTGGTGGAGGAGCTCAAGGGCGGGCCGTACGCCGAGCCTCCCGTGCCGGCCTATGTTCCCGCGCCCGTGGCCGCGCCTCCGCCGCCTGTGGCCGCGCCCGCGCCTGTGGCCGCGCCTGCGCCTCCGGTGGCTGGACCGGTCCATGCGCCTCCTCCGGTACCGGGAGTGGGGCGCGACACGCCCTCGCGTCGCAACGCACGAGCCGTGGAGCTCTCGGCCCGGGTGGTGCTGCGGCCGGGGGCGGCGCCGGAGCGGCTCGTGTGCTCGGACATCGCCCGGGGTGGGCTGTTCCTCCGCACGCAGGGCGAGCTGCCTCAGCTCTTCTCGCGGATCCAGGTCACTCTGGAGCTGTCGCGCGGGCCGCTGACGTCCACCTGCGAGGTGGTGCGCCTGGTGACGCCCGAGCAGGCCCGGCTCTGGGGCATGGCCCCGGGCTTTGGCGTGCAGTTCCTGGAGCCTCCACCGGACTTCAAGGCGGCCGTGGCGCAGCTCCTCAAGGGCGGCACGGGCAACACGCCGATGGCGGTGCCCGGGCCCTCGGGGGACGCGGAGGCCAACGCCCTGCTGGAGGGCTACCGGACCAACCTCCAGAAGGACCATTACTCGCTGCTCTCGCTCCCGCTGGACGCGAGCTTCGAGACCGTCCGGTCGCGGCTGCGGGCGGTGCTGGCGGAGCTGGAGGGGCTGCGGGGGCGCCCGCTCTCCAACGCTCAGCGCTCGCTGCTGGAGTCGGTGCTCACCCGAGTCCGGGATGCGGGGGAGACGCTGACGAACGTCACGCGCCGGGCGATGTACGACGCGCTGCTGGGCAACTTCCGGGGCGTGGAGAGCTGCCTGAGCGCGGGCCTCACGGTGACGCAGCTCGAGGGGCTGCGCCGGGACTTCCTCCTGCGGCGCCCGACGGCGGCGGGGACGGCGCGCGTCCACATCCTTACGGGCAATGCCTTCGAGAAGAACGGCCAGCTGGCCCGGGCCGTGGAGGCCTACGAGCGGGGGCTGGCCGTGGATCCGCTGGATCTCGCGCTCCTGCAGCGGTACCGCGCGGTGCGCCGGACGCTGGCTCAGCGCACCTGAGCGGCGGGAGTCACTGGGAGACGGGGTAGGACGCGATGGCGCGCTGAGCGCTCTCGGCCTCCACCACCCTGCACGACGGGCTCAGCTCTCCCATGTTGGAGAAACAGAGGAAGACGGCGTCGCCGAAGTCCTCCGAGCTGCCGGAGGTACAGGTGGGAAGAGCGTTCATGCAGTCGAGCCACTTCTCGAACTTCTCCTGATCGTCGTCCGAGCAGCCTTCGATCTCTTCCTCACATTGGGCGACGGTGTAGTCCTCGGAGATGAGCTCAGAGTACTCGCTGCAGGCCTCGGCCTTCTTCGCCACGCTCTTGCCGGTGTCCACGGCGTCCTCGCACTCGGAGCCACCACACCCCGTGAGCGCCACGGACACCATCGCCACAGCCAAGGCCCACTGCTTCATCCGGACACTCCTTGCACCGTGCGAAAGAGGGACAGCGGGGGCCCATCCTAGTCGGTCCATGCTCCCTGGACAGCCGACCGGGCGGGCGGGCGGGGGCGTCTGAGAGCGTATAGATGTGGGCTGCGGCCCTCCATACCCTTGACTCGCCCGATCATCTCTCGTAGATCGGCCGTCCTTTGCGTGTTCGGGCGGCCAGCCGTCCGAAATGCGCGGTGGCTTTCACGGGTTGACCCAACCCGACTCGACAGAGGGTTCTACGATGTACGCAGTCATTCGCACGGGCGGTAAGCAGTACCGCGTTGCCGAGGGTGATGTCCTCCGCATCGAGAAGGTTGCGGGCGATGTTGGCACCGAGGTGACCTTCAACGATGTCCTCATGCTGGGTGGCTCGGACTCCCCGAAGATCGGGCAGCCGACCGTCGGCGGGGCCAAGGTGGTGGGGAAGATCCTCGCGCAGGACAAGCACCGCCGCGTCCTCCACTTCCGCAAGGAGAAGGAGGGCTGGACGCGTCGCCGGGGCCACCGTCAGCCTTACACCGAGGTCAAGGTCACCTCCATCTCCGGCTAACGCCGGTTCAACACTTCCCGAGCGCCTCACGGCGCACGGTTCTCGCAGGACAGGTGTCATGGCTCATAAAAAGGGACAGGGTTCGTCTCGGAACGGTCGCGACTCGAACGCGCAGCGCCGCGGAGTGAAGGTGTTCGGCGGCGAAGAGGTGTCGGCGGGGAGCATCCTCGTGCGGCAGCTCGGCACGGTCATCCATCCGGGCACCAACGTGAAGCTGGGGCGTGACTTCACGCTCTATTCCACGGTGGACGGGGTGGTGAAGTACGAGCGGCTCGGGCGCGACCGGAAGAAGGTCTCGGTCTACCCGGCCCAGGCGAGCGCCTAGTCGGCTCTCCCACGGGCCTGCCTGCGGGCGGGCCTTGCTGCAAGCGAGCGGGTCGCTCCCGGTTCAGGCGCCTGACGGCGGCTGGACACGAGGGCGGCCCGTTCTGCGTTTTCCGAACCCGGGTTCCGCGTGAGCGGGGAGGGGCATCGCCATGAAATTCGTCGACGAGGTTCGCATCTTCGTGAAGGCCGGTGACGGCGGCAACGGCGCGGTTGCCTTCCGCCGGGAGAAGTTCATCGAGCGCGGCGGCCCCAGCGGAGGGGACGGCGGGAACGGGGGCTCGGTGGTGTTCGTGGCGGATCCGCAGCTCACCACGCTCCTGGACTTCCGCTACCAGCAGCACCACCGCGCGAGGAACGGCGAGAACGGGATGGGGAGCGACTGCAACGGTCGCGCCTCGGAGGACCTGGTCCTCAAGGTGCCGGCGGGCACGCTGATCCGGGACGCGAACTCGGGCGAGCTGCTGGCGGACCTGAGCGATCCGGGCCAGCGCTTCGTGGCGGCGCAGGGTGGGCGCGGAGGGTTGGGGAACATGAACTTCGCCACCTCCACGCGGCAGACGCCGCGCTTCGCCCAGGACGGGACGAAGGGCGAGGAGCGCACGCTGATCCTGGAGCTGAAGCTGCTGGCGGACGTGGGGCTGCTGGGCTTCCCGAACGCGGGCAAGAGCACGCTGATCTCTCGGGTGAGCCGGGCGCGGCCGAAGATCGCGGACTACCCGTTCACCACGCTGGTGCCGAACCTGGGCATGGTCCAGTACAAGGACAACCTGTCCTTCGTGATGGCGGACATCCCCGGGCTGATCGAGGGAGCCAGCGAGGGCGTGGGATTGGGGCACCAGTTCCTGCGGCACGTGGAGCGGTGCAAGGTGCTGATCCACCTCATCGACATGGGGGCGGAGGGCGAGGGCCGCGATCCGCTGAAGGACTTCGACATCCTCAACCGCGAGCTGGAGAAGTACAGCGAGGAGCTGTCGAAGAAGCCGCAGGTGGTGGCGGCGAACAAGCTGGACCTGACCCACGGGCGGGAGAAGCTGGAGGCGTTCACGACGGCCCTGCGCAAGCGAGGGCTGGCGGTGTTCCCGGTGTCCTGCGCCACGGGTGAGGGCCTCCAGGCGCTGCTGGACGTCACCGCCGAGGTGCTCTTCACGGGCCGGTCGGACAAGCTCCACGTGGAGCCGCCCGAGAAGCCCGCGAGGAAGGCGGCCCCGCCGAAGAAGGCCGCGGCGGCTGTCAAGGCTCCGGCGAAGAAGGCCCCGGCGAAGAAGGCGGCGGCTCGGAAGGTGCCGCTGAAGAAGCCGGCGACGAAGAAGGCGGCAGCGAAGAAGGCGGCGGCGAAGAAGGTGGCCGCGAAGAAGGCTCCGGCGAGGAAGAAGTCGGGGGCGGGCCTGAAGGCGCCGGCACGAGCGGGGGCGAAGGCGGCGACGAAGAAGGTGGCCCGCGCGAAGGGGCGGAGGTCGTAGCGCGATGAGTGGAGGCGGCCCTCGCTACGAGCCCTTCGAGCAGAAGCCGGTCGAGCCGGAGTCGCTGCTGCTCGAGGTGCGCAAGGAGAAGATCGACCGCGTGGTGGAGCAGCGGACGCGGACCTTCACGGTGGTGCTGGACCGGCTGGAGGACAGCTTCAACATGGCGGCGGTGCTGCGCACCTGCGAGGCCATGGGCGTGCAGGAGGTGCACGTCGTCATCAACCCGGACGCGCCCTTCCTGCCAAACTCGAGGGTGGCGCAGGGCTGTGACAAGTGGCTGGACGTGAAGCTGTACAAGAGCTTCGCCGAGTGCCGGGAGCACCTGAAGGGGCGTGGCTTCTCGCTGTACGCCTCGGCCATCCGGGAGGGGGCTACGAGCCTCTACTCGCTGAAGTTCGACTCGAAGATGGCGATCATCTTCGGCAACGAGCGCTTCGGGGTGAGCGAGGAGGTGCTGGCGGGGGTGGACGGGACGTTCTGGATCCCCATGCGCGGCTTCAGCCAGAGCATCAACATCTCGGCGGCGGCCTCGGCGTGCGTGAGCCGGGCGATTGCCTGGCGGGAGGAGCACCTGGGGAAGGTCGGAGACCTGACGGCCGAGGAGGCGCAAGCCCTCCGCGAGCGCTTCTATGTGCTGGCTGTCAAGCAAAGGAAGCGGATTTTCAAGGGAAAGCAGCCGTGAATCAGCGAGCCTGGGGGCTCGTCTGAAGCGATAGAAGCCATCACGGGCCTTCGGGGCCCGCTCGGAGATCGCACCGCCATGCTCATCGAGACCTTCCTCGTGTCCCTGCTGACCGCGCAGACGGCGCCCGCGGCGCCTCCGGCCCAGAAGCCCGCGGTGGCCGCCGAGTCCAAGCCCGCGCCGGCCGCCGAGAAGAAGGAGACGAAGCCCGCCACCGCCGCTGCTCCCGAGGCGAAGCCGGCGACTCCCGCGGCGCCCAAGGGGAGCGTGGCTCCGGAGGTGAAGGCGCTGGTGGAGCGGATGCAGGCCTTCTACGAGAAGACCGAGGACTTCAAGGCGGCATTCAAGCAGGACTACAAGTACAAGACCTTCCGCCGGACGCAGACCTCGACGGGGACGGTGACGTACAAGAAGCCGGGCCTGATGCGGTGGGAGTACGAGAAGCCCTCGACGCGCACCTTCGTGCTGGCGGGGAGCAAGGTGTACGCGTACGACCCGGAGGCGCAGAGCCTCTCGGTGGCGAGCGTGGACACCAGCAAGCTGTCCGCGTCGGTGACGTTCCTCTTCGGCCAGGGCCGGCTGGCGGACGAGTTCAACATCAAGCAGGGCACGTGCGCTGACTGCAAGGGCACGCTGATGGTGCTCGACCCGGTGAGCCCGGACCCGCGCTTCAGGCAGGTGCGCCTGGAGGTGGACCCCAAGACGGCTCAGGTCCTCAAGAGCACCGTGGTGGACCCGGACGGTAGCGAGAACGCGATTGCCTTCCTGGACCTGAAGACGAACGTGGGCATCGCGGCGGACAGCTTCAAGATCAACCCGCCCGAGGGCACGCGCGTCGACGACTTCACCAAGCAGAAGAAGTAACTCCACTTGCGCGGCGCGCTCCTCGTGGCCCTGGGGTTGCTGGCCGGCTGTCACCGGAGCGCGACGCCTGCGCCCGAGGCGGGCAGCTTCGCGGGGCGGACCTTCCCGCTGCTGTCGGCGCCGGCCTTGCGGCTCTCGGTCGAGGGCAGCCTGGGGGCGAAGCCGGTGCCGGTCCTGCTGGATGTGGACCGGCCGCTCTCGCTGGTGGCCACGGCGTGCTTCGAAGGAAAGCCCCCGAGGGCCGAGGGCAAGGTGCGAGCCCCCGAGCCCAATGGCATGAAGGACTGGGCCATGGTGCCGCTGACGGGGCTCCGGGTTGGGGACGTCTCGCTGCCGGGGCTCTCGGCGGGGCTCACGGGCGAGAAGGTCTGTGCCGTCACCCTGGGAGCGGACGTGCTGGCGCCGTACGCGCTCACGGTGGAGCCGCTGCGTCGCGAGGTGACGTTCACCGAGTCGCGCTCTCGAGAGGCGTACACGGCGGAGCTCTCTGCCGCCGGTGCGGACCCTTCGCAGGAGACGCACCTGTTGGAACTGAGCCGTGAGCCGACGGGAGACTGGCCTCTGCTGGCGGCTCGGGTGACGCAGGGAGGAGCGCGACTGACGGGGCCCTTCGTCCTCTCGACGCGCGACCCGTTCTCCCGGCTCGCACTGAAGCCTGCGGAGGCGCAGGGGATGCGCCCACTGGAGACGGTAGCCGGCATGCCGGTGCGAGCCATTCCAGTAGACTCAGTGGAGGTGACAGAGGGCGTCGGCGTGCGTCCCATCATCTTCGAGGCGGGAGTATGGAACTCGCCAAGCTCGCTCGGGCGTCTGGGGCCGGACGTCTGGGGCCACTTCCGAGCAACCATCGATGCACAGGCGGGAGTGCTCCTGTTGAGAAGGCCCCGAGTGCTGGCGTCAGGGGAGCGACAGCGCTGCGCCAGGCCCGGTACGGAGATCTTCGATGACGAGTCCTGCTACGCGCTGCACACGCGCCGGGAGCAGGACGGATCGCTCTCCCTGTCCGCGACGGTGTACCGGGACCTGCCCGAGGGCGGCCGGCTCTACGTCGAGCCGCTGGGGGAGGATGGGAAGCCGCTTCAGCCCGGCTGCAGTGTCGGGATCACCTTCATGGCAACGAGCCGAGGCGCGACGACTCAACACCGCATCCCCTGGCCCTCTCTCTCCCAATCCATGCCGGAGTGCTACGCGAAGCTCTCGTCGGTGCGAGGCTATGCCCTCTCGCTCTTCGAGGAAGGCACCCAGCCGGGGTGCCCCCTGACGTGCGCCTTCGTCCAGGAAACGACGACGAGGCCACCCGTTTGCGAGTGCCAGGAGACGCCGCTGGGAGAAGGAATCAGCGCGGCCGTCCGCAAGTCCTCGGCCTCGCAGCCGCCACCTCCCGAGGAGCGGCCGCTGGAGCCCGAGGACCCGAAGTAGAAATCTGGAAATCTGCTCACGATGCTGAAGCAGAACTCGAATGATTCGGTTCACTTGACGATTATTTTGGGGCCAGCGCATCCAAAAACTTCTCAAAGCTATCGGGATAAGAAGCTTCTGCCTGTTGTACGGCACTCATTTGCACTGAGAGTTTGAAGCGTCGTTGGCCGCCTGAACCCCTATAGGTCACGGTCGTCAGAATTCCTCTCTTGAGGAGGATAGGGACGATCCTGCTGGTGAAGTCATTGGCCTTCCTGCCTACTTTGGCCTTGAGGCTGTCCTCGTTGATTTCAGTTGCTCGCAGAAAAGCTCGGAATGCTCTTAGGCAGACTTCAACATCTTCGTCAAAATCAACTGCCGATGAGGGGTCGGTTAGTGACGCTTGTTGCTGAAATTGAAAGCCTACGCTGGAGATTAGTGCTTCTACTCGCTTAGGATCAAAGATGGCGAGATCCGAGTCGATCGGTGTGACTGCTCGTACAGTTGCCTCAACAAGAGAGCAGGAGTCAATTCTCAGAGTGGCTGAGAGGTCGAGTCTCTCGAACTCGCATTTTGTGAAGCGACAGTTTGAGAGATGAGTATTTGCTAGAGTAGTCGGTTGAAAGTAGCACTCAGAGAAGTCAATCTTTTGGAGTGCGCGTTGTTCAAGGCTGTCTGGAGGGAAAGAAAAGTGACGAAGTGAGACCTGCTCAGAAGGTACTTTGTTGTTGGCGATTCTTACGAAAATGCCACCGCAGTTTTCGCGTGTGAATGAGGTCGGGCCATCAGAAGACGCTACTTCTTGGATTGTTCTGACGGACGCTTGCCAGTCGGTGTTGACTTTGAGGATCCAGTGGCTGCATGTATCGATTGTGGCTGATGGTAACGCGCCAATTCGGAGCGCTCTGCGAAGTTCCAGTGCGTTCCCTCCAACCAGCGCGCGACCAATGGCTTCGCCGAGGAAATAGTTTCGGAACTCTTCATGGTCGAAGCGGTAGAAGTTTTTTCCCGCTTCAGCCTCAATCATGAGCGCATGTTGCTTGACTCTCTCTTGGACTTGTCTAGCAACTGGCGGCGGCTTTTTCGCTCGATCACAGAAGATCTCTGCAATGACATCAAGCGTATCAGTCTTGAGGGCATCAACTTTGTTCTCCCACATCTCAAGAGCAATCATCGAAAGTAGTTCATGATGCTCTTCTACTGTCAAAAGTGGGGTGCGCGCTTCTCCGACCTTGTCGGTGGTCTTGCTGATCCACTTGGTGTTGGCTTCACGCTCAATAATGGCACCAACAAATTGAGCAAAATAGTCGTCGGGTGCCCCGCCTATCTTGGATAGAAGACTCGCTCTCCCTCCTTGCTCAGTTGCTATGTCGAGGAGACGACTGGCGAGCACAGCTCTTGTGAGTAGCGGGTGTTCAGAACCTAACTTGGCGGCAACATCTTGATAGATGCTGAGACCGTCCGATACTTTCCTGGCGTCGCAGTAGGCTAGAAAGTTCGTCTTGTCCCAACGCCGCAATTCGAGCTTTGAAAAAGAGACATTGCCTGCTCCAAGCGCATCAAACAGTCGAGCCTGGGTCTGGAAGCTTCGATACTCAAAGTATGCTTTGCGTGCGGCAATTAGTGCACTTCCCTGGGACTGAAGCGTCTCTACGAGACTGCCCAGGTTGGATATGGCCTCACCGGTGGCGCTCTCGATAAACATCTCTTCGAAGCCATCTAGTGCAGGGACAAGAACACCTAACTTGACGAGTTCAAGGAATGCTTCGAAGTAGAGGAGCGGGAAGCGAAGACGGTTGACAAGAGAGGCGATGATAACGTCGTCGAGACGTAGAAAAGGTCTTCCTCCCAGTGGCACTGGCAATAACAGCCAGTCCGAGGTCTTGTTCTTGAAAGACTGTGCTTGTATTCTTGCTAGATGATTGATTACAGTCGTTTTGCCTTCGCCTGCGTCTGAGGTGAGGTAAAGGACGGATGACGTACCGGCAGGCCTACGGTCCAGTACACCCTGAATGGCGCTGAGTGCATTATCAACTTGCACGAGTTCTTCTGTTGGGGTGCTTTCAAGTTGGTCAAGAAGAACGCCACTGGGGGCGACAAAAGACGCCTCGTCCGGTATATAAGTCAAGATTCTGTCTGCAAGCTGCGGTAGGCGAGCAATCCGATTAATCAGCCACTGCTCTGCTGGTTGCTCGATTTCGCCGTCTCCATCCTCGCTGATCCACATTGTGCCGCTTTTTTGATGAACTCTCGCGGAGATAAGATCATCTCGGAGTTGGACCAAGACTTGGCCTTTGCTGATATTGAGTTCGGCGGGATTGTCAGCGAATGCTGTGAGAATGGTCTTGAAGCGAGCGAAGTCCATAGCTGTTGGGGCTTCAGATAGGGAGTTGAAGTTGATGGTACTTCGCTGAGGGCTGTGTTGAACCGAGATAAGTTAGTGGAGTTCGGTGTTTTCTTGTGTGGATATGAAAGATTTCGGTGCCCAGTAATTCAGCTGTTCGAATTCCAGGCCAAAAATCATCATCAGATGACACGAGAGCTATCGGAGAGGAACCCTGCTGCGCGATGTGAATGATGTCAGACGTTAGCATGGTATCGACCAGTTTCTGCTCCAGTTTGTGAAGCAACTGCCGGGATGTGATGGCGCAACTGGGCGAAGGACAATTTCCCGTTCGTAGAAAAGAGTGTGTAGCGATCAATGGGCACGAAGTGTCTGCGCAGCCGTGAGCGCTTGGGCTGTCGCAACGAAAGCCATGTGGGTAGCCAGATCGCTTTCGTACGGTGTGAAGCAAGTGCTTGGATGGGTCGATGATCAAACTGTACGCCAGTTCGACTTGTGTTTTTATACGCAGGCTTGACGACTGGTCTGGTAGGTAGAACTCTGTTGGAAAGTTGCTCTGTATTTCAGGAATCAGCCGTTGCGCTGTGCGGGATGGTACGTTGTTTTCATACCATCCCCCGTATAGCCGAATCTGCGCGCTTGCTTCTGAGCGAAGTCTGTCTGCGCCAAGTGCACTGAATATACGGCTGACTAGATCTACAAGTCCATGCCGCCGGTGTTGGTCTAGAATATTGTCGTAATCGACTAGAATATTCATCTTGCCGGAAGTAATTCAAGGATGGGGCTTGTATGCCTCAACGAGGCGACGTCCAGGTGGCCATCGGCGCGGGCACCGCGTCGCGGACCTTGTGCTGGCGCTGCTTCGGATCCGGGCGCTCCACCACGCGGCCGACGAGATCGTAGTCATGGGCCTCGGTCACCTCGACGGTGACGAACTCGCCCGGGTAGGCCAGGCCATCATTGATGTAGACCTGACCGTCGATCTCGGGGGCCTGGCCCTCGTGGCGGCCGATCAGCAGGTGCTCGGTCTCGGGGCTTGGCCCTTCGACGAGCACCTCGATGCGCTTGCCCACGAGCTTCTTGTTCTGCTCGCGGTTGATGCGCTTCTGGATGGCCATGACCTCGCGCCACCGGCGCTCGATGGTCTTCTGGGGCACCTTGTCCGGCATGTCGAACGCCGCGGTGTCCTCCTCGTCCGAGTACTGGAAGACGCCGAGCCGCTCGAAGCGCTGCGTCTTGACGAACTCCTTGAGCAGTTCGAAGTCCTCCTCGGTCTCGCCGGGCAGGCCGACGATCATCGACGTGCGCATCACCAGGCCCGGCACGCGGGTGCGCAGCTTGGTGAGCAGGTCGGTGAGGAACTGGGTGTTGCGGCCGCGCTTCATGGACATGAGCAGCTTGTCGCTGGCGTGCTGCAGCGGCATGTCCAGGTACTTGGCGATCTTCTTCTCGGTGGCCATCACCTCGATGAGCTCGTCCGGGAAGACGCGCGGGTAGGCGTAGTGCAGGCGGATCCAGCGCACGTCCACCTTGACCAGCTCCTTGAGCAGCTCATGGAGCTTGGGCTTGCCGGGCAGGTCATGCCCGTAGGCGGTGAGGTCCTGGGCCACCAGGTTGAGCTCCTGCACGCCCTGGTCGGCCAGCCGGGTGGCCTCGGCGATGATGTCCGCGATGGGACGCGAGCGCTGGCCGCCACGGAGCTTGGGGATGATGCAGAAGGCGCAGGCGTTGTCGCAGCCCTCGGACACCTTGAGGTAGGCGGTGTACGAGGGCATCGAGTTCTCGCGCGGCGTGTGCGAGTCGTGGATGTAGTCCGGATCGGGGATGACCTGGCGCGGGGAGGCCTCTGCGGCGAGCAGGTCGCCGATCTGGGCGTAGGCACCGGTGCCGAGGAAGTGGTCGACCTCGGGCATCTCCTTGGAGAGCTCGCCGCCGTAGCGCTGGGACAGGCAGCCGGTGACGACGAGCGTGCTGCACGCGCCGGACTTCTTGTACTCGGCCATCTCGAGGATGGAGTCCACGGACTCCTGCTTGGCCGGGCCGATGAAGGCGCAGGTATTGACGACGATGACCTCGGCCTCGGAGGGCTCCTGCACCAGGTGGTAGCCGCGCTGCTTGAGGGTGCCGAGCATCACCTCGGAGTCCACCCGGTTCTTCGGGCAGCCGAGGGTCATCATGTAAAGGCTCTTGGTGTCTTGCCGCACTGCGTCTACCGCTTTCCGAGTTGCGTCCGCTCGAAGTGGTCTCCACTCCAAACGAAGTTGGTGATTGCGCCGTTCGAGTAACCGATGCTCAGCGCGCCGTCTTCTTCCAGATTGACCGAGAGGGCCCGACCCAGCGCACAGGTAGCGGCCGGCCACTCGAGCACCATCTGGGCCGTCCGGCCCTTGGCCGTGAGGAGGTAGAGCCCCAGGCGCAGCTCGTGCTCCGAATCGCACTTGCCCTCGACGGCATAGGGATCCTTGCCGGAGACGACGGTGAGCAGGGTGCGACCGCCGGGCAGGGTGAGCGTCTCCGGGACATTCACGTTGACCTTCTCGGGGTCCACGGAGTCCGAGGCGACCATGGAGCGCAGCGACTCAGGGGACAAGGGCTTCTCGGCCTCCACCCAGACCGGGTAGTGGAGCACGCCCCAGCCCAGCCAGCCGCCGCTGATGGCTTCCAGGGCATTGGCGGCTTCTGGAGGCTTGAGCTTGAGGCCCTTGCGGAAGTCGTCGGGCAGCTTGAGGGCTTCGCCAATCATTCCCGCGTCCTTGCAGTTGGAGACGGGGGCGGCCTTCTGGCCCACCGCGTCCTGATCCTCGAAGGTGACGCAGAGATCGAAGACGAGCGGATCGACGGAGGGGAAGCGCGGGAAGGCAGTGACGGGGAGGGCGATCTCCAGATTCAGCCTGTCGTCCTCGCGCAGCACGCCGACCTCGGCCTTCTCCTGGGCGAAGGCGGAGGTGCCACTGTCCGGGGGCGAGGCGCGCTTGCCATCGAAGGCGAAGCGGAAAGTGTTGCCGATGGCGGTGGGGCCAGCGCCGGGGAAGAACAGGGTGAGGGTGACGAGGTCGCCAGCGACGAGCCGGTCATCGGTGGCCTCGACGCCTACGTAGAGCGTGTCCTTGCGCCAGGCCACCCGAGCGGTGAAGGAAGCGGTGTCCTCGGTGGAGGCGGGGGGGCGGAACGTGACGGAGGGGGCGAAGTCCTTGAACTTGCCGTCCAGCTTGGGGGCCTTGGAGAGCGCCGGCACGGCCTTGCTGGCGCGCTCCTGCCCGTGGGAGATGGCGGGCGCGAGCAGAAGGCACAGGGAGAGGAGAGGGGCGCGCATGACTAGTCCCGGAAGTTGGTGAACTGCATGTCGAGCTTCAGCCGGTCCTGCTCCTGGCGGAACAGGGCGATGGCGGCCTGCAGGTCATCCCGGTTCTTGCCGGTGACGCGGAGCTGGTCTGCCTGGATGGAGCCCTGAAGCTTCAGCTTGGACTCCTTGAGGAGCTTGATGAGCTCCTTGGCCTTGTCGACGGGGATGCCCTGCTGGAGCTTGATGGGCTGCTTGACGTTGTGCAGGCCCGTCTTTTCGATCTCCATGAACTCGAGCGCACGGAGGGAGATGCCGCGCTTGGCCAGCTTGGCGAGGAGGACCTCCTTGGCGGCCTGGACGCGGTCCTCGCTGTTGGCCTTGACGGTCAGCACGGTGTTGTCGGGGGAGAGGACGATGTCGGCCTGAGCGCCCTGGAAGTCGTAGCGGGTGCTGAGCTCCTTCTTGGTCTGGTTGACCGCGTTGTCGAGCTCGGCCAGATCGATCTTGGAGACGACGTCGAAGGAAGGCATGGGCGCCAGGGCCCTTATCACACCTTGACGACCATGGGCACCACCAGGGGGCGCTTGGCGGTGAAGAGCTTGAAGGCGCGGCGGACGGAGCGGGTCAGCTCCTCTCGCACCAGGGCGTCATCCCCGCGCAGCTGTGGGGAGAGCTGGAGGAAGAGGCTCCGCGCCTCGTCGGCGATGCGGTTGAGGAGCACCTGCTCATCCAGGGACAGTCCATGACCGGACAGCTGGGGCCCGGCCATGAGCGCGAGGGAGGAGCGGTCGATGACGACGGCGGCGACGACGAGGCCCGTCTCGGCCAGCCGGGTGCGTTCCTGGAGGGCCTCGGGAGTCACGACGCCGCCGCTGTAGAGGTCCTTGTGGACCCGGCCGACGGGGACGCTGCCAGCGAAGCGTCCGCGGCCCTCCTCGAAGGTGATGAGGTCTCCGTCCTGGGCAAGGAGGAGCTGCTCGGGGGCGAGCCCGGCCTCGCGAGCGGTGGCCAGGTGGCGGTGGAGGTGACGCAGCTCTCCATGGATGGGGACGAAGTGACGAGGGCGGACGACGTCGAGGACGCGTCGCTGTTGCGGCTGGCTGGCGTGTCCGGAGACATGGACGCCGGGCTCCACCTGGGCATAGACGATGCGGGCACCGGTCCAGTGGAGCTGATCCAGCAGGGCACCCACGGGGCGTTCGTTGCCGGGGATGGGGCGAGAGCTGAGGATGACCATGTCTCCGGGCTCCAGCCGCACGGGCCCATTCCGGGCGGCGAGCTGGGCCAGGCCAGCGCGAGCCTCTCCCTGAGCGCCGGTGGAGAGCAGCATCAGGCGGTTGGGGGGCAGGCTGGGAGCGGACTCCAGGGGGACGAAGAGGGAATCAGGGACATCGAGGTAGCCGAGCTGCCGAGCCATCTCCACGTTGCGCGTCATGCTGCGGCCCTGGAGGGCCACTCTGCGCCCGAGCTGTTCGGCGAGCTTCAGGACGGTGCGCACGCGGTGGAGGTTGGAGGCGAAGAGGGCGACGACGATGCGGCCCTTGGCTTCGCGGAAGAGGCGGTCGAAGGTTTGCTCCACGACCCGCTCGCTGCCCGTCTCGTTGGTGAACTCGGAGTTGGTGGAGTCGGACAGGAGGCAGAGGACGCCCTGTTCGCCGGCCTCGCCCCAGCGCTCGAGGTCCGTGCGAAGGCCATCAATGGGATCAGGGTCCAGCTTGAAATCGCCAGTATGGATGACGGTGCCCTCGGGGGTCCGGAAGATGTAGCCGACGGCATCGGGCACGGTGTGGGTGACGCGGCTGGCCTCGACGGAGAAGACGGAGCCGACGGAGAAGGGCGTGCGAGGCTCGATCTCACGCAGGTCCGCGACGACACCCAGCTCATCCAGACGTTGGCGGGCCATGGCGAGGGTGAAGCGCGTGCCATAGACGGGAACAGGCACTTCGCTGAGCAGATAGGGGAGGGCGCCCGTGTGGTCCTCGTGGCCGTGGGTGAGGACGATGCCCTTGAGCTGCGAGGCATTCTGCCGGAGGTGGGTGAAGTCAGGGACGATGATGTCCACACCGGGGGCGGCTTCGGAGGGGAACATCAGCCCGGCATCGATGAGGAGCATCTCCCCACGGCAGGCGAGCACCATGGCGTTGAGGCCAATCTCGCCCAGTCCTCCCAGGGGAATCACATGGAGCATGCCTTACTCATTATGGACGGCGGCTCGACGCCGCCCGAGTGTTTTGAGCAGGCGCTCGCCTTGTTGCCTGGCGGGGGAGTACCACCGACCCAGGCAAGGGCGAAAGGGCAGGCTCAAGGCGCGGAGGGGGGCTCGGGCGGCGGGCGGGAGATCCAGGCGGCGATGAAGAGGTCCAGGTCGCCGCGCAGAACATCCTTCACGCGCGGGGTTCCGGCGCCAGTGCGCGGGTCCTCCACGCGAGCACCGCGGGCGACATAGTACCGCCGGGCCTCATCGGTGCTGGCACCCTGTCCGGACACCACGCGTGTCGCGATGTCCTTCATCTCCTCCAACTCGCCAGAGCCAGTCAGGGTGAGTACGCGGCCCGTGGAGGAGTCCTTCACGGTGACCTCGGTGCGCACGCGCTCCAGGAAGGTGCCCTCGTGCTTCTTCACCGGGCGGCCCTCCACCTCCAGCTCCTGGCGGTCTTCGGGCAGCCCGCCGCGGTGCACGCGGACGTAGGCGCGCTGGCGCTTCTCATCCTCGATGCGCCGGTGCATGCCGGCCTCTCCCGCGAGGAAGCCATAGGCACCTGGCCCTGCGATGCGCACGACGACACGCGAGGGGTTCTCCGCCTCGGCTACCAGCATGGCCTCATAGCCACGCTTCTCCGCCCAGCCGAGGTACATGGTGGCCAACTCCTGCACCCACGTGTCCTGGGCCTCCATCGACTCGCTGGCGCAGATGTCCACCAGCGCCTCGTTGTCCTCTGCAGTGGCACCCGAGGCGTGCAGAGCCTCGGCCATCTGCACCTCGCGAGCGACGTCCTCGACCTGCTTCGCCGCGGACGCGAGCTGCACCTCATTCTTCGCCTCGCGCACGAGCCGGCGAGCGAAGGTGGCGGCCTGCTCCAGGCGCTCTAGTTCGTTGATCTGCGCCTCCACGGTGCGGAAGGCACGCAGCGTGGAGGCTGCGCGGTCCGGGTCGTCCCACAGGTTGGGCGCCTGGCTCTCGGCCAGGAGCTGGTTGCGCTTCTCCTCAAGCTGCGGTCGAGCGGCGGAGACCGACAGCGCACGGGCTCGGCCCACGAGCCGATCCATCTCGTGAAGCAGGGACTTGCGGTCGAGCCGCCGCTTGACGGCCGCGGCCTTCGGGGTCGGCAGGGAAAGCTGGGCCGTGGCCTCGCGGGGAGGAGCCAGCGGCTCGGCCACGGCGACCACTTTGCCTCCGGAGCGCGCCTCCACGCGCACGGGAGTACCAGGCCGCAGAGGACGGCGGGCGATCTCCACGGCGAGCGCGGCGGTGAGCGTCTTCTCGATCTCCCTCTGCAGGTAGCGCGCCCCGAACTGGGGCGAGTAGCCGCGCTCTACCAGCAGGTCGACGACTTCCGGTGTCACCTCCACGTCCAGTGCGCGGGCGCGGATACCCTCGCGCTCCAGCACCCGACCCACCTCGCGCTGGGCGATCTTACGGATCTCCACCTTCGTCAGCGGCCGGAAGTGGCAGATGGCGTCGAAGCGGTTGAGGAACTCCGGGCGGAAGGCCTCGGCGATACGCCGGTCCACCTCGGAGACGAGCTCCTCCTCACGACGATTGCCCGCGAAGCCGATAGCAGGCTCCCGGTACACCTCGGCACCCACATTGGACGTAGCGACGATGAGAGTGTTGTTGCAGGAGACCGGCTCGCCGGCGCCGTTGACGAACGTGCCCTCGTCGAAGAGCTGGAGGAAGCGGTCGTGCACGCTGCGCGCGGCCTTCTCGAACTCGTCGAGCAGCAGCACGGTGAACACCTTGCCATCGAGCAGGTTGGTCAGCTCGCCGCGCTTGGTCTCCATGGCGGGCGCCCAGGAGGCGCCGAAGGGAACGCTCTCGTCGCCATCATTGGGGAAGTCCGCCATGTTGAGGCGCACCAACCTGTCGGCGGAGCCGAAGAGGTACTCCGCCAGGAGCTTGGCGAGCTGGGTCTTGCCCACACCCGTGGGGCCTGCGAAGAGGAACACGCCCAGGGGGCGGCGCGGGTCGTTCAGGCCGGCCTTGAGCAGCGCCACGGAGCGCAGGACCGCGGCCACCGCATCTGTCTGTCCGAGCAGCCGCTCCCCGAAGAAGCGCTCCGTCTCGTCCAGATCCAGCGGCATCGCGTCATCCACCACGAAGCGCGGCAGTCGTGTGGCGGCGCAGAAGCGGGTGAGGACATCCTCGGGGCCCACCCGGTCACGGGCCGCGCCAGCGGCCTCGGCCGCTGTCTCCTTGAGCAGCTCGATGGCCTTGCGCGGCATGCGCTGAGCCAGGAGGAACTTGGCGGACAGACGCAGCGCCAGGTCGCACGCGGCCGGGTCGATGGGCAGGTGCATCTCGCGCTCCAGCTCCTCGGCCACACGGCCGAGGATCCACCGGGAGCGCTCCAGCGGAGGCTCCTGCAGAGGAATGAGGTGGAGCCGCTCGGCCAGAGCCTCGTCCGCGCGCAGCAGTTCCTGCACGCGCTTGGGCTCGGTCTCGAAGATGAAGCGAACGCCTCCAGTGCGCAGGGCGCGGATGGCCACGGGGGCCAGCGGCCCGCCGAGCGCCAGGGGCAGATCCCGGATGTAGACGATGGGGCACGGGTGCCGGCTGAGGTAGCCGAGCAGCTCCTCGAAGCTCTCGGCGGCCTGCCGCTGGGTGCTGCGGGCCAGGATGTTGGCGGCGGACACCTCGACCATACGGGCCTGGGCGAGCTCCGCGTCCACGCGGCCCTCGGCGATACGGCGGGCCACTTCCTGGACGAGCGCACTCTTTCCCACGCCGGGCTCACCCGAGAGCAGCGGGTGCTTGCCGCCTCGGGTCAGCAACCCAAGCACCTCCGCCACGGCGGAGTCGGCGCCATGCGCGGGCAAGAGTTTCCCCTCGCGCGCAAGCGCCGTGAGATCCCGGTCGATGAGTCGCTCGTTGTCCTCGCTCTTCCTGGTCGCCATGTTGAACCGCCCCTGACGGGGGCACTCTAGCCTGCTGAACCGCAGTGGTGAGGGAGCAATACGCTACGGAAGGCGGAGGACTCGAACCTCAGACCGGGAGCCGGTCCGCACCCGCTAGCAACGGGGCCTGGTGCCATCACCAGTTCACACTTCCAGAAAGCACGGAGCGAGGTGGAGTCGAACCACGAGCCCGAGAGGACTCCCCTGGGTTCCAGCCAGGCTGCCGGCCACCCGGCAATCACGCTCCAGACTTTACGCGGCGGAAGACAGGGGACTCGAACCCCAAGCGCTGAGCGCTCGCACCGCTTTCGAGACGGGCCGCCGGCCTCCGGCGTTGGTCTTCCAGGAAAAGGTGCCGGCAGCAGCGGACCCGCCTGCCGGCGCGCGGGGAGGCTCTACGGGTGGGGGCCGCCTCTGGCGCACCCCCGCTCCACCGGGTGCTCCGTTCCGGGACGGATCGGTGGCGGGGACCACCTCTGGTGACCCCCATTTCCCGGGCCTCACTCCTCCAACTCCGTGTGCCAGTACGCGACATCACGGAGGAACTTCCGCCACGAGATGGGCATGCCCTTCTCGTAGGTGAACGTGAACTGCAGCGACTCCGGCAGCCGCTTGGGCTTCATCGGCGTGGTGCGCAGCAACATCCCGGCCTGCGCGGGCGTCCGGTTGCCCTTCTTCTGGTTGCAGGGCACGCACGCGATCACCACGTTGTCCCAGGTCGTCTTGCCGCCCTGGGCGCGCGGAACCACGTGGTCGTAGGTGGCCTCCGGACGGGACACCTTCTTGCCGCAGTACTGGCACTTGCAGCCGTCACGCACGTACACGTTGTCCCGGCTGAACTTGATGCCGCGCTGCCGCTGCCGGAAGAAGCTCACGAAGCGGATGATCGACGGCATCTTCAGCTCGAGAGTGACAGAGCGGACGAAGCGGTCCTCGTACTCCTCGACCACCTCGACCTTGCCCTGCCAGATGAGCATCATCGCGCGTTGCCAGGGCACCCGCGCGACGGGCTCGTAGGCCTGGCTCAATACCAGCGTCTCCATGACACGGGTCCTTTCGGGGAATGTCCGCGGCGAGCTTCGAACTCGCACCTGAGCTGGGTTTGAGCCAGCCGCCTCTCCCGATTGGGCTACGCGGACGTTGTTGGGAGCTTCTTCTGAAGTGCCGCGGGCGGGATTCGAACCCGCACCCTCTGCATTCTGAGTGCAGCGCCTCTACCAGGTTGGGCTACCGCGGCATGAAACTGGGGAAGTGCCGGAAGAGGGATTCGAACCCTCACCCTCCAGACTCTCGATCTGGCGCCTCTACCAATTGGGCTACTCCGGCTTGAAGTACACGCCCTGGGGATCGAACCCAGCGAATCCGGTATGTGAGACCGGTGCCGTCTCCAGCTGGCTCGGCGTGCATGAGAAGTTGCGGAGCAGGGAGTCGAACCCTGTCGCTCAGGCGTATGAGACCCGGTGGGGCGGCCGGCCCCTCTCCGCAATGAAGACGTTGCATGTGCTCCCGGCAGGATTCGAACCTGCGACCGTGCGCTTAGGACGCGCCCGCTCTTCATCCTCTGAGCTACGGAAGCAACGAGTGCCCCTGGCAGGACTCGAACCTGCGGCCTCACGGGTCGGAACCGTGCGCTCTGAATCCACTGAGCTACAGGGACAAACAAGGAAGTGGTTCCGGCAGGACTCGAACCTGCGACCCCACGGCTCGCAACCGTGTGCTCTCATCCAACTGAGCTACGGAACCAAGGTGACACTGGAGTGGACCCGCCGGGATTCGAACCCGGGTCGCTCGGGTGCAAACCGAGCATTCTCCCGCTGAACTACGAGCCCAAGACTTCGACTGAGTGGAGCCGCCGGGGATTGAACCCGGGACCTCTCGGATGCGAACCGAGCGCTCTCCCGCTGAGCTACGACCCCATGAAGCTGCCGGCGGGACTCGAACCCGCATCGTCCTGAGTGGCGCTCAGGTGCCTCACCTCTCGGCCACGGCAGCAGAAACCTTCGGTACTGCGAGTGCCCCCGGTCGGAATCGAACCGACGACCTCCGGTTTACGAAACCGGCGCTCCACCAATTGAGCTACAAGGGCGTGGCAGGCCGCCAAGGAGTTGAACCCTGCACGCTCGGATTTGGAGTCCAAGCTGCTCCCGGAGCGCGGCCTGCAAAGGTGAAGAAGAAGTGCCGACCCCCGGAATCGAACCGGGTCCTCCTGCTTTTCAGACAGGCGCGCGAACCATCTACGCCAGGACGGCAAAACCTTACTGCGAGCGCTCCAGCAGGGAATCGAACCCTGTTCACGTGGTAGACGGCCACGCCGCGATCCAATCGCGTCCAAGAGCAAGGAGGTCGGCTGGAGGGACTCGAACCCTCTCGAACCGGGGTCACGACCCGGTGACTCACCCTTCGTCATCAGCCAACATCAACCACACATCAGTCGGGGCACCTGGAATCGAACCAGGACCGCTCGCGTATCAGACGAGAGTCCTACCATTGGACCATGCCCCGAGAAGTACCGAGTCTGGGTGACAGGACTTGAACCTGCGACCTCACGGATCCGAACCGTGCGCTCTACCAAGCTGAGCTACACCCAGAGAAGGAAGTCGGGATGACTGGATTCGAACCAGCGACCTCGCGCACCCCAAGCGCGCGCTCTCGTCCAAGCTGAGCTACATCCCGTGAAACGACTGCGAGTACCTCGTGCGGGAGTCGAACCCGCCTTTCCACATAGAGAGTGTGGAGTCCTATGCCGATAGACGAACGAGGCAGAAACTGTTGAGAGGCCCGTGCGGGAGTTGAACCCGCCGCCAGACGGTTTTGCAGACCGCCGCCACCCCGGGTGGAACAGGCCAGTTGGCTCGGCGAGAGGGACTCGAACCCTCAACCCCGCGGTTAACAGCCGCGTGCTCTGCCAGTTGAGCTATCGCCGAATGAGCACCGGGAGCAGGGTTCGAACCTGCGCCTGCGGGGTCAGAGCCCGCCATCCTGCCAATTAGACAATCCCGGTATGGTGAAGCGGGTGACGGGATTCGAACCCGTGTTGCCGGCATGGGAGACCGGAGTCTTGCCACTAAACGACACCCGCGTGCTGCGAGTACCCCCGGAGGGAATCGAACCCTCACCGTCCGCTTAAGAGGCGGATGCTCGACCAATGAGCTACGGAGGCGTTTGACCGCCCCCGTGCGAGCGGGCGGACGAACTTCACCACTGCGATTCAGTTGTCAGAGAACAAGGAACTTCCTGGGAACTGCTGGGAGTGGGGACGCTGAGAGTTGAACTCAGTGGGCCGTCGATGCGGCGAAGGCTCTACAGGCCAGCGCGTCTCCCTAACGCTCTACATCCCCTTGAGGTGAAGCTCGGAAAACAGAGAGGCCGGGTTCCCTTTCGGGAGCCCGGCCTCTGAGTCGACGGCGCCTCGGGAGGGGAGGAGGCGTCGACATTCAGAAGCCGGGTAGTCTGCCGCGATACCACTCGAATCCGGCGGACAACACCGGAGCGGTGACCAGGCTGGGGCACGGGAGCGAATCAATGCGACCGGCAAAATCATCAGTGTGCTTGGGGTTCATCGCGCTCTGCATCGTCACCGTCGCCATGGTCACCGCTCCTTTCAGCGAGAAATGACGCGGCAATAAATCCTTCCTGACAGGCACGTGGAGTTTCCACGCGCCCGCAGGGTGCGAGCCCGAGCTGCTCTTCGGGAGCCCTCTTCCAGAGGACCAGGCTCGAGCGGGAGAGCACAGCTTCCCATCAAGCTATATTTAAGGAGGAATGCTCCCCTCCCGGGTCGAGCGATGCCGGCGGATGCATTGCCGGGAAAAAGAAAACGGCCCCGGAGCAAGAAGCTCCGAGGCCGTTGTCATGTGCCCATCGTGGGCGTCACCGAGTTCAGATTCACCATCACGTCGCGCCGGACACCGTGCTTCACGAAGTCCTGGATGATACGAGCCAGCGCGGCCCCAAGCAGTCCGATGAGTGGCAGGTGGAGCCCACCCTCGCAGGTGGCCTGGCCGGCCTGATCCTCGGCGTCCGGGACGAAGCGCTCATCCCAGCGCACCAGTCCGAACGTGCCATCGCCTGAGAGTGCTCCGTGGACGAGCGCCTTGCCTGCTTGACGCGCATACTCACTGAGCACCTGCCGACTCTCCCGGTTGTCGAAGCAGTCGACGAGCAGGTCCGCCCCGCCACATAGCGTCGCTACATTGTCTCGGGTGAGTCGCACGCCGAAGGACTCGGCCTTCACGCCGTGCAGGTTGAGGAGCTGGAGCTTCAGCGCCTCCGCCTTGTTCTTCCCCACCGAGGGCTTCACATAGGCCTGCGCGAGCAGGTTCTTGGATTCCACCCGGTCGAAGTCGATGAAGGCCAGCGTGGCCTCCAGGTTGCGGCACAACACAGCCGCTGTGGAGCCGATGGCTCCCACTCCACAGAAGATGATGCGCATGGGAGCCATCTCCGTCAGGCGCCGAAGGGAACCTTCGGACGCAGGTAGATGCGGTCCGCGCCGTGCGGCCCGCGGAAGCGGTCCACGACGTAGTTCTGGAAGGCGTCATCCCGCAGGTGGGCCAGGTGAATCCCCGGAACACCACCGGAACGCACGACCTCCACCGCGATGCGCCGCACGTCCGCGTCCGACACGTGGCCGTCCAGCTCCACCGGCATGTCCGCGGACATTCCGTCATAGGTGATGTTGAGGGTCGTCATCGCCATCGCATCCTTTCACCTGGAGCGAAGCCACGGAGCGCGGTCGGTCCAGGCGCCTGCGGACGCAGGACTCCTGACTTCCTGACATCTGGGGCCTGCTTGTCGAACTCGAGGCGAGCAGGCGGGTATGCTCCGCGCCCATGAAATGGATCCTTCCTGGCTTCAGAGCAGCGCTATCCCTCATGGCTCTCCTCGGCATTGCGCTCGGGGGGTGCTACGGCGAGGACCCTCCTCCGGCTCCAGCTTCGCACGAGAGCGTGTCGGTCAAGTTCGACATCACCGTTCCAGACTATACCCCCTGCGGCGCCACGGTCGCAGTCGTTGGTAACGCCCCCGCCCTGGGAGACGGGAAGGCTCCGGGCCTCGTCTTGACGCGTGACGTGGACGGCCACTTCCGGGGCACCGCCGAGGTGCCTGCTCGGAAGGTCCTTCGCTACAACATCGTGCTCAGAGGCCCCGACGCGCAGGAGCCCGTCTCGGCCCACACCTACACCGTCGAGGACCGTGCGAGCGTCGAGCTCCAGCGGACCGTCAGCCGCTGGTCCGTGGGCGCCGACGAGTCCGAGACTCCCATCTCTTTCGACGTGGCTGTTCCGGCCAGTACGCCTGCGGGGGCCGAGATCTGGATCTCGGGCAACCAGCCGGAGCTGGGCAACTGGAACGGCGCCGGGGTGAAGCTGGCGAAGGCTGCCTCCGGTAACCGTTATTACGCGTGTGTGGACTTCGCCAAGGGCGCCAACCTGGAGTTCAAGGTCACCCGCGGTTCCTGGGACACGGTGGAGAAGGATCCCAAGGGTGGGGAGATCGACAACCACCTCCATGCCGTGGCCGCGCCCGCCAGGGTTGAGGTCCAGGTCGGGAGCTGGCGTGACCAGGGCCCGGTCAATCCGCAGCCGGACACGATCACCGGCACTGTCGCCTACCACGACATCGATGGCTCCTCCCTGGGACTCAAGAACCGCAAGCTCATCGTCTGGCTGCCGCCTCACTACGACACCGATACGAGCCGCGAGTACCCCGTGCTTTACATGCACGATGGGCAGAACCTGATGAACGCCAGGACGGCTTCCTTCGGCGTCGAGTGGGGCGTGGACGAGACGGCTCAGCGGCTCATCGAGGCCGGGGAGATGGAACCCATCATCATCGTGGGCGTCTACAACACCGACGATCGCATCCCTGAGTACACGCAGGTTCCCACCGCTCAGTACGGGGGTGGCAAGGCCGATGATTACGGGCGCTTGCTCGTGGAGAGGGTCAAGCCACTCATCGACATCACCTACCGGACGAAGGAGGGGCCTGAGTTCACAGGGCTTGCTGGTTCGTCGCTGGGAGGGCTCGTGTCCATGTACTTTGGAATGAAGCACTCGGACACCTTTACACGGCTCGGCGTCGTCTCGCCCTCGGTGTGGTGGGCGGATCGCGACATCGTCACGCGCGTCAACAACCTCGCGGACAAGCTGGCGCTGCGCATCTGGTTGGACATTGGAACCAACGAAGAGGGCACCGCAGCGGAGTCCCAGAAGACCGTAGAAGATACGCGAGTGCTGCGGGACGCACTCGTCTCCAAGGGTTGGGTGCTGGATACCGACCTCGAGTACGTCGAGGCCGAGGGCGCCAGGCACAATGAGGCGGCCTGGGCGGCTCGGACCGAGCAGATCCTCGAGTTCCTGTACCCGCCTGTGCCTTGAGCTGGCGCGGTATCGAACAAGCAGGGCATGACGGAGGCTCGCACGCCTGGCAGGCTGGCTGGTGCGAGCCTCTGATGCCGGTGACGCTCTGGCTCAAGGGGGACGCTGCTCCGGAGCAAAAGCCAGCAGCACGGCCCACGGACGCTCCTGAGAGTTTGTCTCCAGAGACGCCGCTGTGCTGCGCCCGCTGTGGTCACGTCATTACCCGCGAGCGTCACCGCACCACCATCAACGGAAGGCATAGCCACACCCGCGTCAACCCCTCCGGCTTCGTCTTCCTCTTTGGATGCTTCGCCGAGGCAGAGGGCTGCATCCGGACAGGCCCACCTACCTCCGAGGACTCCTGGTTTGCAGGCTACGCCTGGGAGTACGCCCATTGCGGTGCCTGCCATGCCCATCTCGGATGGGCCTTTCTCGGGGACGGGAGTTTCTTCGGGCTCATCCTGGACCGTCTCTCGGCTCCGCACTGAAGTCTTCGCTTCCTGAACTGCCCGGTTTCGTGCCTGGCATCTGAGCGACCGTCCATGCACTACGCACCAGGTAGGTCATGCCATGCGTGACCTGATGGGTATAGATTGGGTGCAGATGGGTGGTGCATGGAACTCAAACCTCTGCATGGCTGGGATGTCACGCCCCAGGAAGCCGTGGCTCTTCAGAACTCTCTTCGTGAGCGGTTGGTGCTCCGTCCGCCGGCGGGATGGCGGGTATCTCGGGTCACCGGCGCGGACATCTCCACGGAGCGTGGGAACGACATGGGCTTTGGGGGCTTCGTCGTTCTCGACGCGGAATCACTCGCTCCCGTAGCCCAGGAAGGAGCCGCCGTCCCGCTCCGATTCCCTTATGTGCCTGGGCTGCTCTCCTTTCGGGAACTGCCGGTGCTTGCCGCTGCCTGGAGGAAGTTGGCGCAGGCGCCGGATCTGATCGTCTTCGATGGGCAGGGGATTGCCCATCCGCGCCGCCTGGGATTGGCCTGCCATGGCGGGCTGCTCTTTGGAGTGCCCTCCATTGGGTGCGCAAAGTCGCTCCTGGTGGGGACTCATGGACCCTTGGGGGAAGAGCGCGGTGCGACGGCCGAGATCCGGCACCGAGGCGAGGTGGTCGGTATGGCTGTCAGGACTCGACGCGGCGTCAGCCCGGTCTACGTTTCCCCTGGTCACTTGATGGACCTCCCAACTGCCGTGGAGTGGGTCCTGCGCTTGAGTCCTCGCTTTCGCGAGCCGGAGACGACCCGTCGTGCCCATCGCCTCGTCAATGCTCTGCGCAGAGAGTCTCATGGACCTCCGCTCTCCACAGCGGCAGCCCTGTCTTGACCCAAGTTCACCCTCACGCCGTGCTCGACGCCATCCGGGAGCAGATCAGCGAAGGGGAAGTCGAGCAGGTCATGGAGCAGCTTCCCGCCGATCCGCGCGACCTCTTGCGGCCGGTCGTGCAGGGCAGGGGCCGACCGCCAAGAGACTCCAGAAATGAAGAGCGCCACCACTCCAGGTTTCCCTGGAATGGTGGCGCCTTTGTGGCTCAAGCCACCTTCAGCAGCGGCGTCCGCATCACCCGCTCGACCCAGCCGGACTGGCTGGCGCCAGGAGCCGTCGGCGCGTCCATCAGCGCCTTGAGCACCCGCGGGACCTGGTACGGGTCCGCGAACTGATCCACCGACACCTCGCTGAACGGCACCCGGAGCTGCCCCGCGCACGTCCGCACGGTGTTGCCCCGCGTGCTCGCCACGCTCACCAACAGCGCCATCGCCGCCGGCGTGTAGCCGCAGTCGCGGAAGACGCGGGCGAACTGGTCACCCGCCTCGCCCGCCTCGTCACCCACCACGATGACGATGAGCTTCGCCTCCGCCGGCACCTTCACGCCGTCCCGGTGCAACGCGTGCACCGCGGCAGCGTGCGTCGTACCGCCCGACGCCTTGATGCCCTGCAGCATGTGCTGCACCGCCATGCGGCTGGACGCCTTCGGCTTGAGCACCGTGCCCACCGTGTCGAACGACGCGATGTGCAGCTTGTCCATCGGGAAGCCCGCGAGGATGCGCGCCAGCGCCTCCTTGGACTGCTCGATGGCGCCCTCCATGGAGCCGGACTTGTCGATGAGGAACATCACCCTCACGTCCGCCTCCGCGGTTGCCTCCGCCACGGCCTGCCGAGCCGCGTTGTCGCTCGCCTCCTCGAGCTTCTCGCGCAGCTCCTTGCTCCGCACGTTCTTCACGATGTGCAGTGCCCGCTGGTCGGTCGCCGACTGCACGGCCTTCTCCCAGCGCGCCCGGATGGTCGGCTCCGACAGCAGGCCCAGCTCCTCCAGCGTCGGCGTCATCATCCGCAAGTCACGGTCGGACAGCGACGGCAGCAGCGCCACCATGATGGCCGGCGTGAGCCCCACGTCCTTCGGCAGCCGACCCACCACCTCCTTGTAGGAGAGGCGATCGGTCTCGATCCACTCGCAGATCTCCGCCTCGGAGAGGCCGTCGAAGCGCTCGCGCTTGATCAGCTGCAGCCCCTCGAGGCCCACCGCTCGGTGGCCCCCCGCGGACTGCTTCTGCTTCCAGCCGAGCACCTCGAAGAACGCCTGCGACTCCGGCTTGTAGCCGGCCTTGCGGGCGAGCCTCTTCAGCGTCTCCTTGTAGCCGGCCTTCACCAGACCCTCGAGCATGGGCAGGTTCTTCTCCCGCGCCTGGAGCCACTTGTGCGCCACGCGCTTCCACCGACCCATCGGAGGCCGCTTCGAGCCCGGGTCACCGAACCCGGCCTCCCGGTTGAGGCGTGCGATCTCCGGCGTCTCGAGCAGCTCGGCCACCCGCAGCACCGCCTTGGGCGTCAGCATGCGCGTGGACTTGCGCTCGTAGTGGAGGATCATCGCCTCACCGATGGCCCGGTGGTCGTCGTCGTAGAAGGCGACGCTGCCGTCGTTCTCGCGCACGGGCTGGCCCGCGTGCCCCTGCACCAGCATCAGCGCGCAGGTGGCCACCTTCAGGTCACGCCAGTCCGTCTGCGTGAGCGCGTAGGACGCGAAGTGCGCCATCAGGTCCGTGTTGAGCTTGTAGATGTCCAGGATCTGCCGGTACAGCTTCACCGCCGCCGGCACGAAGAGTCCCGGGCTCACCCGCTTCGCCTGAGGCGAGACCACCGCCTTGCCGCGGGGCGCCGGCTGCCAGGTGCCGTTGACATCCAGGCCGGGCCGGTTGTGCCACAGGTGCGCGGAGCCGTTGAGCACGAGCTCGAGCAGTCGCTCGGCGGGCCCGCGCTGCGCCTCCGGAATCATCGGGGTGTTCTGCTGCGTCGTCATGGTCCCCTCCGGGATCGTGCTGCGGGTGAGACAGATGGAGCGGGCGCTGCGAGCAGTACCCGCCTCGGGTTGAAGTGAGGTGAAGAGGTGAAAGGGAAAGGTGCGCCCGAGTGGCGAAGCCTCGAGACCCTGAGAAGGGCAGTGCTCTACCTGGCTGAGCTACGGGGCCATGGAGTGGCCCCGGCGGGAGTTGAACCCGCGACCTCTGCATTGCTTGTAGGGCCTCGCCGGACGGGCGCGAGATCGATGAAGAGTACGGCTCAGGAGAAGACGGAGACGTCCCCGTGGATCGGGAACAGTGCCACGTCCTTGCCACCCCGGTACGACTGCCGCGCGGGTACCGAGACGAGCTCCCAGGATGGGAGCACCACCGCCGTCAGTGAGCGGCCGTACACACAGCCCGTGTCGATGCCGACCGCGTGCTCGGTGACGAGCGGCTTGTCGAAGACCGTGTGGCCGAAGATCACCCGCTCGGGGCCCTTCCAGTAGTGCGTCCAGAACCGGTGTGTCGCTGGCGCCTTGGAGGGCCAGAAGCTCTTGGTCTCCGGTGGATGGATGCACTGGGCGTGAAGCAGGTGGTACGGGTCCTGGCCCTGGATGGGCTTTCCGGGCATCACGCCGGCATGCACCACGATGGCGTTGTGCTCGGGCAGGCGGATGTAGAGCGGCAGCCGGGAGAAGTAGTCCAGGTGCTCCGGATCGAGAACCCGACGCGTTTCCAGGTGGTCCGGCGACAGGCGGTCGTCCGGGCGGCGGCGCTGCTGAAGGTGCTTCTCCTCGTGATTCCCCTGGATGGCTTCGTAGCGCATGGCCAGCTCCACGCACTCGCGGCGCTTGGGGCCTCGGTCGACGAGGTCGCCCGCGAAGATGACGCGGTCGCTGGAGGTGGCGCCCACCTTGTCGAGCAGCTCGATGGCCTCGTCGTAACAGCCATGGAGGTCGCCAATGACGATGGTGCGGGGAGACATGGGACAACACCTCAAAGGTATGAGCGCCCGAGTGAGGAAGCCATGAATGCGCTGAATTTACGGTTCAGTGTCGGGACCGCCCGACGGCACCCGCATTGGAGGAGAGCGGGTGGGTGGAGTCGAACCACCTTGCTTGTAAGGCCTCTTCGGCCAGGCACTCGAAAATCGTTGGCGGCAGGGACGCCCCCTCACCCCATTCCTGACGTCGGGTTTTCCGCCCGCTTTTCCCCAGAGCAGGCTGCCAGGCACACCTTGGAGGTGCCTCCCGGATTCTGTCAGGAAGCCTGAATTGGCCCGTCCCTCCTTCCGACGCACCCCTACCTGTCCGTTCAGAGGTGATGGGGGAGCGCGTCATCGGAGGATGCCTGCGGATGCCATCGTGGTACCTTGCCGAGCCGTGGATGCGAGCCCACCCCTTCAGGTGGGTAAGCCTTGAACCCCTCGGCGCAACCAGGTTCCTCCGGTGTACGACCAGCTCACGGATGACGAATTGTTCGCGGAAGTGGCCCGGCGCCGCTCCGCTGGCGAGCCCTTCAGCAACCCCCTCGGTACGCTCGTTCAGCGCTGGAGCCGCCCAGCCAAATACGTCATCGGCAAGATCCAGGCCAGCTATGGCCGTGGCTCGCCCGCGGATGCGGACGAGCTCTTCCAGGACGCGGTGGGGAAGTTCATCGACCGAGGCCTGGAGCAGTTCCGCGGCGTCTCCGAGCACATGCCCGGAAAGGCCGCTTCCCCCAAGACGTTCTTCCTGCGCATCGTCAAGCACGTCGCCATCGACTTCTACCGGCGGCAGCGCGAGGACCTGGCCCCTGCGCCCAGCGACCCCGATGACGTCATGGAGGAGCCTCCTTCCGAGGTGGCTCGCGCCGTGGAGACGGCTCGTCGCACCACCGAGCGCACGGAGGCTCAAGAGCTTTACTGGGCTGCATTCGCCCGGCTCCAGAAGGAGCACCCCAAGGAGGCTGGAGCGTGGGAGCTGTACCACCACCAGGACGTGGAGGATCACGAGGAATGCGCCCGTCTCCTGCAGATAACCGTGGTGAACTCCTACAAGCGCGTCAGTCGCGCGCAGGCCTACCTCAGGCTGTACCTGCTCGAGTTGAAGCAGGTAGCAGCCGAGGAGGTGGAGTGAGCCCTCGAATTTCCCCCCGTTTCTGGCGAGGTTCTCGATGAGCGACGCACTCTCCCGTTATCAGTCCCGGCAGCATCAGCTCGCAGGTTCCTCCTCCTCCGTTGGAGGTACGCTCGAAGCGGCTGGAGCTCTCCTCCGTCGGAGCTCTCGCGTCGGAACCGAAGGGGTAGAGCCAGCACTGCGCTCGTTGACTCGACCTCAGATCGAGACATGGCTCCAGAGCCTCAAACCCGCGGAGCTGAGGGCCACGCTCCTCAAGGCCGCCGAAGAAGCAGTGGAAGTCGCGCTAGGGGAGGGGGGGGAGGAGTCCGAGTTGTGGCGCAGTTCGGCCATGGAGGGATTGAGCGCTCGAGATCGCGCCGCCTCCGCGGCCCGCGCCCTCGGACAGTGGGAAGCGCTCCATGGACCTCTCGAGGGAATGGCGGCGCAACGCAGGACCGAGTTTCTCCAAGCTCTCGGGAAGATGGATGCCGCGCTCCGCGCGAGGGCCCGCTGGTTCATCCCCTTGAACCCGCACCGCAGAGAAGAGCGCGACATGCTCGATCCCAACGAGCGAGTGCAGGCCTGGTGGTTCTCAGCCCGGGCCGATTGTGATGACCTGGTGGCCACCTGGACGCAGCAGCCCCGGTCCCTCTCTCCCCACCTTCAGAGCTGTGCCGAATGTCGCGCGGATCTCGCGGACACCGCGGTCGTCGATCAGCCGCCGCGCCGGCACCTGACCACCGAGGAGCTCTGGAGCTTCGATCTCGGAACCATGTCCGCCGACGAGCGTGCCCGCGTGGATGCGCATACCGCGAGCTGCTCGGACTGTGCCCAGGCCGTCCTGGCGCTCGAAGAGGGAGACTCCGCCATCGACGAGGCCCTGGAGATGGAGGCCGAGGGCGCTGGCGCCTCCGCGGCACGCACCTCCCGAGCTCCCGTGCCACGTCGGCCCGGTGCTCGTCACCCCGAGCAGCGTGAGGTTCTGGAGGAGCGGCGCGACTTCCGTGTGCTCCTCGTTCGTGAGCGCCAGCGTGTGAGGCTCCTGGTGCAGCCGCTCTCCGGTCGCTCCGTCACCGCCGCGGTGTTCCTCACTCCCGGCAAGCCTTCGCTCAAGCCCAGCCAGGGCCCCGAGGGCATCTCCTTCGAGCTCGGTGCCGAGGCCGGCGGCGCGCGCTCGGCTCACCTCACCGTTCAAGCGGGCGGCGAGACCCTGGAGCGCGACTTCTCCTACTGAGAGATGTTCGTCCCCGCCCGCATCGCGTCCCGGGGCGTCATCGGAGGCAGCGGCGGCGGTAGTCCTCCCGGTGGCTTCGCCCGGCGGAAGCCGTTACCCAGGAAGGCCAAGGCCAGCTGAGTTGGCCGTGGTTCGCTGCTGAGCGCCGCTCCGCACACGTCGAGCCGATCGGTCTTCCGCAGGCCCTCGACTCGCTCGTAACGGAAGCAGTTGAGGTCATCCTTGTAGTCCGTGACGCGCTGCAGGTCGCGCTCGTAGATGCCCCACTTCATGGTGAGCCGATCCGGATCCAGCTGGATGCGCACCGGATCGATGCCCCAGGTGCCCTCGATCAGCATTCGCGTCCCTGCTCGCTTCACCGTCAGGGCCAGCGGTCGGTGTTCGAACTCGCCACGCACCTCGTTGCCGTTCTCGGTGACCTCCTCATCGAGGATGTTCCTCCAGACGCCGTCCGCTCCCCGCGTGTAGCTCTTGTCCATGTTCACGCGGCCCAGGTTGAACCAGATCTCTCCCACCTTGCCCGTGGCGAGCTGTTTCTCGCGGGGCGTCGGAACCACCGCCGCGGCGTCCTCCAGTCCGTGAGGGCCACCCTTCGGCGCCGGCGGACGCGCGGCCAGCAGATCCGTCACCGGCACCGAGCGATCCACCACCTCGAAGCGCACCCCGTCCAGCCACGCCTGGCCCGTTCCGCTCAGCAGCAGCCCCGCCATGATCGCGGAGGACTCCGATGGCACGTCCAGCACCACGTCGTAACGCTTGCACCCCGTGGTCCCCGCCAACGCTCGGGACTGCATGTTGTCGAAGCCCAGCGGGTTCTTCGGATCAGAGCCTTCCACCCGCATCCACAGCCCCGCCCAGCCATCCACGTCCTTGACGCGCAGGGTGGCCGAGAAACGCAGCCGCTTGCCCCGGAAGTCCTGGGCGCCGAACGCCTGCATGAAGGTGCCGTAGCCCGTCGTCGTGTCCGTGCGCGAGCGCAGGAACGCGCTGCGCGTGCCCTCGCACGGCGACTTCGTGTCCACTCCCGCCTCGTACAGGTTGGGTGCGCTCTGCGTCACGAACCAGCCCACCGGCAGGTTCTTGGAGTCCCCCACCTTGGGCGAGATGGCCTCGTCCGCTCGGGCTACCGCCGCGCTCAGGACGAGCAGCGGCAGGAGCGCACGGAGATGTCTCATCCAGGAAGTCATGGCGCGCCTCCTCACAGCGACGCGGGCCGGGAGGGTAGCGCCCCCGAAGAAATCCCCAGGCTTCCCTCGTAGCGAGGAACCTCGCCCATCCCGAGCGGGTACTGCACGAGCAGCCCGCGGGCCGCCGCCGCCTCGGCGCACGACTCCTGGGTGGTCAGATCCGGACAGGCCACCACCGCGCTCGGCAGCTCCGCGGGCAGCTCCAGGACGAGCGACGTCGGGCCCGTGGGCGCCGGACGGGAGACCTGTCTCGGCTGCGCCACGACGAGCGCGAGCGCCGCGGCCGCCGCGAGGGCCGGTCCCACCACCAGCGCCGCCATGCGCCGGACCTGCCAGCGCGCCGGACGGATGACGTTGTCCTCTCGAGGCGCCGTGCTGGCTACTTCGCGCAGCTGCTCCTCCAGCATCGCCTCTTGCTGCAGCAGCCGGGCGCACGCGTCGCATACCAAGGTGTGCGCCTCGAGCTTGCGCTCAAGTTCCGGGTCCAGCGCACCCAGGATGTACTGCTCCGCGTCACTCGGAGTCAGGTGCGGTTCAGACATGTTTCTCCTCCTCGAGCGCGGAGCGCAGCTTCTTGCGCACCTCGCACAGGATCTGTCGCACGCGCTGGACGGACAGGCCGACGCGCGCCGCGACTTCGGCATGGGGAAGCTCCTGGCCATCACACGCCAGGAGGAACACACTGCGGGCGCTCTGCGAGCACCCCGCCAGGGCTTCATGCGCCCGCGACAGCTGCTCCTCGGACAACAGGCGCCGCTCCGCCGACACGGACGGATCCACCGGGTGCTGCCGCTCGGGCAGCTCCTCCACGTTGCCCGCAATGGCTTCGCGCCGGGCTCGCCGGGCATCGTCCGCGGCCAGGAAGGCCGCCTGGGTGAGCGCGAGGTTGGGCAGGCGCAGCTCCGTCAGCAGTCCACGCTGCTGTTGTTGGATGAGCCGCGTCCAGGCCTCCTGGGCGAGCTCGTGGGCCCGGTCCACCCGGATGCCCTTCGCCAGCAGCGATACCACGACCCGACGGTGGTGGCGCGCGATGAGCGCATCCCAGGCCCGCCGGTCTCCTGCCAAGGCCTTCTGGGAGAGGTCCTCCTCCCCCGCCTTGGCTCGCTCGGCAGGCTGCTCGGCGTCCTCTCGCTGTCGGCCAATCATCGGCAAGCCCTGCACAGCCGCTCCCACCATGGGTTCTTCCTATGTTTTCGGTGGTCTACCAGGCTCCAACTCCTCCCTGGCGCCTCCGAGAACGTCCGGTCCGCCCCTGCATATCGGACACGGTGGAAGAGGGTGTAGGTCAAGGTGGGCTCAGTTGACCGCGGGACTCTCGCCCGACGCCCAGGGGATTGTAGACAAACGGACGACACCCTGCGCCCGCGCACAGACGCGGTCCTCGGCGTCCAGCGCCCGGGCCGAGGCGAACAGGGTGTTCTTGCCGTAGGAGTCGATCTCCGCCTCGGCTCGGACGGCGTGGCCCGTGAGGGGGCGCTGGAAGCTCATGGAGAGCTGCAGGGTGGCGCAGCGCCGCGTGGGGTCCAGCAGCGCCGCCGTGCAGCCGATCGAGATATCGAAGAGGGCGGCGATGACTCCGCCGTTGATGGCCGAGGTGCCCAGGCCGCCGCGGTGCTCGGGGCCTACCTTGGGGATGGTGACGATGCACTTGCGGCCCTCGGAGAACGAGAGGCGCATGCCGAGGTGGCTCAGGGTGAGGCTCTGGTTGAACAGCTCCGCGAAGCGATCGAGCTGCTCCTGGGTGGGGCGGGACGGGGTGTCGGACATGGGCGACCACTCTATGCGAGAGCTTCGTGGCCCGGCGCCTGGAGCGAAGAGGGGCGTGCTCCCCGCGTTCCCAAGTCTGTCAGAGTCTTCGCGGGATGGCGACGCACGAGGGCCTCCCTTTCAAGGAGGCAATCGCCCGCACGCCGTGCAGAACCTCCTTCCCGGAGCGTGGAAAGGCGTTAGAAGAGAGGGTTTCCGTCCTCCAGAGCCGCCGTGAATCCGCACGAACAAGCCCTCCTCGAAGACCTCAACCCGCCCCAGAAGGAGGCCGTCCTTCATGGGGACGGTCCCCTGCTCGTCCTGTCGGGGGCCGGGAGTGGAAAGACGCGCGTCATCACCCGCCGCGTGGCCCACCTCGTCATGGTCCGCCGCGTCTTCCCCTGGCGCATCCTCGCCGTCACCTTCACCAACAAGGCCGCGCGCGAGATGCGCGAGCGCCTCACCCAGCTGCTGGGCGCCCAGGCCAATGAGCTGGTGGTCAGCACCTTCCACTCGTCCGCCGCGATGATCCTCCGCCGCGAGGCCGAGGCCGTGGGCCTCACTCGCAGCTTCGTCATCTATGACGATGGAGATCAGCTGGGACTCGTCAAGCGCGCCATGCGCGATGCTCGCGTCGAGCCCAGCATGCAGCCGCGTGAGATCCTCCACCGCATCGACCAGGAGAAGAACGCCGCCCGCATGCCCGAGGACATGCAGGTGGACGTGGATGACCTGCGCGGCATGGTGGTGAAGAAGGTGTACCAGGCCTATCAGCGCCTGCTGCGCGCGGCCAACGCCGTGGACTTCGGGGACCTGCTGCTGCTGCTCGTCACCCTGTTCCGCAAGCGCCCCGATGTGCTGGAGCGGTACCGCCACCGCTTCACCCACGTGCTCGTGGACGAGTTCCAGGACACCAACCCCGTCCAGTACGAGCTGCTGCGCCTGCTGGCGCCTCCCCCGAGCGCCAACCTCGTGGTGGTGGGCGATGATGACCAGTCCATCTACCGCTGGCGCGGGGCCAGCGTGGACAACATCCTCCGCTTCCCCGAGCAGTACCCCGGCGCCAGGGTCGTCAAGCTGGAGCAGAACTACCGCTCCGATCAGAACATCCTCGAGGCCGCGCACTCCGTCATCTCGAAGAACCGGCGGCGCATGCCCAAGAAGCTCTGGAGCGATCGGCCCCGGGGCCAGCACCTCCAGCTTCTCATCAACCGCGACGAGCGCGCCGAGGCCCAGGAGGTGGCCCGGCAGATCCATGCGCTGCAGCGCGAGGGCTTCATCAAGTACTCGGGGATGGCCGTCTTCTATCGCGCCAACGCCCAGAGCCGCGTGCTCGAAGAGGCCCTGCGCCTGGCTCGCGTGCCGTACACGCTGGTCAGTGGTCGCAGCTTCTATGATCGCGCCGAGGTCCGCGACGCCGCCGCCTACCTGCGCCTGATGGTCAACCCGCGCTCCGATGCGGACCTGCTGCGCGTCATCAACACTCCGGCCCGCGGCATCGGTGACACCACCGTGGAGCGCCTCTCGGACTACGCCGACCAGCAGGGCATCAGCCTCTTCGAGGCCATCTCCCGCCCCGAGCGCATCCCCGCGCTCAATGCCGCCGCCGCTCGCCGCCTCGCGGGCTTCCACGCGCTGGTGTCATCGCTGAACTCCTTCGCCCAGGAGGCCAAGGATGCCGCGAGCGCCGTGGACCAGATGCTCCAGGAGACCAAGCTCGTGGAGTCGCTCACCGCCGAGGGCAGTGACGAGTCCCTCACCCGCGCGGAGAACCTTCGCGAGTTCCTCGGCGCCTCGCAGGAGTTCGATCTGAATCGCGTGGCCGCCGCGGTGGCTGCCGCGTCTGCGGCGCCAGCTGAAGGTGCCGAGCCCCCGCCGCCCGAGCTGGAGGCGGCATCCCTCACCGCCGAGGTCCCCCCGCTCCAGGCCTTCCTGGAGCAGATCAGCCTCGTGGGCGAGGCGGATGCCGAGGTGGGGGAGGGCCGTGTGGCGCTGATGACGCTGCACGCGGCCAAGGGTCTCGAGTTCGATGCCGTGTTCCTCACCGGCATGGAGGACAACGTCTTCCCCCACTCGCGCTCCCTCGCCGTCGAGGACCCCGAGGATGGCGAGGAGATGGCCGAGGAGCGACGCCTCTGCTACGTGGGCTTCACTCGCGCTCGGAAGCGGCTCTTCATCAGCTTCGCGCAGTGCCGTTCCCTCTTCGGAGAGCTGCGCTACAACCCTCCCTCGCGCTTCCTGCGCGACGTGCCGCCCACTCTCTTTGGCATCGAGCCCGAGGCCCAGGAGGTCCAGCGGCCCGCTCCCTCACCCGTGGCGCCTCGCCGCCGCCCTTCTCATGACGACGGTGATGGTCCTCGCATCGATCGTTCCTACTCCCAGGCCCCGGACATGGACGGCATGGGCGGAGATGTGCGCGGGATGCGCGTGCGTCACGAGCAGTTCGGTGTGGGTCGCGTCATCTCCGCCGACGGCACTGGCCCCAACGCCAAGGTGACGGTCGAGTTCGGCGGCAGTGTGGGCCTCAAGCGCGTCATCGCCCGCTTCCTCATGCCGGGCTGAGCGCCTCGTCTGGTCGTGGAAGCCGCGATCAGGTCGGTGGCGCCGAGGAGGAGACCTCGGGCGCCAGTGCCGAGGCTCCCGCCAACCGAGGCCTCAACGCCCCCCCGCCGATCCGGCGCGCCAGCAGGTGGGCAGGGCGCTCCACCAGCCGATAGAAGATGTAGGCCTGCACGAGGACGGAGCCCAGTCTCACGGCCCAGCTGAAGAAGTAGCCCAGGTTTGGCACCTGCAAGAGTGCGTAGACCATCAGCGCCAGCGGGTGCGTCAGGTAGAGGGAGTAGCTCCAGGCTCCCGCTCGCTCGAGCCACTCCGAGGGAGCGTTGCGCTGGCAGGCGGCGATCTCCCGAGCCAGATAGGCGACCACCGCGATGGCGAAGAAGTTCAGCGTGTACTGGTACTTCAGCGGGCTGTGGAAGCGCAGGCCACTGAGGAGGACGGTCAGCCCGTAGATGCCCAGGCGCCAGAGCCAGATCTCCCGGGTCGACGGCTCGGGCCGGGCTTCCGCTCCCGAGTGCATCCGCGCCGCCAGCCAGCAGCCAGCAGGGCAGCCCCAGCGCCCAGTTCAGCTTCAGCCCGTACACCGCGTAGTTGCCGTACTCGTTGGGCTGCGTCACCACCACCGCCGCCGCGAGCACGAACGCCGCCACCACCAGCCTCGTGAAGCCGAAGCGCCGCGCCAGCGGCAGGATCACCGGATAGAGCGCGTAGTAGATGATCTCCGCGAACAGGCTCCACAGGATCGAGTCGTTGAAGTCGAGCAGCCGCACCCCCAACGCCACGCTCCCTCCCACCGCCACGAAGAGCGGTAGGCAGATGCGCAGCAGTCGGCGGCCCAGGAACTCTCCGACCTTGAGCGGCCTGCCGTCCCGGTAGGGCCAGTGGATGCAGAAGCCCGAGAGCACGAAGAAGACGATGACCGCCGCGGGCCCGTTGTAGAGGTTGTTGACCAGCCCGTTCACCAGCCACACCAGCCGGTGCGACGATGGATCCGCTCCCGCCATGAGCGGCGGATGCACCCCGTGGCCCAGCACCACGAGCAGCGCGCAGATGAAGCGCAGGCTGTCCAGCCCGGCCACTCGCTCCTTCTGGATCCCTTCCTGCTGACTCATCTCTGCCCGTCCGATGGATGCGGGGGCTGCTCGCCCGGACGCTCCGTCCTCGCCGTGGCCAGGACGGCCGCGGAGGATAGAACAGAGCCCGTCTGGAGTCCTCAGCGCTCCGGTGCTCGGATGTTCCAGGAGAGCACTCGTCCGTCCAGCCCCAGCGCGAAGACCTGGTCTCCGAGCACCACTGGCGTCGACCGCAGCGCCGTGTCCGTACGCACCGAGAAGACGGGCGCTCCTCCCTGTCTCCGCAGGGCGAGCAGCAGACCTTCACGCCCGCTCGTAGGCACGATCAGGTGCTCGCCGTGCACGGCCACCTGCGTCACGAGCGTGGAGGGCAGGTCGATCCCCGAGAGGCGCCTTCCATCCGCCGGGGAGATCGCCAGCAGCTGCGGCGGCTCGGTGCCCACCCAGAGCACTCCCTGGACGTAGGTCGGCGGACTGGTCAGCACAGGCGCCGGCGTCTGCTCCCACCGAGGCGAGCCGTCCTCCACGCCCAGTGCGGCCACTCGCCCGTTGCGCATGGACACGTACAGCGTGTCTCCCTCCCGCGCCATGCCCAGCACCTGCGTCATCGGTCGCCGCCAGCGGAGCTTGCCATCCTCCGTGGAGAGCCCCACGAGCCCCGCCTCCCCCTGCGGCACCACCAGCACCCCTCCCGACAACACCGGCGCCGGCAGCCGCTGGCTCGGGTCGATGAGAGACTCCTCGGCCTTCGGCGCGGGACGCCTCCAGCGCACCTGCCCCGTGTCCAGCGCGTGCGCTCGCACCGCCCCGTCCTGTCCCAGCACGTACACGGAGGCCTCGTCAGAGACGAGCGCCGTGAGCACCGGCGGCTCCCCAGTGAGGCGCCAGCGGTCCGCCCCGTCCGCCAGCCCCAGCCGGGCCAGCTCCCCTCCCACCGTCCCGGCGATGACGCTGTCACCCACCACCGTGGGCCGCGCCGCCACCTCCTGGCCGAACTTCACCCTCCACACCTGCTCTCCGCGCCGGTTCAGCCGCACCAGCGCGCCTGCCTCGTTGCCCACCAGGACGCCGTCCTCCAGCGCCACCATCCCCGCTCGGGAGGATGCGTCCGTGGAGAAGGTGAACACCGGCTCCGTGGCCCGCTGGCATGCCGCCGTCCCTGTCACCAGGAGCACGAGCAGCAGGCGGGTACATGGACAGGCGCGCGGCAGCATGGTTTAGGGACGCATCTTCCGACCCGCACGAGGGTTGGCAAGCAAGGAACCGCGATCATGGCCTCCATTCGAGACGACGAGCTCCCCAGCGCTACCGGGATTCCCTCCGCGGCCCGGCGAACCGACATCTCCCCACCCCCGGCCATCGAAGTGACGGAAGAGCTGCTCCACGCTCTGCCCAAGACGGACCTCCACTGCCACCTGGATGGGTCCATGCGGCTGAAGACCATCCTCGAGCTGGCCGAGCAGCAGAAGGTGAAGCTGCCCGCGGACACCGTGGACGGTCTGGCCCAGGCCATCCACATGGGGCAGATGTGCAAGAACCTCGAGGAGTACCTGGTGGCGTTCGACGTCACCCTCTCCGTGCTCCAGACGGCCGAGGCGCTCTTCCGCTCCGCCTATGAGCTGGCCGTGGACGCCGCAGCCGAGAACGTGCGCTACCTGGAGGTCCGCTACTCGCCCGCGCTGCACCTGCAGAAGGGCCTGAAGATGACCACCGTCATCGACTCGGTGCTCGAGGGCCTGCGCGCCGCCAAGCGCGAGACGGGCATCAAGTGCGGCGTCATCGTCTGCGGCATCCGCCACATCAACCCCCAGACGTCCATGCGCCTGGCCGAGCTGAGCGTGGCGTACAAGAACCGCGGCGTCATCGGATTCGATCTCGCCGGCGCCGAGGCGAGCTTCCCCGCCAAGGACCACAAGGACGCCTTCCAGCTCATCCTCAAGAACAACGTCAACTGCACCGCGCACGCGGGCGAGGCCTTCGGCCCCGAGTCCATCTCCCAGGCCATCCACTACCTGGGCGCCCACCGCATCGGCCACGGCACCCGGCTGCGCGAGGACGGCGATCTGCTCAACTACGTGAACGATCACCGCATCCCGCTGGAGGTGTGCCCCAGCTCCAACGTGCAGACGGGCGCGGTGACGAGCCTCTCCGCCCACCCGCTCAAGTTCTACTTCGACTACGGCCTCCGGGTGACCATCAACACCGACAACCGGCTCATCACCGACACCACGGTGACCAAGGAGCTGTGGCTGGCTCACAAGGAGCTGGGTCTGGCGCTGGAGGATCTCACCACCGTCATCGTCTCCGGCTTCAAGAGCGCCTTCCTGCCGTTCCGCGAGAAGCAGGACATGCTGCGCGCCGTGAACCAGGAGATCGCCACCACGCTCGCCGCCTTCGAGAAGCGTCCCACCGCGGTGAAGAAGCCGGCCTGAGTTCCCCGCCCGGCGGGCTCGCGGGTCCATATATAAGGAGGCGGTTCTCACCGTAGGAGGGGGAGCGCTCATATGGACCTGGAGCTCGCTGGCAAGGTGGTGCTCGTGACGGGTGGCTCGGATGGACTCGGAGCCGCCGTGTGCAATCGGCTCGTCTGGGAGGGTGCGCGCGTCGCGCTGTGCGCCCGGAACCTGCGCCGGCTGGAGGCCACCGCCGACACCCTGCGCGCCCAGGGCGGTGAGGTGCTCGCCCTGCCCGCGGATGTGTCTCGCGCCGAGGACCTGGAGCGCTTCGTCAAGGCCGCCCACGAGCGCTGGGGCCGCGTGGATGGCCTGGTGAACAACGCCGGCTCCGCCTCCGCCAAGCCCTTCCTCTCCGTCACCGAGCAGGAGTGGGAGGAGGACTTCCAGCTCAAGGTGTTCGCCGCGATGCGCACCGTGCGCCTCACGGTGCCTCACCTGCGCGCGGCCGGCGGTGGCTCCATCGTCAACGTGCTCTCCATCAAGGCCAAGGAGCCCGGGAAGAACACCACGCCTTCCTCCGTGTCCCGGGCCGCCGGCATGTCCCTGACAAAGGTGCTCTCCAAGGAGCTGGGCGCGGATGGCATCCGCGTCAACGCCGTGCTCGTGGGGATGATCCAGAGCGGGCAGTGGAATCGCCGGGCCGAGGCCTCGGGCAAGCCCGTGGACGAGTTCTATGCCGAGCGGAGCCGGGAGGCCGGCGTGCCGCTCGGGCGCATTGGCCGGAGCGAGGAGTTCGCCGATGTAGTGGCCTTCCTGCTCTCGGCGCGCGCGTCCTATGTCACCGGCACGGCCATCAACGTGGATGGAGGCCTGTCCGGAGTGGTGTGAGCCGTGCGGTGGGCTCGGAATCCAGGGGGGATTCCGAGCCCCGCGCCGCTTCAGCTCCGGGCCCTGCGCCCCGAGGCCACGAGCGCCAGGAGCAGCATCCCCAGCGCGAGGGCTCCCGAGGTACCGCTAGAGCTCGCGCCGCAGCCGCAGCCCTCGGACGGCTCGGAGGGGCCGTCTCCCGTGGAGACCTGGAAGGCGAAGCGTGACTCGCCGCCGTCCCCGTCGATGACCTTGGTGATGACGGTGGCCAGCCCGTCCTGCGAGGGCGTCCAGGTGAAGGCGCCATCGGGAGTCAGCGAGCCCTCTCCGGTGACCAGCTCCCAGCGGAGCGGATCGCTGGCGCCCGCCGCATCCGAGCCCGAGAGCTGGACCGAGACCTGCTGGCCGGCGGTGGCCGACAGCTTCTCCTGCGGCAGCGGGACGGGGAGCGTGTTGTGGACGAGCACGCTCCGCGAGGCCACCTGACGGGTGCTGCTTCCATCCGTGGCCGTCACCTTCAGCGTGAAGCTCCCATTATCGGCCCAGGTGTGCGAGGCGGTGGCGCCGGTGGCGGCGGGCGTGCCGTCTCCGAAGTCCCAGGTGTACGTGGTCCCGGACTGCGGATCGCTGATGCCGAAGGACAAGGCGGAGCCCTCGACACCGACGATGGGGGCCGTGGCGGGAGCGTCCGCCGCGAGCAGGATGGGGGCAGCGGCGCGCACCCGCACGCGGAGCACCGTGGAGGCCTCCTCCGTCGCCGTGGAGGCCTTGAGCTTGACCTCGTAGGTGCCCGGAGCCGCGAAGGCATGGACCGGCAGATCCTCCTGGGACGTCTGGCCGTCGCCGAAGTCCCACTGGAGCGCGATGTCCGCCCCCGCCGCGTCCACGGCGTTGGCGTAGAAGCGCACCTGCTGGCCCTGCGCCGGACGCAGGGTGTCCACCGCCGCGCTGACCGTGAGCGAGCGCTCCTCCACGGTGAGCTGCACCTCGGCCGAGGAGATCGCCTTGCCGTCGCTCACCGAGTAGGTGAACCGAGTGGTGCCACGGAAGCTCGCAGGCGCCGTATAGAGGATGTCCGGCGGAGTGCCGGTGAGCTTGCCCGCCTCGGGGTGGGACACGATGGCGAAGGTGAGCTCCTCTCCGTCCACGTCGCTTCCATCCAGCGCGATGGCCGTCGGGCTGCCCGCCGCGACGGTGAGCGTCTGCGCCAGCGCGACCGGGAGGTCATTGTTCTCCGTGACGGTCAGCGAGATGGTGGTGGCGGGCGACGTCGCCTGCCCGTCCGAGGCCGTGAAGGTGAAGCTGTCAGGCCCGGCGTAGTTCGGCGCGGGGGTGTAGGTGAGGTCGGGCGGGGTGCCCGTCAGCGTGCCGTGGCTGGGGCTGGACACCAGGGCGAAGGTGACCGGGCTTCCTTCCGGATCCACGGCGGTGAGGGTGATGGCCTTGGCCGTGTCCTCCCTCGTGCTGAGCGACTGGGCCGTGGTGACGGGCGCGTCGTTCACCGGGGTGATGGTGATGGAGACGGTGGCGGGCGCCGCGGTGGCCTGACCGTCCGTCACCGTGAAGGTGAGGCTGTCCGAGCCGGAGTAGTTCAGCGCCGGCGTGTACGTCAGGTTGGGCGGAGTGCCCTTCAGCGTGCCGTGCGCGGGCGGAACCGTGACCGTGAAGAAGAGGATGTCTCCGTCCTCGTCCGCGCCGTTGAGCGTGATGCCCACGGGAGTGTCCTCCACCGTCGTGACCGAGCTGCTCGAGGAGGTGGGGGTGGCGTTCACCGAGGCTACGAAGATGGAGATGGTCCCCGGGGCGGAGGGCGCCATGCCGTCCGAGGCGGTGAAGGTGAAGCTGTCCGCGCCGTGGTAGCCCAGCTCGGGCATATAGGTGAGGTTGGGCGGAGTGCCTGTCAGCGTGCCGTGCGAGGGCTGCGTGGCCACGGCGAAGGTGATCGCATCTCCCTCCGCGTCCGTGCCCGAGAGCGTGAGCGTGAGCGCCGTGTCCTCCGGCGTGTTCAGCGAGCGGGAGTTCGCCACGGGCGCGTCGTTCACGGGCGTGACCGTGATGGAGACCGTGGCCGGAGCGGACCTCCTCGTGCCATCGGAGGCCGTGAAGGTGAAGCTGTCCGGCCCGACGTAGTTCGGCGCGGGGGTGTAGGTGAGGTTGGGCGGGGTGCCCGTCAGCGCGCCGTGCGCGGGCAGCGAGGCGATGGCGAACGTCAGCGGCTCTCCCTCCGCATCCGAGGCCACCAAGGTGACGGGAAGCGGCGTGTCCTCCGGAGTGCTCAGCGAGCCAGGCGAGGCCACCGGGACGTCATTCACCGGGCTGATGGAGAGCGAGACGGTGGCCGGGGCCGAGGTCGCCACGCCATCGGAGGCCGTGAAGGTGAAGCTGTCGGGACCGAAGTAGTTCGCCTCAGGAGTGTAGGTGACGTTGGGCGGGGTGCCCGTCAGCGCGCCGTGCGCGGGCGGCGTGACAATGGCGAAGGTGAGCGGATCTCCGTCCACATCCGCGCCCGACAGCGTGATGGGGATGGGCGTGTCCTCCGGACCATTCAGCGAGCGGGCCATGGCCGTTGGCGGATCGTTCACCGGCGTCACCGTGATGGAGACCGTCCCCGGAGCGGACGTCCCCGTGCTGTCGGAGACCGCGAAGGTGAAGCTGTCCGGCCCGGAGTAGTTGGCCGCGGGCGTGTAGGTGACGTTGGGCGGGGTGCCCGTCAGCGTGCCGTGGCTGGGGCCCGACACCACCGTGAAGGTCACGGGGTCGTTCTCTGGATCCGAGCCGGACAGGACGATCGCCTTCGCCGTCTCCTCCGGGGTGGTGACGGACTGCGCGGAGGCCACGGGGGTGTCGTTCACCGGGGTGATGGTGATGGAGACGGTGGCGGGAGCCGAGGTGGCCTGTCCGTCGGAGACCGTGAACGTGAAGCTGTCCGAGCCGTTGTAGTTCTGCCCGGGCACGTACGTGAGCTTCGGGGCCGTGCCCGTGAGCGCGCCGCGCGAGGGCGGCGTGACCACCGTATAGGAGAGCGTCGCGCCCTCGGGATCGCTGCCCGTGAGCTCCAGCGCGAGCGCCACGTCCTCCTCCGTGGAGATGCTCTGCGACTGCGCGGTGGGCGGGGTGTTGGTCGAGTCCCCCGGCGACAGCCGCCGTGCCTTCAGCCGCTGGACGTTGCTCCCCAGGGACGCGTCCGTCACCTGGTACACCGCGAGCAGGCCTTGCGTACCTCCGGAAGCGAGCGTGACCGAGGTCTCGTCCGCGGTGCCCGCCGAGAGGATGAAGCCCTCGCCGTCCAGGACCGCACCGGTACGGGAGACGCGCCCGGCGTACAGGTCCACGCCCGCGCCACCGCGCTCGTCCTGCCACGCGACGAGGAAGCTCGCTCCGTCGTACACGACCGAGGGCCGCTGCTGATGGCCCGGCGCGGAGGACACCGTGATGGGCGAGGAGTCGAGCGGTGTCCCCGCCGTCCGCACCCGCCGCGCGTACAGGTTCGAGCTGGGGAAGGACTGGTAGTCAGACCAGACCAGCAGGTAGTTCGTCCCGTCGAACGCCACCGCCGGATCGGCCTGGGCCTCGGTGCCTCCGGCGAGCAGCACTCCCGTCGCGTCGAGCACCGCGCCTGCTCGCGTCACCCGCGCGCCATAGACGTCCGCGGTCGAGTTGTTCCTCCAGTCGTTCCACACCACCAGGTAGTTGGTGCCATCGAAGGCCAGTGCCGGCGTGGCCTGGTCGCTCGCGTCCGTGCTGATCCCGACGAAGGCCGTGTCGAGCACCGTGCCCGTCCTGCTGACCCGCGTGCCGTAGATGTCTCGGGCGGCGCTGGTGCCGGCGTCGGCCCAGACGACCAGGTAGTTGTTGCCATCGAAGGCCACCGCCGGGTGCTCCTGCGGGCTGAAGCGCTGGCAGAGCGGCAGGCCGTTGGCATCCAGCACCGTTCCGCTCGGGCTCACCCGCGCCGCGAAGATGTCGCTCGAGGGGCCGTTGCGCGTGTCCTCCCAGACGACCAGGTAGTTGTTGCCATCGAAGGCCACCGCCGGGTTGCGCTGGTGGCCGGTCGAGCCGGAGATGAGCAGGCCCGTGGCATCCAGCACCGTGCCGCTCGCGCTGACTCGCACGCCGTAGAGATCGAACCCGCTGCCGCGGTTGTCCTGCCAGACGACCAGGTAGTTGGTGCCATCGAAGGCCACCGCCGGGCTCGTCTCGCTGTTGGTGGCGAGGCTGATCGTGACACCGCTCGGGTCCAGCACCGTGCCGTCCGCGCTCACGCGAGTGCCGACGATGTCGAGCGTCCGCGCGTCGCCCCAGGTGACGAGGGGGGTGGTGCCGTTGCTCGCCACCGCCACCGTGGACTGCTCGCCCGGCGCCACCATCAGCGGCAGGCCCGCCGCATCCTGCACCACCCCCGCCGAATTGAGCCGGGCGGCGTAGACGTCGTTGGAGCCCGAGCGGAGATCCTGCCAGGCCAGCAGGTACTGGGTGCCCTGGCGCGTGAGCGCGGGCTGGGTCTGGTTGGACGCGAGCGCGAAGAGCGGCAGCCCGGCGGAGTCCAGCACGGTGCCGTTGAGCGCCACCCGAGCGCCGAAGAGGTCGGTGCCCGTGGAGGCGTTGCGGTAGTCCTCCCAGACGACGAGGTAGGAGGTGCCGTTGAACTCCACCGTGGGGTTGGCCTGGAGCTGCGGCGTCGTGCTGATGGCGATGCCCGTCGAGTCGAGCAGGGTGCCCGCCGACGAGATGCGCGCTCCATAGATGTCTCCCTGTCCCGCGCGCTCGTCCTGCCAGACCGCCAGGAAGTTCGTGCCATCGAAGGCCAGCGCGGGCGCCAGCTGGTTCCCGGTCGCGCTCGACACGAGCAGCGGGCTGCCCAGGGGCGTGCCCGCGGGGCTGACGCGCAGGCCATTGAGGTTGGTGAGCCCGTTGAAGCCGGTCTTCTCCTCCCAGACCACGAGGTAGTTCATGCCGTCGAAGGCCACCGCCGGGGCGCGCATCTGCAGCGTGAAGACCGTGGAGGTGGCGAGCGGCAGACCGCTGGGTTCCAGCACCGAGCCGGCGGGGCTCACCCGGGCCCCGTAGATGTCATTGCCGCTGCCGCGCCGGCCGTCGCTCCAGACGACCAGGTAGTTCGTGCCGTCGAAGGCCACCGCCGGAGCCTGCTGCGCGTTGATCGCCGTGCTGATGGCGATGCCGAGCGCATCCAGGACCGCTCCGTCCTGGCTCACGCGGGCGCCGTAGATGTCCACGTCACCGCCGCGGTCGTCCGTCCAGACCACGAGGTAGTCCGTGCCGTTGGAGGCCACCGCGGGCGCGGTCTGGCTTCCACCGCCCGGAGCCGTCACCGGCGTGTCCAGCCCGAACTCCGGAGAGATGGTGGGCGCCAGCATGGCCGGGAAGCTCGCGCTGGCCAGCACCTCGGTCGGGACCTGGAACTCCACGCCCTCCGCGACCGCGCGAGCGCGGATCTCCCGCTGCTGTCCGGAGGCATCCGTCCAGGTGGCATGGCTGTAGCGGACGCCCAGCCCCGAAGCGTCCGCGAAGTGCACGCCCCGAACCGTCTCTCCCGCGAGACGGAGCCCGCGGACCGGCACCCGGAGGAGCAGGTCTCCCTGGCCCTGGGGCTGACGGGTGAAGCGCCAGCGCTGCTCGATGCCGTCCTCGCCGTTCTGGAGGTGCTCCTCCACCGCGCCTCGCGCCAGGGTGAGCGCGCCTTCCCGCGAGACGGAGCCACCCTTGGCGGTGCTGTCCAACCCGACTCCGCCGCGCGAGAGGACCGCCGCGCCAAAGGTGACCGGAGCCCCCGTGAGGAGCCCGGTCGGCGGGGCGTGGCGGGGAGTGAAGGTGAGGCCTGCCTCGGTGACCCGTGCGGACCACGTGCTGTGCCCGGCGGTCCAGGTGTCGCCCTCCTGCCGATAGGCGAAGTGGACCCGGTGGAGGACCGAGCCGAGATCGAACGGAGCGCCCGTGGCATCGGAGGAGACGCGGGGGGGCGGAGTCCGGGTGGCGGGAGGAGAGGCCGGCTCGCGGCAGGCGGCTCCGAGCGATAGGAGGGCTGCGAGCAGGAGGGATCGGGTCGACGGAGAGGGGCTCAAGACAGGCTCGGCAGGGACTGAGAGGGGGCCAGACCATGTCACGCGAGAGCAGGTGGGCGTAAGTGGCTCTTGAGGAGGGAGGGGGGTAGGGGGATCGCCGGGAGGCGTGACCAGGCGTGCAGGCTGGGTGAGAGGGGGCAGTGCCCTCGCCGCCAATTGGCTAGATTGTGCGCCATGAGCAACCCCTCCCGCCCTCGCAAGGGGCTCCTGGCCCGTGGCCTCAAGCTCGTCGGACGCCTGACCAGCCCGGAGACCCGCTCCGGCCGGGTCTTCTCCAAGGCCGAGCGCGGCCTCACCAAGGTGACCTCGAAGCTGGGAGAGAGCCCCACCTGGCTGCGCATCAGCGGTGGTGTCATGCGTCAGGGGTTCAACCTGCGCATCCGCCGCCACGCCCTGCAGGAGCGGGTGCTCCAGGCGCTGCGCCTGCCCGCGGTCTCCGACATGGAGACCATGCGCGATCAGGTGCGCCGCCTGAGCCACCAGGTGGAGGCGCTCGGCTCGCAGCTCGAGATGGCCGTGGAGCTGCTCGAGCGCCAGGAGCGGACCTCCCGGGGCTCCGACTCGCTCCAGGAGTCTCCTCCGCCCGAGCCCGTCACCCGCCGACACGGCAGCTGAGCCTCTCGAGATCGCCCCATGTCGAGCACCTTCCAGCGCTTCCGCTCCTTCGTCTCGGGCCAGGTCGAGCTGTCCCGATCGCTCGCGCAGGTCGTCCAGGAGCGGCCCCTCAACCCCTATCCGTACCTGCGGCCCATCATCGAGAAGGCCTCCGGCGTGCGCGAGCCGCCCATCAGCCCCACTCCGCACTCGGTCGTCTATACGCGCGGCAGCATGCGCCTGCTGCGCTACTCCGCGCCCCACCGCCGCTGGCGCACCCCCATCCTCTTCGCCTACTCGCTCATCAATCGCTGGTACATCCTGGACTTCCTGCCCGGCCGCAGCCTCATCGAGTACCTCACCCGCGCCGGCTTCGACGTCTACGCCATCGACTGGGGCGTGCCCGGGCCGGACGAGCAGCACCTGTCCTGGGCGGACCTGCTGGGAGATCTCGTCCGCCAGGCCGTGCGGTGGACGCTGCGCGCCAGCGGCAGCGAGGAGCTGACGCTCTACGGCTACTGCATGGGCGGCACGCTCGCCCTGGCCTACGCCAGCCTCTACCCCCAGGGGGTGCGCAACTTCGTGGCGCAGGCCACCCCCGTGGACTTCAGCCAGGGCGGTGTGTACGCGCTGTGGACGCAGCCGGACCACTTCGACGTGGACTCGCTCGTGGATGCCTACGGCAACGTGCCCTCGCGCGTGCTGGAGAGTGGCTTCCTCATGGCCGCCCCCGTCCAGCGCATGACGCGGTGGCTGGACGTGTGCCGCCACATCGACGAGCCCGAGTACGTCACCACGTTCCTCGCCATGGAGCGCTGGGGCGCCGACGCCGTCCCGTTCCCGGGCGAGGTCTACCGCCAGTACATCAAGGACTGCTACCAGCAGAACCTCTTCTGCCAGGGCCGCATGGAGGTGGGGGGCGAGCGCGTGGACCTGCGCCGCATCCGCGCCTCACTGCTCAACGTCATCGCCGAGCAGGACACCATCGCCCTGCCGCCCATGAGCGAGCCGTTGCCCGGGCTGGTGGGCTCCCAGGACGCCCAGACGCTGCGCTTCCCCGTGGGCCACATCGGCCTGTCGGCCTCGAGCAAGAGCCCCACCAAGGTGTGGCCCGCCATCTCGGAGTGGATTGCCGCTCGCTCGCGGCCGATGGAGTCCTGACGCGATATGAAGATGCCGATGATGCCGCCGCGCGAAGGCTCCATCCGCCTCAAGGACGGACGCAGGCTCGCCTTCGTCGAGTCGGGAGATCCCTCGGGCGCGCCGATCTTCTTCCTCCATGGCAACCCGGGCTCGCGCTACATGCGGCACCCGGATGACAGCCTCACGTATCGCCTGGGCGTGCGGCTCATCACCCCGGACCGGCCGGGGTATGGCCTCTCCGACTACCAGCCCGAGCGCACGCTGCTGGACTGCCCCGCGGACCTCGAGCAGCTCGCCAACATGCTGGGGCTGGGGCGCTTCGCCCTCTTCGGCGTGTCCGCGGGGGGGCCCTACGCCGCGGCCTGTGCCTGGCGCCTGGGCGAGCGGGTGACTCGCGCGGCCATCGTCTCGGGAGCGGCGCCGTTCGACAGGCCCGGAGCCATGAAGGGCGTCAACCGCGACTACCGCAACGCGTACACGCTGGCCGCCTGGCCCGAGTGGCTGCTCCACCCCATCATGGCCCTGCATGATCGATCGGTGCGCAGCAACCCCCGGCGCGCGCTCGCGGGAGTCATGGCGCACTGCTCGCCCGATGACCGGGCCACGCTGTCGAATCCGGCCATCGCCGCCCAGGTGCAGGGCTGGCGCATGGAGGCCACCCGGCAGGGCGTGCGGGGCATGCGGCGCGAGGCCCACATCCTCGTCTCGCCCTGGGGCTTCCGGCTGGAGGAGATCCGCCCGGAGGTGCACCTCTGGTACTGGGAGGCAGACAGCATCGTCCCGCCGCAGATGGGCCGCTACCTGGCCTCTCGCATCCCTCGGACGGTGCAGCACTTCCTCCCCGGTGGGGGGCACTTCTCGATCTTCACCCACTGGAAGGAGATCCTCACGCCGCTCGCTCGGCCCGAGTGACAGCAGGGCTCCGATGACCCGCTACCGGGCCACGGTGCGGCGCGGGACGAAGAAGAGCAGTCGCCCCTTCTGCTTCATCATCCCTGCGGCCAGCTCGGCGTCGGGCCCGCGTCCCCAGAAGACGTCCACCCGTCCTGCGCCCTTGATGGCGCCGCCCGTGTCCTGGTTGAGCACGAACCGGGACAGGGGCCTCCACGCCACCGTCCCGTCGGGCTGCCGCACGGGGCGCTCGGTCTGCAGGAACGCCAGCGCGCCGCGCGGGAAGAGCTTCGCGTCCGTGGCGATGGAGCGCCCCGTGGTCACCGGCCTGCCCAGCGAGCCCACCGCGCTGCTCTCCAGGAAGCGGAAGAAGACGTAGGACTCGTTGAAGTCGAGCACGCGGTTGCACTGCCGCGGGTTCGCCGCGAGCCACGCGCGCAGGGCCTGCATCGACATGGCCTCGCGCGGGATGGCGCCCTCCTGGATGAGCAGCGAGCCGATGCTGCGGTAGGGCCTCCCGTTCGAGCTGGCATAGCCGATGCGCCGCTCCGTGCCGTCCGGCAGCCGGAGCGTGCCGCTGCCCTGCACCTCCACGAAGAAGAGCGCCACTGGATCCTTCGCCCACGCCAGCTCCAGCCCCTGGCCACTCAGCTTCCCACCCCGGATCTCCCCCCGGCTCCAGTAGGGCACCAGCCTCCGCCCGTCGAGCCGCCCGAAGACGCGCTCGGCCTTGAAGCGCTCGGCGAAGGGCTCCAGGGGGACCTCGATCAGATCCTTCGGCGCCCCGTAGATGGGCGTGGCGTACTCCTCGGTCCGGGTGAGGCTCGCCTCGATCGAGGGCTCGTAGTAGCCCGTGAAGAGCACCAGGCCGTCCTCGCCTCCGGCGGCCTCCAGCGGCTCGAACACCTCGAGGATTCGCGTCGTGAGCTCCGCGGAGGTGAGGCCATCGGTGATGCGCGAGCGCAGGTGCTCCAGGGCGGCGCGCAGCTCGCGGGCCGTCACCGTCCGGGGGCCGAAGACGAAGCGCTCATCCGCCGAGCGGGTGTTCAGCCACGTCAGGCTCTCCGCGATTGCCGTTTTTAGCGCCTCGGGCTCGCCATCATCCCGGAGCTCCATCAGCCGGGACGGCTCGCGCAGGGCCTCCTCCGGCCTGGTGGCCGGCGTCCAGGGCCGTGGGCAGCCCGTCGCGAGGAAGCAGGCCGCCAGCAGGAACACGAGACGCATGCAGCGCGAGGTCATGGCTTACTGCCCGGACTCCGTCTTCTGGAACATGGCCTGGATCCGCTCCATGTTCATGCCCACGCCCAGTCCCAGGGCGAAAGTCAGCAGCACGAGGATCAGCGTCCCCAGCTTCGAGCCACCCGAGCTCCGGCTCTTGTTGGCCTGGGCCCCTTGCGCCTGCGAGCCCTGCGCCTGCGTCGGCTCCGGATCATCCGGGACCTGCACCATGATCTTGATGCCGCCGTAGAACAGGGTCTCCACCAGCTCGTTGAGGAATCGGTCGTACTCCTCCTCGGTGATGTCCAGGGCCTGGGGGTAGCGGGCGTTGTGCCGCTTCACCACGACGCCATGGCTGCGGAGCTGGGCCTCCTTCTTGGCCACGTCCACCCAGCCGCAGACGACCGCGGGAGCCGACTCCAGGTTCGCCACGAGCGAGATGGGCTGCCGGGCATGGAGGCCACCGGCGGTGCTGGGACCGTCCGGCTCGTCGATCTTCAGCCGGTAGGGCGCGGCGCCATAGCTGCGGCGCGCGAACGTCGCCTTGACGAGGTCGGCGACCATCGCCGCCTTGTTCGAGAACGTCGTCCGGAGCTCCTCTCCCGGCGGAGTCGCCCCCGCGGGAATGGGCTGGGTCGCCGGCACGAGGTGCGGCGCCGTGACGAGGGGAGTCAGGACGGGAGGCGGCGGTGGGACGTAGTTGGGCGCCGTGAAGACGGGGCTCGGGGCCGGCGGCGGCGGGGGGACGTAGCCGGGCTGGGTGACGACCGGGACGATGGGCGCCTGGGGAATGTAGTGGGGCTCCGTGTTGATGGGGACCAGGACCGGGGGCCCGCTCGGAGGCGACACGAGGGCCTGCGAAGGGCCCGAGGTGATGGGGGGCAGCGACTGGGCGCGGGTGGGGACCGCGGCCGCGTCCTCTTCTCCCGAGTCCCAGGGCAGGGGGGATTCCCGCGTCAGCGAGGGACCGGAGCCGGACTTCCGAGCGCTGCTCCGCCCCGCATCGTCCGAGGGCTGCACCGCCGGGCGCATCCCTGTCTTACGAGGGATGTTCCGCGTCGCGTCGTCCGGATCCTGCAGGGCAGGGCGGGTGCCGGTCTTGCGGGGGATGTTCCGCGTCGCGTCGTCGGTGTCCTCCTCCAACGCAGGGCGGCTGCTGGTCCTGCGAGGGATGTTCCGCGTCGCGTCGTCGGTGTCCTCCTCCAGCGCGGGGCGGCTGCTGGTCCTGCGGGGGATGTTCCGCGTCGCATCGTCGGTGTCCTCCTCCTGCGCGGGGCGGGAGGTGGTCTTGCGAGGGATGGGACGGGTCGAGTCGTCCGGATCCTGCACGGCCGGGCGAGTCCCGGTCTTGCGAGGGATGGGACGGGTCGAGTCGTCTGGATCCCTCGGGGCGGGGCGGGCTCCAGCGTTGAGGGGAATGTTCCGCGTCGCCTCGTCCGGCCCCTGGACGTCGGGATCGTCCGAGTAGGGAACGGGAGCCACCTTCCGAGGGATGGGCGGCGTCGCGTCATCCACCTCCTCGTCCCAGTCGGCCTGAGGGGGGGCGGTGTTGGGGAGCAGCCGTGTCGAGTCCCGCTCTTCGTCCCACGTGGGAGGCTCGGGAGGCAGCTCCGCTGCTCCCTCGTCCTCCTCCTCGGGAGGCCGGACACGAGTCTCCTCGGTGGATAGCACCGGGGGTAGAGAACCCCTCTGCTTGGTCGCCATGGGCAGTTCCTCCCACATCGTGCAATGGACCCACCCCTGGGTCCAGTGGCCACGGTCGGGGACGGGTGCCTTTCTACCCTTGAAAGCCCATTCTGGCGCGAATCCAACGATGTCCGTCCGGAAGGGAGGCAGCCGGTCGGCCCTTGGAAGCACCCCTGGGCTCGCGAGGGAGGAGGGCCGGGGCTGTCAGCGGCGCATGGGAGCCGGCGTCCGGGGCGCTCGAAGGACGGCCTCGCGCCGTCCCGCGACCGCGGCTGCTGACCCGAGGTCCCTCACTCCATCGTTCACGTCCCCTCGCGTTCTTCCGGGCGCGAGGTAGCTCCGAGTTGGGTCATGCAGCCGAACCTGAATCGGCTCCTGCGGGCACTTGCCCGCGAGGGGCTCGAGGTGACCTATGACGGTCGCCTCTACACCCTGCGCCTCCAGGGCGACGCGCATTCGCCGCCCGCCGAGGTCCTCCTCCCGCCGGACCTGCCCGTGGAGGGCAAGGCCTTCCGGCAGCTCGCCAACCTCGCCGCCCTGAAGCACCCTGGTGGTGGTGCCGTCCTGCGCGTGCGCGCCACCCCCGACTTCCACCCGGGAGACTCCGGCGTGGCCATCGGGTCGGTGGTGCACACGCGGGGCCTGGTGGTGCCCGCCGCGGTGGGCACCGACATCAACTGCGGCATGCGCCTGCACGTCGCCGACCTGGGCGTGGAAGCCTTCCTCGCCCGGCGCGATGCCTTCGTCGAGCGCATGAAGGGCCACTACTTCTTCGGCACGCGGGATGTGGCCATGTCCTCGCGGGCCGCCGAGGCGCTCCTGCGCGACGGCATCCCCGGCTGGCTCCTGGAGACGATGGAGCAGCCGCTGGGCTGCGCGGCCCGGGCGGACCTGGCGCAGCTCGACCGGGAGTCCACCCGCATCCACCTGGGCGGTGCGCTGGAGGGCGATCCGGCCTGGGCCCCCTCGGGGCTCGTCAAGCCGGGCGTCGTGCGGGACGCGGGCCTGGCCACCATCGGTGGTGGCAACCACTTCGTCGAGGTGCAGCGGGTGGAGGCCGTGGCGGACCGGGCGCGGGCCTGGCAGTGGGGTGTGCGCGAGGGCCAGCTCGCGTTCATGATCCACTCTGGCTCGCGGGACGTGGGCAAGCACGTGGGCATGGCGTGGCTGGATCGGGCGCGGGCGGCGTGGCCGGCGGGGGCTGCCTTCCCGGAGAGCGGCATCCTCCCGCTGGCGGAGCCGGCCCTGGTCGCGGAGTACCTCCGGGCCGAGGCCACCGCGGCCAACTACGCTTTTCTCAACCGGCTGCTGCTGGCCGAGCTGCTGCGCCACACCCTGCGCGAGCTGTTCGGCGACGTGGAGGCCCCGCTCGTCTACGACGTGCCCCACAACATCACCCTGCCGTGGGAGGGCGGGTGGCTGGCGCGCAAGGGAGCCTGCCCGGCCGAGGCGGACCAGCCCGTCATCATCCCCGGCTCCATGGGGGCGTCGTCCTACCTGATGGTGGGGTGTGGCGACGCGGCGGCGCTGGCCTCTGCCTCCCATGGCGCGGGGCGGGCTCGCTCGCGCTTCTCCATGGCGCGGGGTGGGGCGGACAGGCGGGACGAGGCGCTGGGGCTCACCGGCGTGGACTGCATCACCCTGCGTGAGGAGCGCCGCATCGAGGAGGCTCCCGCGGCGTACAAGCCCATCGGCCCGGTGGTGGCCTCTCAGGTGGAGGCCGGCATCGTACGCGAGGTGGCTCGGCTGGCCCCGCTGCTGACGTTCAAGGCCTGAGCACAGCCGCCGCCGGAAGCTGTCGGCGGGGGCCCTCGGATCAGACTTCGGTGAAGCGGGTGCCGGTGGCGCCCAGGTCCTCCAGGGCGGACTTGATGTCACCGGAGACGATCAGAGGGCCCTCCCAGCCCTCGCATCGGAACACCTGGGCGCTGCCGACCTTGGACTTGTCGATGCGCATGTCCCGTACGGACATGTACTGTCCAACCTTGTGCGGCACCCCATTCTCATGGGTCCACAGGCGGATTCTGGAGGACTGCTCGTCGATGCAGCGGATGAGGCGTGTGGCGACGAGGATGAGGTACTGATCGGGGTGTCCGTCCACGTCCACGGGGAGCAGCTGCACGTCATCTGGCGCCCGCTGTGAGAACAGGGATGCGACCCGGACATGGACCACCGGGATACTGATGCCGGCCTCTGTGAAGTCCAGTGGCTGGCCCGGGATTTCCACGGGAACCCTCAAACGCTCTTGGATGTGGACGGGGGTTCCCTCGAAGAACTGCCCGTGCACGACCTTGCGGTCCTGACTGTCTCTGGGCATCGCCAGATGCCAGCGATGAGGGACGTACACATCATCGGCGAACTCGAAGAAACGCTGGAGCATGCGCGCTACTTAACGTGCTGGTTGCCATGTGACGAACTGGTTCAGTTCAGTTCCAGGCGTGGAGATCTGGTTCGCCAGAGGGTGGCGCTCCCTCTGGAGCTTTCCACTGCATTCCACGATGTTGTGGCGGCCTGAGTTGGTCCGAAGAGGTTCTTGCCTCCTGGAGGAATGCGCCTGTGTCACGGGAACGGCCAGCCATGAAGGCGTCTTGTGAGCGGACCGGTGGCGAACTGGTATGACAAGCAGACCAGTTCGGCCAGGGTTCGCCCGGCAGGCTTGCGGACCGGATGCAGGGGCGGGCTTGAGCCCTCTGCCTGTTTCAGGTGACGCAGCCTCGAACGGGAGTCGTGAACAGACTTCTTCGGACCTACTCGGCCCCTGGCAGGCCTGGCACGCGCCATCATGGCCACAGCAGTGGACGGCAGAGTGGGGGGGCGCTCTCGGCGCTCAGGGCAATCTCCTCGACCTGCCCAGCGCCCGCAGCCAGAGGCTCGCCTGGGCTTCGGCCTACATGGCCACCTGTGCCGAGCCCGGCAGCGTGGTCACCTTCGCGGCGAAGCCCTGCGCAGTTTGCCCAGGCCCGCCAGCACCAGCATCACCACCCGCTCCGTCCTTCAGGCCTGAGCACGGCCCGGGCGGGAGGGCAAATCCCCTCCTGCCCGCGTTTATTCTCTGGCGAAGCCGGCCCCCTCCATGTGGAATCACCCCCGTGCGGGTCGTGTGCCCGTCACGCAACCCATCGTAGGGAATTCAGGGAGGGGAAGATGGACGAGAACTTTGGTAACCCCGCAGCTGGCGGGGGCGGCAATGCCCGCGAGATGGTGAGCACGCCCGCCATCCTGCTGATGGTGGTGGGCGGCATCACCGTCGTGTCCGCGCTCTTCGGCATCGTGCAGAACCTCGTCGGCTCGAACGAAGCGGCGATGGCGGAGATGATGAACAACCCGCAGATCCCCGAGGGCGCCAAGTCCGCCATCGCGGCCATGAGCAAGGGCGGCATCTTCAGCAGCCTCTTCCAGCTCGCCCTCGGCTCCGTCACCGTCTTCGGTGGCCTGAAGATGAAGAACCTGGAGAGCTTCGGGCTCGCCATGGCCGCCTCCATCATCGCCATCATCCCGTGCATCGGCTCGTGCTGCTGCATCGGCATCCCGATCGGCATCTGGTCGCTGATCGTCCTCAACAAGCCCGAGGTGAAGTCCGCCTTCCGGCCGTCGTAGCGAGCCGTCGGCCCATGCCCGGTCCGAGTCAGCTCGGGCCCGGGCTCAGGGCCCGGGGCGGGGCGAGGTGAAGGCCTCGCTCCGGCGCTCCCCGAGGCGCAGCGGCGAAGCGGGCCGCTGCTTGCGCATCCGCACGCAGGCCAGCTGCACCTCCGGGGTGAGGATGCGCCGGGCCGCGTGGAGCCGGGCATAGCCCTTCGCGCGGTAGAAGTCCTCCGCGTTGAGGCTGGCATCCAGGCTCATCACCTTGGCGCCGGCCCGCCACGCCAGGTCCTCCAGCGAGGCCAGCAGCGCCGAGCCCACCCCGTGCCCCACCTCCTCCGGCACCACGTAGAGGGCCTCCAGCTCTCCGAGGAACGCGTCCAGCTGCCCGAAGCCCACCAGGTGCCGCCCGCGCTCGGCTACCAGCACCGTGCGCGGCTGCTCCGGCCGCAGGTAGCCGTCCGGCCGCAAGAGCTCCACCCACGTCCGCACCTCTCGGGGCGAGTAGGCGCCCTCGCAGAGCGCCTCCACCGAGCGGGAGTGGATCCGCCACAGTGCGCGCCGGTCTCCCGGAGTCGCCGGGCGCAGGCTGAGCCCTCGTGCCACCGCGCCCTCACGCCACCTTCATGCCCTTGGGGATGACCACCACGCCGCCCGAGGTGACGTGGAAGCGCCGCTTGTCCTCCTCCACGTCGTACCCGATGGTCATCCCCGGGGGGATCTCCACGTTCTTGTCGATGATGGCGCGCCGGATGCGGCACCGCCGCCCGATGGAGACGTTCTCGAAGAGGATGCAGTCCTCCACCTCCGAGTACGAGTGCACGCGCACCTTCGGCGAGAGGATGGAGCGGTTCACCGAGCCGCCGGAGATGATGCAGCCCTCGGACACCAGCGAGTCGGTGGCGTTGCCCACCCGCTTGTTGGCCTTGTCGGCGAAGACGAACTTGGCTGGCGGCAGGTTGTGCGGCTGGGTGTAGATGGGCCACCGGTCGTTGTAGAGGTTGAAGATGGGGTCCACCTCCGCCAGGTCCATGTTGGACTGGTAGTACACGTCGATGTTCCCCACGTCCCGCCAGTAGCCGTGCTCCTTCTCCTCCTGGCCCGACACCCGGTTCTGCGCGAAGTCGTACACGTACACCGGCGCGCGCTTGTACAGCTCGCTGATGATGGACTTGCCGAAGTCGTGCGCGCTCGCCTCGTCCGCCGCGTCCCGCACCACCTCCTGCACCAGCACGTCCGTGGAGAACAGGTAGTTGCCCATGGACGCCAGGCACATCTTCGGGTTGCCCGGCATGGGCGGCGGATCCTTGGGCTTCTCCAGGAACTGGCGCATCTGCCCGTCCGGCCCCACGTCGATGATGCCGAACTCGCGCCCCTGCTCGATGGGCACCGGGATGGCGGCCACCGTGCACGCGGCCTTCTTGGCCACGTGGAAGTCCAGCATCTGCCGCACGTCCATGCGGTACACGTGGTCGGCGCCGAAGACGAAGATGTGATCCGGCTCCTCGTCGGTGATGATGTTGAGGTTCTGGTAGATGGCGTCCGCGCTGCCCTTGTACCAGTCCATGCCGGTGCGCATCTGCGCGGGCACCGACTCCACGTAGTGGCCCAGGAAGGCCGTCATCCTCCAGGCGCGCGACAGGTGGTTGTTGAGCGAATCGCTCTTGTACTGGGTGAGCACCTTCATCCGGTACACGCCGGAGTTCGCGAAGTTGGACAGCACGAAGTCGATGATGCGGTACCGGCCCCCGAAGGGGACGGCGGGCTTGGCGCGCTCACGCGTGAGCGGCTCGAGCCGGGTCCCTGCACCACCTGCCAGAATCATCGCCAGCAGCTTTGCCATATGGCGGCGGACGTTAGCCGCGTGCGCCCGCGCGACAAGAGCGCCCGCGCCGCCTCGCGCACCTTCGTTGAGTGCCCAACCGCCCTGGTCCGCCGCGTGGAGCCTGGCCAACGCCCGGGGCCATTCCGCCCAGGCTGCACCCGGCAGGTACGGTGTAGGTGTGGATCCGCAAGCTCCAGGGGCCTTCCGCCTACCCCTCAGGTGGGTCGGTGCCCGCCTACATGGTGCCCTCCGCCGAGGCGTGGTATTCCTCGTTTTCGATGGCTTCCGACGAGACTCGGGTCACCAAGATCACCACGGTCAAGGCTCCCAACGCGGTCAACCGGGATTGTTGCCTCGTTCAGATCCACGGCCCCGAGCTGGGCAAGAAGTACGTGCTGGACGACAGGGAGTACACGATCGGCCGCGACGAGAACAATCAGATCGTCGTGGACCTGGACAACGTGTCCCGCCGTCACGCGCGCATCTTTGGCAGTCACGACCGCATGTTCGTGGAGGACCTGAAGTCCACGAACGGCACCTTCCTGAATGATCAGGAGGTGATGGGGGCGCAGCCGCTGCGCAGCGGGGACCTCATCAAGGTGGGTGGCTCCATCTTCAAGTTCCTGGACGGGGCCAACATCGAGACGCAGTACCACGAGACCATCTACACGCTGACGATCGCGGATGGCCTCACGGGCATCAACAACAAGCGCTACTTCCTCGAGTACCTCGAGCGGGAGATGGGGCGCTCGCACCGCTACCACCGGGCGCTGTCGTTGATGATGTTCGACATCGACCACTTCAAGAAGATCAACGACGTGCACGGGCACCTGGCGGGTGACTACGTGCTGCGCGAGCTGGCCCAGTCCATCAAGCGGCTGGTGCGGCGCGAGCAGTGCTTCGCGCGCTACGGCGGCGAGGAGTTCGCGCTGGTGATGCCCGAGGACGGGCCGGACAAGGCGCGCCTGTTCGCCGAGAAGATCCGCAAGCTCATCGAGGAGAAGGCGTTCATCTTCGAGGACAAGGAGATCCCGGTCACCATCTCCATCGGCGTGGCGGAGATGGAGCACGACATGACCGAGCCCACCCAGTTCATCAAGGTGGCGGACGCCAACCTGTACCGGGCCAAGAAGGCGGGCCGCAACCGGGTGGTCGGGTAGGGCGCGGCGAAGACTCGCCGCGGGCGTGCCGCCGGAATCGTGAGCCGCCGTCCGATTTCTGGATGGAGCCCCTGATTCTCGAGGGTTTTTCCCTTGAGCAAGGAGGCTCACGGCATGCGCAAGGTCATCCTCTATTCCCTGCTGCTCGTGCTCGGACTGGGACTGTCCCAGGCGCTGCCGCACCTGGGGGCGGGCGTCCATGAGCCGCTGCGGCACGTCATCCGGTTGCTGACGATGGTGGGGCTGGCGTTCATCATGATCCACGTCGGGCTGGAGTTCGAGCTCGACAAGAACAACCTGCGTCGGTACGGGTGGGACTACGTGGTGGCGGCCACGGCGGCGGCCTTCCCGTGGCTGCTGGCCACGCTCTACTTCGTCTTCGTGCTGGCCCCACCCGAGCAATGGGGAGAGGCCCAGCTGTGGAAGGAAGGGCTGCTGCAAGGGCGCTTCGCCTCGCCCACCTCCGCCGGTGTGCTCTTCTCCATGCTCGCGGCCGCGGGCCTGGGCGCCTCGTGGGTGTTCCGCAAGGCGCGGGTGCTGGCCATCTTCGATGACCTGGACACCATCCTGCTGATGATCCCGCTGCAGATGGTGCTGGTGGGCTTCCGCTGGCAACTGCTGGCGGTGGTGGCGTCGATGGCGGTGATGCTCTGGGCGGCCTGGCGCTACCTGCACCAGTGGCGGATGCCGCACCGCTGGCCCTGGGTGCTGGGGTACGCGACCGCGCTCGCGCTCGCCTCGGAGCTCCTCTTCCTGGCGAGCGGGTGGATGGATCCCACCAGCCCCATCCACTTCGAGGTGCTGCTGCCCGCGTTCGTGCTGGGGTGCGTGATGCGCCAGCCGGCCCACGCCCACGACAATGACGCCGAGGAGGGGCAGGAGCCTGGGCTCGGCGACCCCCCGGAGCAGCGCGCGGCCACGGTCGTCTCCGCGTGCTTCATGGTGCTGGTGGGCCTGTCCATGCCGGCGCTCGGCGGGCTCCTGGCGGCGGCCGGGACACAGGTACAGGAGGGGGGCGGCTCGAGCGTCTCCTGGGGAGGGGTGGCGCTGCACGTGCTGGTCGTCACGCTGCTGATCAACCTGGGGAAGATGTTCCCGGCGTTCTGCTACCGGCGCGAGGCCTCCAGGCGCGAGCGCCTGGCGCTGGCCATCGCGCTGTTCCCACGCGGTGAGGTGGGCGCGGGCGTCCTGGTCATCTCGCTCGGCTACGGGATTGGGGGAATGTCCACCGTGGTGGCGATGCTGGCCCTGGCCCTCAACCTGCTGCTCACCGGTGTCTTCATCGTCGCCGTGAAGCGGCTCATCTCCCGGACTCGGGGGACGCCGCCGCTTCAGGCCACGACCTCGAGGGAGCGGCCCCCGCGCCTCTCGGGTCGATTCGCGGGCGGAGCGACCGCCTCCGCTGGAGCGGGGGGGAGGGAGTGAACATGCGAGACTCCAGAATGCAGAGCAGCCCCGAGCGTCCCCTGGCCACCCGGAGCCCTCCCCCGGAGGGCTTGTCTCGGGTGGTGGTGGCGACGGACTTCTCTCCTCGGTCGGAGCGGGCCCTGGCTCGGGCGGCGCGCCTGCCGCTGCGTCCGGGCGCGCGGGTGCACCTGCTTCATGTGTTGGGCCCCTCCGCGCGGGGCGATCCGCTGGACTCGCAGGAGCGCGAGGTGGTGGAGCGGGAGCTGCGCGCCGCCGCCCACGCCATGGCCCGGCGGGCCAGGCGGGGTGGGCCCGCCGTGGAAGTCTCTCCGGTGTTGCGACAGGGAGCTCCCGCGGAGGAGGTGGCGCGGTGCATGGAGGAGGTGGGCGCCGAGCTGCTCGTCATGGGCAGGCCCCGCCACCCGAGCTTCCTCTGGAGGCAGGGAACCGCTTTTCGCCCGGAGGAGCGGCTGCTGAGGCGGGTGAGCGCCTCCCTGCTGCTGGTGGCCCCGCGAGAGGCCACCGCCTACCGCAGGCCCCTGGTGGCGGTGGACTTCTCACCGCCTGCTCGCAGGGCACTAGAGCTGACGCTCCTGGTGTGTCCGAGGGCCTCCCAGGTGGGGGTTGTCCACGTCTGCGACACCTCCTACGAGCTGGTGCTCCACCAGGTCTGGAGCCGGCCCGAGCAGGTGTTGCGCTACCGGGAGGAAGCCCGGGCCGCCGCGCGGGCCGAGCTGGAGCGGCTGCTCGCCTGCGTGGGCCAGGAAGCGTCGCGGCTCGAGCCGCTGGTGCTGGGCGGGAGTCGGGAAGAGGGCGTCCTGGCCATGGCGCGCAAGCGTCAGCCCGACCTGATCGCGCTGGGCTCGCGCCGCTCGATGGGGCTGGCGGAAGTCTTGCTGGGGACGCTGGCGGGCCGGGTGCTCCGCGAGACGGCGTGCGATGTGCTCATCGCGCGAGAGCCCCTGCCTGCGTGAGCAGGCGCTCCCGGCGAGGGGCTCAGCGCCCCATCAGCCGGGCCAGCACCTGCGCCCCGCGGAGCACGACGTCCGGCGGCGAGCACGTGAAGCACAGGCGCACGTGGTGGGGGAAGGGGCCGAAGCTGGGCCCCGGCGCCACCAGCAGGTGGTTCTCCACGCACCGCTCCAGGAAGCCCGACAGCCCGCGCTCGTCCAGGTGGCGGGCCACGTCCACGAAGAGGAAGGTGCTGCCTTGCGGGGGGGGCACGCCGAGCAGGGCCGCCACCTTGCGGCCCGTGTCCGCGTACTGCGCGGCGGCGGCGGCGGCCCACTCGAGCCCCGGCCCCTGCAAGGCGCGCACCCCCGCGAGCTGCGAGGCGGTGGGGGCGCTGTAGAAGGCGTGGGTGCTCACCTTGCGCAGCTGCTCCACCGCCTCGGCGGGGCCGACCACCCAGCCGCAGCGGTTGCCGGCCATGCCGTACGCCTTGCTGAAGCTCCAGGCGGACAGCGTGCGTTCGGGCGCCAGCGTGCGCGCGTAGACGTGCTCGCCCGTGTAGACGTAGTGCTCGTACACCTCGTCCGAGAGCAGCCACAGGCCCTCGCGCCGGGCGAGAGCGGCCAGGGCCTCCATCCACTCGCGTGGGAGCACACGGCCCGTGGGGTTGTTGGGGGTGTTGAGGTACAGCGCCACGGTGCGCTCGGTGAGCCGTGCGCGCACGGCCTCGACCAGCTCCTCGGCGCTGTCCAGCCCCAGGAAGGGCACCGGTACCGGCACGCCGTGAAAGGAGCGCACGATGCCGGAGATGAGCGGCCAGTAGGGTGCCAGGAGGAGGACTTCCTCACCGGGGGTCAGCAGCGCGCCCAGCATGGCGCCCAGTGCGCCCGTCGCTCCCGTGGTGACGAGCACGTGGGCCCGCTCGGTGGGCACGGCCATGCGGGCGCGGACATGTTCGACGATGCGGTCCAGCAGCGCCGGGTGTCCCTCGACCGGGCTGTAGCGGTGCATGCCGGGGTACTGGGCGGTCCGCAGCTCCTCCATGCGGCAGCCCTCGGGCGGCTCCATCCACGTGTCACCCACGTGCAGCGGGTACACCTCTCCTTCCAGGCGCGCGAGCTTGCTCGCGAGCGTGCTGTAGACCGAGCCCGACATGCTGGCGACGGAGGGGGCGTAGGTGGGGTGGCGCGGCATGGGAGCAGTGGGGGGAGGAGTCCGCTCGCGGGGTTGGCTTGCGTGCACGGCCATCCTACCTCCAAGCCAGTGTCACGAGGCTCCTCCTCCGTTCGAGTGGCCCGTGTCCTTGGGAGGACGGCGCTTGTGCGTGCGCGCGTGGCGCCCTGGCTGCTGGCCAGGGGGGCGTTGGGCCACGCCATGATCCTTCTGCGGCGGGCCCGGATCTCGCTGGGAGGCGAGCAGCCGCTCCCACTCCGCCTGGAAGACGGGGTCCTCGCGGGGCACGGGCGCCTTTGGAATCCTCGCGCGCATGATGCGCTCGATGCGCGCGATCATCGCGTCTTCCTTCTGGGTGGCGAACGTGGACGCCACGCCGCTGGCCGCCGCTCGCGCGGTGCGGCCGATGCGGTGCACGTAGTCCTCGGGCGCATGCGGCAGATCGTAGTTGATGACGTGGCCCACGTCCTCCACGTCCAGCCCACGTGCGGCGATGTCGGTGGCCACGAGGCAGCGGTAGGTGCCCTTGCGAAAGCCCTCCATCGCCTGCTTGCGCTGGTTCTGGGTGCGGTCCGCGTGCAGCACGGCGCACCGATAGCCGGCGCGCTGCAGCGTCTGGTGCACCTTGTCGGCGCGCTCCTTCGTCCGGGTGAAGACGAGCGCGGTGGCCTCGTCGCGCGCCAGCAGCGCGAGCAGCAGCGGGGACTTCTCCTCTGGCTTCACCCGGTAGAGCCGCTGCTCGGCGCGCTCGGCGGGGGTGCCGCTGCGGGTCACCTCCGCGCGGATCGGGGAGCGAAGCTGCTCGCGAGCAAAGCGGGTGACGTCCGGCCCCAGCGTCGCGGAGAACAGCAGCGTCTGGCGGCGGCGCGGGAGGGCCGCGAGGATGCGCTCGATCTGGGGCAGGAAGCCCATGTCGAGCATGCGGTCCGCCTCATCGAGCACCAGGGCCTCCAGCCGCGGGAACTTCGCGGCGCCCGTGTCGATCAGGTCGACCAGCCGGCCCGGCGTGGCCAGCACGAAGGAGGGCTGCTGCTTCAGCTCCTCCACCTGGGCCGCCATGTCCTCGCCGCCGATGACCACGGCGTGGGTGAGGCCGCGAGGCTCGGAGAAGAAGCGCACGGGCTCGGCGATCTGCTGCACCAGCTCGCGGGTGGGGGCGAGCACCAGCCCCAGCGTGCCCTTGCTCCCCGCGAAGCGCTCCACCAGGGGCAGCACGTACGCGGCCGTCTTGCCCGTGCCCGTGGCGGCGCAGCCGATGACGTCCTTGCCCGAGAGCGCGGGGGGAATGGTCCGCGCCTGGATGGGCGTGGGGTGCGCGAAGCGCGCGCGGCGCAAGGCGTCAAGGGCTTCGGGCGACAGGCCCAGCTGGGCAAAGGAGGTACTCACAGGGTGGGGCTACCATGCCACGCGCCGGGTAGGGAGGCTCTCCGCGGTCGCTCGGGAGTCGGGATGCACTGCTCCCATGTTCATGCCTGGGAGCCGTGGCGCCAGCGAATCGTTATCCGGTGAATAGCCGGAAGACTGGAATTTTTTCCGTCCCGAGAGTGAGCAGTTCCCTTGAGAAAGGATGCTGCCCAAGAACAGTTCGTCACTCATCGAAAGGTGCACGTGAGTTCTTCCAGAAGTGTCTTCCCCAGTGGAGTGCCAGGCTTCGATGCCCTCCTGGGCGGGGGCCTGCCTGTCCGCCAGTCCTTGTTGATTACCGGGCAGCCCGGTACGGGAAAGACGATCCTCGCCAGCCAGGTCGCTTTCCACGCCGCCGAGGGGGGGACCCCGGTGGTGCTGGCCACGACGACCTCCGAGTCCCAGGCCAAGCTGCTCGAGGATCTGTCCGGGTTCTCCTTCTTCAGCCGCGCGCGGTTGGGCGAGGAGCTCTTCTTCCTCAGCATCTACGCCTGGCTCAAGAAGGGCGCCCGGGAGGCGCGGGAGATCCTCATCAACACCGTTCGTGAGCGGAAGGCCCGCCTGCTCGTGGTGGATGGGCTCCGCTCGGTGCGAGACCTGTGGCAGGACGAGGCGAAGCTGCGCGAGTTCTTCTATGAGCTCGCGGTGGGGCTGGCGACCGTGGACTGCACCGCCATCTTCATTACCGAGTATCCGCTCAGCAAGCTGATCGAGTTCCCCGAGTCGACGACGGTGGACGGCATCATCTCCCTCTCCTTCGATGAGGGCCGGCTCGGCCGCATCCGGCGCGCGGAGGTGGTGAAGCTGCGCGGCATGCGGCACCTGCCCGGCCGGCATGTGATGCGCATCGAGGGCAGCGGGGTCCGCATCCTGCCTCGCGCGGAGGCGCTCACCGCGCCGGATGTGGACTTCGTCCCGCCCGTGGGGCGCGCCGGCTTCGGGCTGTCGGAGCTCGACGCGCTGTTCGACGGCGGCCTGCCCCTCCACAGCTCGGCGCTCGTGGCCGGGAGCACGGGGGTGGGCAAGACGCTGCTCGGGCTGCACTTCGCGGCGTCGGGGACCGCGCGCGGAGAGAAGGCGCTCGTGTTCACGTCCGCGGAGCCCGCGGCGAGCCTCGTCGCCAGGGCGAGGCGGGTCAACCTCGAGCTCCAGCCGCTCATCTCCTCCGGGGCGCTGACCATCCGCTACGATCACTGCTTCGAGCTCGAGGCGGATGAGATCGTCGCGATGCTGCTGGAGGAGCTCGAGCGCACCGGAGCCAGGCGCCTGATCTTCGAGGATGTGGATGTGCTCGAGCGCTCGCTGGAGAGCCCCACTCGGGCCCGTGCGTTCTTTGGCGCCCTGCTGATCCAGCTCAGGACGATGGGGGTCACCTCGCTGTTTACCCGGAAGATCTCCAAGCTGGTGGGGCCCGAGCTGGACTTCAGCGAGTCTCCGCTGGCGACCATCGCCGAGAACCTGCTCTTCCTTCGCCATGTCGAGCTGCGCGGTCGGCTCCACCGGGTGATGTCCATCCTCAACCTGCGCAACAGCCGCTACGACACGAGCCTCCGGGAGTTCGAGATTCGCGACGAGGGGCTGCGGGTGCTGGAGCCCCTCCACTCGGCCGAAGGGTTGTTGACCGGTGTGGCGCGTCCTGTCGCCGTACCGCGCCAGGAGCGTGCGTTCCCGTGAAGGTCGTCCTGCTTGCGGAAGACGAGGAGGCGCTGCTGGAGGTGTTCGCCTCCGTGGTGACGGATCTGGGCCACACCGTGCTCAGCGCGCACTCGGGGGACGAGGCGCTGGGGCTCGCCCGGGCACACCAGCCGGACCTCATCGTCAGTGATCACATGATGCCGGGGTTGACCGGCGTGGAGTTCCTGCGGTCGGTGCGCAGGGACGAGCGGCTGGCGGGCACCCCCTTCATCCTGGTCAGCGCGGTGTTGCCTCAGGGAGCCCATGAGGCGAACGCCTACCTGGCCAAGCCGGTGTCGCTGGAGGCGTTCGAGCGGATGGTGCAGGAAGAACTGCGGGCCTCGGCCAGGAAGCGGGCGGATCGGTCGGAGGGAGCGCCGCTGACGCAGGCGCCCGAGAACGGGTTGAACCTGGCGCGAGCGGAGATGCTGAGCTGGGTGGCGCACGAGATCAAGACACCGCTGAGCTCGGCCAGGCTGAACCTCGAGATGATGATCCGTCACCTGGCAGGTGACGCGGCGGACGCGCAGCGGAGGCGGGGCACGCTGGCGCTCCAGCAGCTCGACCGGCTGTCCACGCTGGTCAGCTCGGTCCTCGAGGCGTCACAGCTGTCCGACGGACGCATCAAGCTCCAGCGCGAGCCGTGCAACCTGAAGGCCTTCCTCGCAGGCGTGGCCCGGTACTGGCGGGACACGCGGTCGGACTTCGAGTTCAGCCTGGTGCTGCCTCCCGAGGAGGTGACCGCCTGGATCGACGCCGAGCGGGTCCGGCAGATCCTCAACAACCTGGTGTCGAACGCCGTGAAGTACTCGGGGACGTCCACGCGGGTGGTGCTCTCGCTGGAGCTGTCTCCCGGTCGTGCCGTCATCGCGGTGACGGACCAGGGGCAGGGCATGGACGCAGCCGAGCTGCCGCGCATCTTCGATCGCTTCCACCGCGCGGAGGGCAGCACGGGGCAGGGGCATGGGCTGGGGCTCTACATCGCGTCGGCGCTGGCCCGGCTCCATGGCGGCACCCTGCAGGTGCGCTCCCAGCGGGGAGAGGGCTCCACCTTCACGCTCTCCCTGCCGCTGGCCCACTGAGGCGCTGGAGGAGCGCGAGGCTCAGGTGCCCTCGCGCTTCTCCGCGAGCCGTCCCTTGATGCCCGGCAGATCCCTCGGCGGCATCTTCGTGTAGATGTACTGCACCGTGTCGTGCAGCGTGGCGTGCGGATCCCTCGCGTGGAAGCCGAGCTCGCGCTCCGCCTTGGAGGCGTCCAGGTAGAAGTAGTGCTCGCCGATGTCCACTTCCTGCGGATCCAGCGTCGGCTTGGTGCCTCGGAACTTCGCCCACTTCTCCAGCAGCTTCGCGCCCATCACGTTCATCTGGGAGGGCAGGCGCAGCCGCGGCGCCGACACTCCCGTCAGCCGCTCGAGCCGGTCGAAGAAGTCCGACATGGACATGTTCACGCCCATCAGGTGCCGGCCGTACAGCTCGCCTCGCGTCAGCGCGTTGAGGAACGCCTCCGCCGCGTCGCGGGCGTCCACGAAGGACATGCCGCCCCCGGGCATCGCCGGGATTTCCCCGTTGAGGAACTTCACCACCGTCCACGTGGAGGACAGCCGGTCATCCCCCGGCCCCATCAGCAGGCTCGGGTTGAGCACCACCAGCGGGATCGAGTTCTTCCGGCAGTACTCCAGCGCCAGCTTCTCCTCGTAGATCTTCGACAGGTAGTACGGCCACCTGCCCACCACGGTGATGGGGTAGTCGTCCTCCTCGGTGCCGAGCCGCTCCTCCTTCGACACCGCGATCGTCCCCGAGGTGGACGCGAGGATGACGCGCTTCACGCCGGCCTCGCGCACGTCGCGCAGCAACTCGCGCGTGGCGTCCACGTGCAGCTCGTACATCCGCCGCGCGTCCTTGTCCTGGAAGGAGACGAGCCCCGCCAGGTGGTAGACGGCCTCCACGCCCTCCAGCGCGCGGCGGACGATCTCCCGGCTCTTCAAGTCGCCGTGGATGAACTCCGCCTTCGCCAGCCCGGGCGCGGACGGCTGTGTCCGGCCGATGAGCCGCACCTCATGGCCCGCCTCGAGCAGCCTGGGCACCAGGTGGGTGCCCAGGAAACCGGTGCCTCCCGTCACGAGCAGCTTCACGCGTCCTGCCCTCCCGTGGAGCCCAGCGCCCGCCGCTGCTCCTCCGTCGTCGCCGCCGCATCCAGGTTCAGCACCCGGCCGGCCCTCAGCGCCTTCACCGCCTCCTCCGCCAGCCGCGTGGCGTACCGGTAGCTCTCCGAGCGCGCCATGCCCTGCGTCTTCGTCCTCAAGTCCCCGTACCGCAGCACCGGCCCGATGTGCACCTCGAGCTCCTTGGACTTCGGGAACATGGTGCCCTTGGGCAGCGCCTCGAAGGTGCCCTTGAGGTAGAGCGGCAGCACGTCCACCTCATACGTGAGCGCCAGGTAGCCCAGCGTCGGCTTGAACTCGAGCAGCTCTCCGGTGGTGGAGCGCGTCCCCTCCGGGAAGATGAGCAGGTTGTAGCCCAGGCGCAGCGACTCGCCCGCCAGGCGCAGCGACTCGCGCAGGCTGCCGTGCCGGTCCATGGGGATGAGGTCCGTGAAGTTCTCGAAGTAGGCCCGCTTGAGCGCCGTGTCGAAGAAGTAGTCGCGCGCCGCCAGCGCCACCGTCTTCTGGCCCTGCTCCTCCAGCACCGTGCGGATGAGGCCCGCGTCCAGGTGGCTGGTGTGGTTGGCGATGACCAGGAAGTTCCGGTTCTGCGGCACGAACTGCTTGCCCGTCACCTTCACGTCGAACATGCCGCCGTACAGCACCTTCTGCCCGAAGCTGAGCAGCTGGCGGCCCACGTTCGCCACCACCTCCGGCACGGGGATCTCCATCTCCTCGGTGCGCTTGTGGTCCTCGGAGATCTCCTTCGCCCGAGCCTCCGCCGCCGGCCGGCGCCCGGAGGCGACGATGAGCTTGCGCAGGTCCTCCACCGTCTGCACCTGCGTCAGGTCATTCACCGCGGGCAGCGGCACGCCGGCCTGCTCCAGCGCCACCGAGAGCTCCGTCAGCATCAGCGAGTCGAAGCCCAGGTCCACCGAGAGCCGCGCGTCCGGCCGCACGTCCCCCACCGGCCGGTTCACCACCTCGGCGATGAGCGGGTAGAGCCAGTCGCTCACCCCGCCCGTGCCCGGCTGCGCCACCCGCTCGCGGGCCTTCTCGCCCGAGGAGGCCAGCCGCTCCAGCCGCTTGAGCTCCTCCACCACCAGCTTGCGCTTCACCTTGCGCGTGGAGGTGCGGGGCAGCTCGCCGTCCCAGAAGCGCAGCACCTTCACCCGCCGGTAGAAGGGCATGTCCGCGCTCACGTTGCGGAAGTGCTCCTCCAGCTCGCGGCGTACCTCCTCGCGCGGCCGCTCCTTGTAGTCCGGCACGCACAGGCAGGCGACCTTCTCGCCCCCGCCGTCCTCCGGCAGGCCGACGATGGACAGCTCCTTGACGTGCGTGTGGATGCCGTAGAGATCCTCGAGCTCGTCCGGGTACACGTTCTTCCCGTTGGCGTCGATGATGACGTCCTTCTTGCGGCCCACCAGGTAGAGCCGGCCCTCGGCGTCCAGCCGCCCCAGGTCTCCGGTGTGCAGCCAGCCCTCCTTGATGACCGCCTCGGTGGCCTCGCGGTCCCCGAAGTAGCCGGCCATGATGTTGGGGCCCTTGGCCAGCACCTCGCCGATGCCCTCGTTGTCCGGCTGATCGATGCGGATCTCGATGCCCGGCAGCGGCTTGCCCACCGTGCCCGGCTGGCGCTTGTTGGTGGGCTCGGCCACCGCGAGCACCGGCGCCGCCTCGGTGAGGCCGTAGCCCTCGGTGATGTTGAAGCCCAGCGCGTGGAAGGCCTTGTGCACCTCGTCCGGCAGCGCCGAGCCGCCCGACACCAGGAACTTCACCTTCCCGCCGAACTTGCGGTGCACCGGCCAGAACAGCAGCTTGCCCAGGTTCACCGAGCTGCGGTTGCGCAGCTCCCCGTGCGAGGCCATGAGCGCCTTGAGCGCCTGCTCCACCACCGCCGGGCGGCTGGCCATCTCCTGGGTGATCTTCCGGTGCAAGAGCTGCCACAGCGCCGGCACGCCCACCATCGCCGTCACGCGGCCCGTCTCGAACACGTCGCCCAGCCGGTCCGCCGTCAGCTCGTCGATGTAGGTGATCTCCGCGCCACGCGAGAACGGCGTGAGGAAGCCGGCGGAGAACTCGAAGGTGTGGTGCAGCGGCAGCACGGAGACGAGCCCGTCTCCCACGCCGATGTTGAACGCCCCGGCCAGCTTCGCCACCAGCGCGGCGAAGTTGCGGTGCGTCAGCATGACGCCCTTGGGCGTGCCCGTGGTGCCGGAGGTGAAGATGAGGCTGGCCACGTCATCGGCCGCCGCCGTCTTGCGCACCGGCCCGATGCGATCCGGGTGCGCCGGATCCCCGGACATGGCCTCGGCCAGGGTGAGCACGAGCGTGGGGCGCTCGCCCTCCGTCAGCGTGGCCACCAGGTTCGGGAAGTCCTCCTGCATGGCCTGCTCGGAGATGAGGCACACCTTGGCCTCGGCGCGGCGGACGATGTTGACCACCTCCGCCTCGGTGAGCGCCGGATCCACCGGGACGACGGTGGCGCCCGCGCGCAGGATGCCGAAGTAGGAGATGGCCCACTCGGGCCGGTTCTCCGACACGAGCAGCACCCGATCCCCGTGCTTCACCCCGGCGCGCAGCAGGGCGCTGCCCACGCGGCTGGCGTAGCGGTGCACCTCGCCGTAGGTGAAGCGCTCCTCCTTCTCCTTGGCGAACATGCGGAAGGCCACCCGGTGCCGCCACGCGTGCACGGAGGCCTCGAACAGCTCCAGCAAGTCCCTGTGCGCGGGGATGACGGTGCGCCGCTGCGTCTCCTCCTCCAGGCCGGGGAACACCCACTTCTCCAGGCCGGGCAGGTGCGTCTCCAGCCAGTACGTGCGCCAGTCGATCGTCTCCGGGCTCCAGGGGATCTTCGCCCTGTCGGAGTGCGCCATGCGCGCGTACACCGAGCGCGTGTTGTCGCAGCGGAAGACGTAGCGGTTCTCCCAGAGGAACGGGAGGAACAGATCGATCAGGGACGACAGGCTGGAGGCCTGCTCGACGACGTCATCCAGCTTCACCTTGGTGCGGTCCAGCAGGGCCTGCACGGCGGGCGCGCCCCAGGTGGGCCGCACCTCGTCAATGACCCGCTTGAGCAGCCTGGCGCCCTTGATGAAGGCCGGCGCGCTGAAGCGCTCGAACTCCTGGCGCGACACGGGCACGGGCTCCACGCGCGAGCGCACCGCGTTCACCAGCGCGTTGCCCGTCTCCTTGTTGCGGTAGTAGCGGCGGCGGTACAGGCCCACCAGCTCCACGGAGCGGCTGGCATAGAAGGGGTTCAGGTCCCCGGAGGCCATGTGGTAGACGCGCCGCTCCTCCACCGTGAGCGCGTGGGCCGTGATGCCGATGGTGGCTCCGGCCACGTGGTCCACGGGCACGGTGTCCAGGATGGTGCGCTCGCCGGCGGGGATGCTGCGCTGGCCCTTGAGGCCCATGAACGCCAGCGGCGCGGAGGTGGTGAAGCCCTCGTTCCACCCGGGGAAGGGGAAGTGCTGGGCGCTCTCGACGATGGAGGGGCGGACGATGGAGTAGCGCAGGCCCGGCGTGGCGGCCAGCACCTGCTCGCCCAGGCTCTTGGTGTACGTGTACGTGTTGGGCCAGCCCCAGTGCAGCGCGCGCTCCATGCCGGCGCGCACCAGCTCGCCCGACAGCCACAGCTTGCGCTCACGGCCCACGGCCAGGCGCAGCGTCTTCTCGTCCGAGGCGTCGCGGCCCTCCTCCTCCAGCCGGTCCAGCGCCTTCTTGCGGAAGAGGGAGGTGAGGGCCTTGTCGTCGGCCTGCTCGCGCAGCCGCGCGACGATGCGCTCGGCGTCCTTCAGCTCCTGCTCCAGGCTGAAGTCTCGCCCGTCCAGCTCGTCCTTCTTGGGGAAGTAGCCCAGCACCTCCTCGTCCTCGAAGACGAGCCCGCTGCGGTTGCCCGCGACGAAGGCGGTGGACATGTGGATGAGGGGGGCGTTCCACTTCAGCGCCAGCTCCACCGCGTTCTTCACGCCGTGGGTGTTGACGTTGAGGCCCACCTCCAGCGAGGGGTTGAAGGACACCAGGCCCGCGCAGTTGACGATGGCGGCCACCTTGCCGGTGAGCGCCTCGGCCTGCGGCGGCTCCAGGCCCATGAGCGGATCGGTGATGTCGCCGTCCAGCACCTCGCACTTCTTGCGGATGAACTCCAGGGCGCCTTCCTCGCCATAGGCGTCACGCAGCGGCTGGAAGGGCTCGCTGGTGGCCACCTTGTCGAAGAAGCGGCGCTCGGCGGAGGCGGCACTGCCCTTGCGCACGAGCACGTAGAGCTTGTCCAGCTCCTGCCCATAGCGGGCCAGGAGCATGCACAGCGTCACCTTCCCCACGAAGCCCGTGGAGCCGGCGAACAGCAGGCGCTTGCCGGTGAAGACCTGGGAGACGTTCAGTTCGGGCAGCTGAGTCATGTGAAACTCGGGCGCCGCGGGACGTGGCTCAGAGCTTCACGTCCGCGAGCAGGGTTGGCGCGATGCGCAGCAGGCTGATGGTGGCGGAGCGACCCATGAAGCCGCGGGCCTCTTCGATGGCTTCGGTCAGGGTGTCCGTCCGGTCCCAGCCGAGCAGCTCGGGCACGTGGTTGTTCTCGGCACCGGCGACGATGACCTTGCCCACGTGCTGGCGGCCGTTCTCGCCCCAGTACCACATATAGAAGGGGTGCACGCCGTGGTAGGCGTTGCCCTTGCGGTACAGGTGCACGTACGAGGGGTTCTCCGCGAACTCCCGCTCGTACTTGTGCTCCAGCTTCATCGAGTCGCGCGTCTCCGGCAGCAGCCGGTTGAAGAACTCGATGTAGCTGGGGTGCTGCACGGGATCGAACTCGTCGAACGCCGGGTGCAGCAGGATGAGCACGCCGCCCTTCTTCACCAGCGGCACGCCCCGGTTCAGGTTGAAGAAGTAGCCCAGCCCCATCACCTGCAAGAGTAGCGGGTTGAGGATGGAGTTGACGCTGTAGGGCGAGATGAAGGGGATGGGGAAGATGACGATGTCGCTCTGCCCCTCCACCGGCACGGAGTACTGCTTCCAGCTCATCTCCAGCGTCTTGGCGTGGACGGGCTCGGTGGCGCCGGCGAACACGCCCGTCACCTCGTACGGGGCCGGCACGGCGTTGAAGATCTTCCGCGCCGCCGCGCGCGGGGCGTGCTTCAGGCCGAACAGCAACGCCTGGAGCCTGAGCCGGTCTGCCTCCGTGTAGTCCTCCTCCTTCTTGCCGAGGAACTCCAGGGGGGCGCCGAACATGCGGTTGTTCAGCGTCGTCTCGATGTGGAAGACCTTGAGGTTCTTGTCGATGACGGTGCCGATGCGCGAGTTGCTCTTGTAGAGCGCGCTCGTCTTCGGCTCCATGTAGCTGTCCGAGTCCCGGATGGTCTTCGGGTTGTGGTGCGCGCGCAGGCTGGCGTAGTTCGTCACGCCGGTGCCCATGGACTTGTGGCCGCCGTTCATGGGCACGAAGTTGACGTTCACGTAGACGACCAGGTCGCTCTCGGCCACGCGGCGGTTGAGCGCCACCACCTCGTTGTGCAGGGTGCGCTCCATCTCCACGATGCCGTCGGGGTCCTCCGCGTCGTGGTTGTAGTAGCGGTCCGGGTAGTAGGCGTTGTGGATCTTCTCGCCCACCATGCGCCGCATCTCCGCCTCCGTCATGCGGCGGTGCAGGGCGTTGGCGATGACCAGGTGGATGTCGTCCACGCCGCTGTCGGCGGCCAGCTCCAGCACCACCTCGAGGATGGTCTGCCGCACGTCCGGCGTCACCATGGGCGGCAGCGGCACGGAGATGTCGTCGATGACGCAGGTGAGCTTCATGCCCGGGCGCATGAGCGCGTGCAGCGGCTCCATGTTCTCCGGGTGGTTGATGGCCCAGCGGATGGCGGCCTTCACGTTGGGCACGCCGGCCATGGGCGGCCGCGGGAAGATGACGCGCGTGCCGACCGGCAGGTCCTCCTGCAGGAAGTTCTCTCCGGAGAAGAGCACTCGCGGGGGGCTGCCCTTCTCGGTGATGACGACCTGACTTTCCTCGTCGTAGAGCTTCTGGAGCGTCTTGATGGGGCGCATGGGAGTTTTCGTCACTTCAGGTCGAGGATGGGCCAGTTGTAGGCCCGCGCCAGCTGTCGCAGGCGCATGTCCGGGTTGACCGCCGTGGGCCGGCCGACGATGGCCAGCATGGCGTAGTCCGAGGCGCTGTCCGAGTACCCGTGGCAGTGGGCCAGCGACAGCCCCTCGCGCGCGCAGTAGTCCCGGATGGCGTTGGCCTTGTTGGCCCCCTCGATGATGGGGGGAATCACCTTGCCGGTGGCGTGGCCGCCCACGAACTGCATCTTGTTGGCGATGAGCTCGTCGGCGCCCAGGTAGCGGGCGAGCGGGCGCATGGTGAAGTCCAGCGCTCCGGTGACCAGGACGATGCGGCAGCCGGCGCGGCGGGCCTCGGCGATGAGGTCCTTCGACTGCTCGTAGAGGGCGGGCTTGAGCACGTCCTCGAACATGTCCTCGGCCACCGTGAGCAGGCGGTCCTCGGTCAGGCCCTCGTAGTAGCGGTAGAAGAACTCGTTGAAGACCTTGCGGTTGATGACGTCCAGGGCGCCGAACAGGGGCAGGCTGGCGGCCGTCACGAGACTGCGCCCGGCCGTGCCCAGGAGCGAACCCCGGTTCATGGCGTAATAGGCGTAGACGTGGACGATGTTCGTCCTCACGAGCGTCCCGTCGACATCGTAGAAGGCAGCTTTGGCGGGCATGGGGCTGGCGGGCTTCCTGACACTCCTGTACGGGTGTGTCAACGATGCCGGATGGGTGGGAATTCGCAGGTCAACCCAAGCGGGTCACGTGCCGCGGTGAGCAGGGCGATCATGAGCCCGCCTTCAAGTCCAAAGCTGTGGAGCCTTCAAGAGGAAATCCAGTGGGTAACCTGCGTTTCTCCGAGGGAAAAACGCTGACTCACCCCCCTATTCCCGAGTGTGAGGCAGCGATCACGGAGCGGTTTTCAGAGGGGAATACGCACGGAAGGGCTGTTTTTCGGCTCGGGGCGTGCTACTACGCCGCCCACGGCTTAGGTTGTTCCACGCCGTAATCCACGTCCCCTTCGGAGGGGAGGAGACACAGAATGGCCGCTAAGAAGGCTGCTGCTGCGAAGAAGACCACTGCTGCTGCGAAGAAGGCTCCCGCCGCCAAGAAGGCCGCTGGTGGCGCCAAGCGCAAGCCGAACGCCGCGTTCATGAAGGAGTTCACTCCCACGGCCGAGCTCGCCGCCGTCGTTGGCGACAAGCCGCTGCCGCGCACCGCGGTCATCAAGAAGCTCTGGGACTACTTCAAGAAGAACGGTCTGAACCAGGGCCAGCTCATCAACCTGGACGACAACCTCAAGAAGGTCTACGGCAACAAGAAGCAGATCAAGATGACCGAGGTCGCCGGGGCCTTCAAGCACCTGAAGGAGTAGTCCGCCACGCGGCAGCCCTCAGCGGGGCGCGCGTTGCATCGAGGGCTCGCCACGCACGGCGGGCCCTCTGCTTTTGCGGGCCCGCTCGCGCGGCGATCAGCCCGCCGAGCGTTGGATATAGGGCGGAAGCGCACCTGCGCACTGGCCAACGCCCTCGGAAATTCCTACTTCTGCTGCCCATGTCGCGCCAAGGGCTGGAAGAGGGGAGTACCGCCGCGGCAGGGGCGGCGGAGCGTGGGGTGTCCATCGCCGACAGGCTGTTCGCGCGGGTTCGCGACGAGCTGCTGGCCCGGACCACTCCGCTATCCACGTACCGGGTGCAGCTCCACCAGGGCTTCACCTTCCAGGACGCCCGCGCCGTGGTGCCGTACCTGTCGCGCCTGGGGGTGAGTGACTTCTACGCCTCGCCGTACCTCAAGGCCACGCCGGGCAGCACCCACGGGTACGACTGCGTGGACCACCAGCACCTCAACCCCGAGGTGGGCTCGCCCGAGGAGCACAAGGCGCTGTGTCAGGCGCTGCGCGAGAAGGGCATGGGGCAGGTGCTGGATGTGGTGCCCAACCACATGGGCATCGAGCGCTTCAACGCCCTGTGGTTCGACGTGCTGGAGAACGGCCCGTCCTCCGTGTACGCGAAGTACTTCGACATCGACTGGGCGCCGGTGAAGTCGGAGCTGCGGGACAAGGTGCTCCTGCCCATCCTCGGAGACCAGTACGGCATCGTCCTGGAGAACGGCGAGCTGAAGCTGCGCTACCGCAACGGGGCCTTCTTCATCCATTACTACGACCACCTGCTCCCGCTGGCGCCCCGGCAGTACGGCAACGTGCTGCGGCCGGGCCTGCGGGAGCTGGAGGCGCGGCTGGGCGAGCACCACGCGCACCTCATCGAGCTCCAGTCCATCCTCACCGCCATCGAGCACCTGCCCGCGCGCACGGAGACGGAGCGGGCCAAGGTCATCGAGCGCGCCCGCGAGAAGGAGGTCATCAAGCGGCGGCTCGCGATGGTGGTGGATGCCAGCCCCGAGATCGCCACCTTCGTGAACGCCTGCGTGGACGCCTGCAACGGCACGGCGGGCAACCCGCGCTCGTTCGACAGGCTGGACGGGCTGCTGGCCGGGTGCAGCTACCGGCTGGCGCACTGGCGCGTGGCGGGCGAGGAGATCAACTACCGCCGCTTCTTCGACATCAACGGGCTGGCGGCCATCCGCGTGGAGGATCCGGACGTCTTCGAGGAGGCCCACGCGCGCATCTTCGACTGGCTGCGCGACGGCAGCGTCACGGGCCTGCGCATCGACCATCCGGACGGGCTGTTCGATCCCACCGCCTACTTCCTGCGGCTCCAGGAGCGCTTCTTCCTGGATCGGGCGCGCGCGCGCTTCCAGGAGGAGTTCGGTGACAGCGACACCCGCTGGGGCGTGGTGGAGCCGCGCCTGGCGGAGCGCTGGCGCACGGAGGTGGCCGAGGACGCCAGCTCGCCGCTGCGCAAGGCGCTCTACGTGGTGGTGGAGAAGATCCAGGGCGGCCGTGAGCGCATCCCCGAGGCGTGGGCGGTGCACGGCACCACCGGCTACCGCTTCGCCAACGCGGTGTCCGGCGTCTTCGTCCAGCCCGCGGCCGAGAAGCCCCTGACGGAGACGTACCACCGCTTCATCGGCGAGGCGGTCGACTTCGAGGAGCTGGTCCGCCAGAAGAAGCAGCTCATCATGCGCACGGCGATGTCGAGCGAGATCAACATGCTCGCCTACGAGCTGAACCGCATCTCGGAGATGAACCGCCGGACGCGGGACTTCACGCTCAACAGCCTGCGCCGGGCGCTGGTGGACTTCATCGCGCTGTTCCCCGTCTACCGCACCTACGTGGACGGGTGGCGGCCGGAGCTGGACGCTCGGGACGTGCAGTACATCGAGTGGACCATCGCGCGCGCCAAGGAGCGCAACGCCACCACCAACGCCAGCATCTACGACTTCCTGCGGGACATCCTGCTGCGGCGCTACCCGGAGCACGTGAACGAGACGGAGCGCGCCGTCATGCTCCGCTTCGCCATGAAGCTGCAGCAGGTGACGGGGCCGGTGATGGCCAAGGGCCTGGAGGACACCTCCTTCTACATCTACAACCGGCTCGTCTCGCTCAACGAGGTGGGCGGGGAGCCCGAGCACTTCGGCATGCAGCCGGACGTGTTCCACCAGCGCAACGGCGAGCGCGCGGAGCACTGGCCGGCCAGCCTGCTCACTACCAGCACCCACGACACCAAGCGCAGCGAGGACGTGCGGGCGCGGCTGAACGTGCTCACCGAGCTGCCCGAGGAGTGGGGCCAGCGCGTGGCGCACTGGGCCAGGCTCAACGCGGCCCACGTCAGCACGCTGCCGAGCGGACATGCGCCCTCGCGCAACGACGAGTACCTCTTCTATCAGACGGTGGCGGGCGCCTGGCCCATGGGCGAGTCCCTCTCCGAGGCGGAGCTTGCGGACTTCCAGCGCCGCGTGCGCGAGTACATGGCCAAGGCCATCAAGGAGGCCAAGGTCCGCACCTCGTGGACCAACCCGGACGGCGACTACGACACGGCGGTGGCGCGCTTCGTGGACGCGTGCTTCGACCGGAAGAAGAGCGGCGCCTTCCTGGACGACGTGCGCCAGCTCAAGCGCCGCATCGAGAAGGCCGGCCAGCTCAACGCCCTGGGGCAGCTGGTGCTCAAGCTGGCCTCGCCCGGCGTGGTGGACACCTACCAGGGCTGCGAGCTGTGGGACTTGTCCCTCGTGGATCCGGACAACCGCCGCCCGGTGGACTACGCGCTGCGCGCGCGGCTGCTGGAGTCGCTGGACGGCGAGGCCGCCGCGGACGCGCCCGGCCTGTGCTCCCGGCTGACGGCGAGCATGGACGATGGGCGGGTGAAGCTCTACACGCTCGCCCAGGGCCTGCGGCTGCGCCAGCGCCAGGCCCCGCTCTTCCGCACCGGTGGCTACCGGGAGCTGGGGCTGGAAGGACCCAGGAAGACGGCGGCGCTGGCCCTGGCCCGGGAGCACGAGGGCTCGGTGGTGCTCTCCGTCGTGCCGCGCTTCACGCTGGGCGCGCTGGAGGAGCAGGGCGGGCTCTCCAAGGCGTATGAAGGCACTTTCGTGACGCTTCCGGACGCCTATGCGGGCATGATGTTCCGGGACGTCTTCACCGGGCGCGAGGTGCGGGCGGAGCGCGGGACGACGGGTGGCGTGGTGCTGCCCCTCTCGCCGCTCCTCGCGGGCTTCCCGGTCGTCCTGCTGGAGAGGAGCACCGGATGAGAAGGGCCGAGGTGTTGCCTGGGAAGCCGTTTCCCCTGGGCGCCACCTATGACGGAGAGGGCGTCAACTTCGCGGTCTTCTCCGAGCATGCCCGGAAGATGGAGGTCTGCCTCTTCGATGCGGCGGATCCCTCGCAGGAGACCCGTCGCTTTCCGCTGCTGGAGACCACCTACCAGGTCTTTCACGGCTACGTGCCCGGGCTGAAGCCCGGCACCCTCTACGGCCTGCGCGCCTACGGCCCCTACGAGCCCAAGCGCGGCCTGCGCTTCAATCCGCACAAGCTGCTGGTGGACCCGTACGCCCGTGCCCTGCACGGCCAGGTGGACTACGCCGCGCCCGTCCATGGCTACAAGACGGGAGACGAGAGCGACAAGGACGCCGACCTCGTCATGGACAAGCGCGACAGCGCCGCCGGCATGCCCAAGGCCGTGGTGCTGGCGGACGACTTCGACTGGGAGGGGGACCGCTCTCCAGCCACGCCGCTCAACCGCTCGTTGCTGTACGAGCTGCACGTGAAGGGCTTCACGAAGCTCCACCCGGCGGTGCCCGAGCCGCAGCGCGGCACCTACGCGGGGCTGGCCCACCCGGCCGTCGTGGAGCACCTGCACAAGCTGGGCGTCACCGCCGTGGAGCTGCTGCCCATCCACGCCTCGGTGCCCGAGTCCTTCCTCGTGAAGAAGGGCCTCACCAACTACTGGGGCTACAACACCCTGGGCTTCTTCGCGCCGGACGCGCGCTTCAGCGGCTCGGGCTCGCTGGGCGGGCAGGTGACCGAGTTCAAGCAGATGGTGAAGGCGCTGCACCGCGCCGGAATCGAGGTGATTCTGGACGTCGTGTACAACCACACCTGCGAGGGCAACCACCTGGGGCCCACGCTGTCCTTCAAGGGCCTGGACAACGGCGCCTACTACCGGCTCACCGACAAGGACCCGCGCTTCTACATGGACTTCACCGGGTGCGGGAACTCGTGGAACGCCACGCACCCGTACGCCCTCAAGCTGGTGATGGACTCGCTGCGCTACTGGGTCGAGGTGATGCACGTGGACGGGTTCCGCTTCGACCTGGCCACCACGCTGGGCCGAGACAGGCACGGCTACGACACGCGCGCGGCCTTCTTCCAGATGGTCCACCAGGATCCGGTGCTCCAGCGCGTGAAGCTCATCTCCGAGCCCTGGGACGTGGGGGACTTCGGCTACCAGGTGGGCAACTTCCCCGTCCTCTGGAGCGAGTGGAACGGCAAGTACCGCGACACCATCCGCCGCTACTGGAAGGGGGATGACCGGCAGGCGGCGGAGATCGGCTACCGGCTGACGGGCTCGTCGGACCTGTACGCCCTGTCCGGGCGCATGCCCACCGCGAGCGTGAACTTCGTCACCGCGCACGACGGCTTCACCCTGCACGACCTGGTCACCTACAACGAGAAGCACAACGAGGCGAACCTCGAGGGCAACCGGGACGGGGCCAACGACAACCACTCGTGGAACTGCGGCGTGGAGGGGGAGACGGACGACCCGGTGGTGAACGCCCTGCGCGCGCAGCAGCAGCGCAACCTGCTGGCCACCCTCTTCCTGTCCCAGGGCGTGCCCATGCTGGTGGCGGGCGACGAGCTGGAGCGCACCCAGAAGGGCAACAACAACGCCTACTGCCAGGACACCCCCCTGTCCTGGATGAACTGGGAGCTGAGCTCCCGCCAGCGGGAGATGCTGGAGTTCACCATCCGCCTGAGCCGGCTGCGACGCGAGCAGCCGGTGCTGCGCAAGCGCCGCTTCTTCCGCGGCGCCCACATCTGGGACAGCGAGCTGAAGGACCTGGCGTGGTTCCGCCCGGACGGCAAGGAGATGCGCAAGGAGGACTGGGAGAAGCCCTATGTGCGCGCGCTGGGCTTCCTGCTGGGCGGGGACGCCATCGCCGCCCTGGACGAGGAGGGCCAGCGGCAGGTGGGAGACACGCTGCTGGTGCTGATGAACGCGCACCACGAGCCCATGACGTTCGCGCTGCCCGCCATCGAGTGGGGCGCGGACTGGGAGCTGCTGGTGGACACCACCACGGCCGAGGACTGCTCCCACGCCCATACCCCCGCGGGCGGCAAGGTGCAGGTGGCGGGGCGCTCCCTCATGGTGCTGCGCCGGCCGGCCACGGACTTGTAGCGGTTCGCCCCCGGAAGAGTTAGGCAGGAGTCGACGGAAGGCGGTCAGGCCGAGTAGGGTGCTCGCCGCTCCGTGTCAACCCTGGAAGGTCTGTGAACAGCCAAGTCGCGCTCTGGGTCGGCTTTCATGTCTTCGTGGTGGCGATGCTCGCCCTGGACCTCGGTGTGTTCCACCGCAAGGACCACGCGGTCTCGCCCAAGGAAGCGGGCATCTGGACGGCGGTGTGGATCAGCATCAGCCTGCTGTTCTGCCTGGGCATCGGGTTCTTCCGCGGTTCGGAGCTGGGGCTGCAGTGGCTCACCGCCTACGTCGTCGAGTACGCGCTCTCGGTCGACAACCTGTTCGTCTTCCTGGTGGTGTTCAGCTACTTCCGGGTGGCGCCGGAGCACCAGCACCGGGTGCTCTTCTGGGGCATCCTGGGCGCGTTCCTGATGCGCGCCACGCTCATCATCACCGGCACGGCGCTGGTGACGCGCTTCCACTGGCTCATCTACATCTTCGGCGCCTTCCTCGTGTTCACCGGCGTGAAGATGCTGCTGTCCAAGGAGGACGGAGAGGCGGCGGACCCGGAGCAGCAGGCGGTGGTGAAGTTCGCCCGGCGCGTGCTGCCGGTGGCGCGGCAGGGCACCGGCAGCCACTTCTTCGTGAAGGAGGACAACCGCACCAAGGTGACGCCGCTGTTCCTGGTGCTGCTGGTGGTGGAGGCCACGGACCTCTTGTTCGCGCTGGACTCGATCCCCGCGGTGCTGGGCATCACCCAGGATCCGTTCATCGCCTACACGTCCAACGTGTGCGCGATTCTCGGGCTGCGCTCGCTGTTCTTCCTGGTGGCCCGGCTGATGGAGAAGTTCCACTTCCTGAAGGTGGGCCTGTCCATCATCCTGTGCTTCGTGGGGGTGAAGATGCTGCTCACCTCCATCAAGTTCCACTTCCACGAGGCCGTGTCCCTGGGAATCATCGCCCTCATCCTCGCCAGCAGCATCGGGGCCTCGCTCCTCTGGCCCAAGGCCGCGGAGGAGCCCCTTCCGGAGGGCGTGAAGCCGCCGGAGCCCAAGCAGGACCAGGAGCGCGTGAAGGGCTGAGGGCGCGTCGATTCGGCGCCTTCGCCCGGTTCATCTCCAGAAAGTGCTCGTAGGCGTGGAGTTGCCCGCGCAACACGCGTGAGGACTGCGCTGAACAGCGTGCCGGCTGCTTCCTCTCGCCTCGGCCTGTGTGCTAACTCGTCAGGTTAGCTAACCAGGGAGGTTGATGATGTGGCAGGTTGTTCATCCGGAGCACGCCATGAGTGACAGGAAGCATGAGGAGGAAACGCCCGCGGCCCCGGAGGAAGGCTTGTCGCCGGAGGCTCGGCGGGAGCTCGCCGAGGTGCTCGAGGGCATGGAGCGGCTGTCCCGGCTGATTCAGCAGCGGGAGTCCTTCCGTGCCGGGCCGGTCACCTTCAAGTTCCTGCGCGTCCTGGAGGAGCGGAAGAACGGGGTGCAGCTGCTCCTCTTCGAGCGGTCGCTGCCCCGGGGCATGGCCGGCCACGTGGTGGTCAAGCGCCTTCAGTCCCCTCGGCGGTCCGAGCTGCGCCAGCGCCTGAAGGAGGAGGTGCAGCTGGCGTTCCGGCTCCACCATCCAGCCATTGCCCAGGTCCATCACTTCAAGGTGTTCGGGGGCAGCCCGTACGTCGTCATGGAGTACGTGGCCGGTCCGCTGCTCGAGTCATTGCTGAGCACGGCGGCGTTGCGGCGCCAGCCGCTGCCGGCCCCCTTCGCGCTCTACGTCGCGGCGGAGGTGGCGGACGCGCTCGACTATGCGCATACGCTGACCGACCGGGAGGACGGAGGCCGCCCCCTGGGCATCATCCACCGGGACGTCAGCCCTCGGAACATCCGCGTGGGCCGCCGCTGCGGCGAGGTGAAGCTGACGGACTTCGGCGCGGCGTACTCGAAGCGGGTGGGCCGGCTGGAGACGCCCGAGCTGCTCAAGAAAGGGGATCTGCTCTACGCCTCGCCCGAGTACCTCCTGGGCCTTCCCATGGATGCCCGCTCGGACGTCTTCTCCCTGGGACTGGTCCTGCTCGAGGCACTGACGAGCCACCACCTCTTCGATGGCGAGCAGGAGGAGGTGTCCGCGTCGTCATCGGGGAGGGAGGTGCGGGCGGATGAGGCCCCACCGCTGCCGCTGGAGCGGATGCTGGCGCGGGTGGAGCGCTACGGCCCGGAGGATGTCGAGCGTGCGGCGGCGGGCCTGCCGGAGGGGCTCGCGGCCCTGCTGCGCAAGGCGCTCCAGCGGGATCCGGCCCGGCGCCACGCGACGGTCGGGGAGCTGCGGCGGGAGCTGCTCGCCCAGCTCGCCGCGCTGGCCCCGAGCTACGGGCGCAAGGATGCAGCCGAGGAGGTGGAGCGGCTGATCCGTGACGCGAGCGCCTTGCGTGACGTGGGGGAGCCCGTGGAGGGTGGTCTCTACCCCGAGCTGCTCGACAGCGACGAAGCGGAGGGGTGAGCGGGGGCCGGGCTGGGGGCGCGAGGAGGTGGTGTCCCGGCCCTTGGCCTCAGCGGAGGAGGGCCTTGGCCACGGTGATGAGCACCTGGCGCTGGCTGTCGTCCAGCCGCCTGGCCAGGGTGAGGAGCTGCTGAAGCGAGGGGGGCTCCTCCTCCGAGAGGACCGCCTTGCGTGCCTTCTCCGGGCGGGGGAAGCCGAGCAGCTCCGCGGGGGAGATGCGCAAGGTCTCACACAGCTGGACGAGCGTCGGAACGCTGGGGAGCATCCTGCCGCGCTCCAGGCGGTTGTAGACGATGGGGGACAGCTCCATGAGCCCGGCGACCTCGGCCTGGGTCAGGCCCAGGCGTTCGCGCGCGGCGCGGGCGGCATTGCTGAGCCTCGAGGCGATCTGCTCTCTCATGGCGCGCGGACCGGGAGGAGAGGCCAGCGGCCCACGAGGACATCCACGGAGGTGTTCAGCGCCTGGGCCAGGCGGCACAGGGTGGTGACACCTGGGAGCAGCCGTCCTCGCTCCAGCCTCTCGTAGGCGGGGAGTGACAGCCCGATGGCCTCGGCGACCTGCTGGCGGCAAAGCCCTGCCTGCGTGCGCGCCTCGCGGGTGGCGGTGCCGATGTTCTCTGCGAGCCTCAACGACATGGAGTGACTCTCCTGCGCGTGTCCGCGCCGGGGACGGCGGCGGTGGGTTGTATGCATGGGTTAGTCAGGGTGTATACCTCGTGCGTTAGTCCGTCCAACCTTGTTGGTTACCTGCCCTGATGACCGGACGTCCGGTCATCTCCCTCGCCCTGATGACCGGACGTCCGGTCATCTCCCTCGCCCTGATGACCGGACGTCCGGTCATCCCCCCATGTCCAAACGTCCGGACATCTCCCCCATGTCCAAACGTCCGGACATCTCCCCCCATGTCCAAACGTTTGGACATCCCCCCGTGTGGGTGAGGGCCTACCTTGGGGTGGGAAGTCCGTGTCGTGGAGGCCCGGACGTACCTACCTGAGCGGTTGTGGTTCCCTGCCCCTTTTCAGAGAGGTCCGCCATGAGTGAACCCACCGTCAGGCCCGCCATGGCCCAGGGGCGCCGGAGGCGGCGCCACACCTCCGGGGTGCGGCTCGAGCCCGGCACGGAGGTGGGGCCTTATGTGGTGGCGCGGCGGCTGGGAGCGGGTGGCTTCGGCACCGTGTTCCTGGCGCGGCGCGGCGGGCAAGCGCACGCGCTGAAGTTCCTGTCGCTGGAGCACCACTCCGGGTGGGCCGAGCGCGAGGTGGTGGTGCTCAGCCGCGTGCACCACCGCCACGTGGCGAGCCTGCGCGGCTTCTGGCAGTGGCCGGAGGCGCAGCCGCGCTACCTGGTGGTGGTGATGGAGTACGTGGCGGGGCGGCGGCTGGACGCGTGGGTCCGCGAGGAGAACCCTTGCGCGCGCCGGGTGTTGCACCTGCTGCGGGACTTGAGCCAGGGGCTGGGCGCGGTGCACGCGGCCGGCGTGGTGCACCGGGATGTGAAGGAGGCCAACGTCCTGGTGAGGGAGGAGGACGGCGCGGCGGTGCTGGTGGACTTCGGCGTGAGCGGCTGCGAGCAGGCCGCGCGGGTGACGCGAGGGGTGGTGCCGCCGGGCACCTGGGAGTACCGCAGCCCCGAGGCCTGGCGCTTCCTGCGGGAGCACGGCTTCGAGCAGGGGGCGCGCTACCGGCCCACGCCGGCGGATGACGTGTACGCGGTGGGGGTGGTGCTCTACTGGCTGTTGACGGACGACGTGCCTTTCTCGGTGGAGGAGGGCGCGGACGTGGAGGCGGTGCTCAGCCGCGCGCCAGTGCCGCCGCACGAGCGCAACCCGCGAGTGCCGCGCGAGCTGAGCGAGCTGTGTCTGCGGCTGCTGGCGAAGCATCCCGAGGCCAGGCCGGACGCGGCGGCGTTGGGGCAGGGGGTGGAGGAACTGCTCAGGCGGGAGGGGTCGGAGTGGGAAGCGCCGCTGTGCGAGCCTCACGTCGAGCCTGCTGGTCCTCCCGAGGAGGAGGACATGGACGAGGAGGAGCGGTGGGCCAGGGGCTCTTCCAGGCCACGCCGTGGCAAGCGTGCGGCCCTCGCGGTGGCGCTGGAGCCAGCTGGCTCCGCCGAGCGGGAGCAGTCCTTCAGGCCGGACGGTGTTCCCGTCGCTCCTGTCTCCGCATCCGCTTCGGCTCCTGCTCTGCGTGCCTCGCCATGGCGGCGACGTGCGGTGGAAGTGACGGCGGTGGGCCTGCTCCTCACGCTGGGATGGCTGGCCGCGTGGCTCGCGTCACGGGGGCAGGTGACGGCTCTGGCTCCGGCTGCGCGGAGCTCCACAGTGGGGGCGTCCGCGGCCCCGAACCCTCTGCTCGGGTGGGATGGGAGCCTGCCTACCTGGTGGAGCGGTGGGAAAGTGGCGCCTCCTCTGAAACCACCGGAAGCTGAGCGCGCGGTTCCTCTCGAGACCGAGGGGGCTCTCGCCGCGTCCGTGGCCGCTGGCGCCACGGCTCAAGAGCCTGAGGCTTCCGTGAAGACAGAGCAGCAGAAGCAACCCAAGCGCCCGGGGTCCGCAAGGAAGGCGGCGGCCCTGCTCACCACCTGCACCACCCTGGCCTGCACCGGGCCTGGCGCGGAAGTGCGCCCTCCGCCGGTGACGGCCGAGCCGTGTCCGCCGGGCTCGTTGGAGGCCATGGAGCAGCTGGGCATCCGTATCGGCGACCAGGGAGCGGGGGTGTTCACGTGGTACGACGGGCCAGCGCGGCCTGTCCCCATCAAAGAGGGGTGGACGACGGTGAAACTTAGCGAACCCCTCGGTCAACTCGGTCAACTGGTGCTGCTCTCGGGGCGGATCCTCCTCTCGGAGAAGTACGCCTGGGGGCACTTCGTTCAGGCCACTACCCAGGAGGGCAAGACGTACCCTGTCTGCATCGCGTATCGGCACCCACGCAACGACGAGGGCGAAGTCTCCTCCTACGTTCCCCTGCAAGCTGTTCGCAAGTTCGAGTGAGACACCGCGCATCGCGAGAGGTGAGCACGCCGCACGGGTGAGGCGTGGTAGAGGCGACGTGCCAGGACACGCCGCCGCCTGCCACCCTCGGAGGTCACCTCGCCGTGCTCACCGCTTTGCCGCTGTTGTCCGCCGTGCTCGCCGCCACGCCAGGCCTGGAGGCTTCGCCCAACCCACCCGACTGTGAAGCCGCGCCCCGGCCCCTGGAGCTCTCCGCCGAGCCGAGCGCACCGCCCGTGCTCTGCCTCAGCCCGGGTACGGCCACCACCCTGCTCTTCGACACGCCACTGGCGCCCGGGGCGGTGGAGGTGCAGGCCACGGAGCAAGAGGTGCAACGGGTGCAGGGCCGGCAGCTCGTGGCACTCCTTCCCACGGCGCTCCTGCTGCCCGGCGAGTGGCGCAAGCTGACGGTGCGTTTCGGGGATGGGGTGGCGCCAGCCGTGGCCACCGTGCTCCTCTACGTGCACCCAGCCAGAGCGGCGCGGCAGGTGGAGGTGCACCGTCAGGCACGCACGGCGGAGTCCTACCAGCGGGAGCTGGTCGAGCAGAGACAAGCGGCGCGGCGCTGCCAGGAGGAGAACGCCCAGCTGCGCGCCTCTCAGGGCAGTCCCGAGGGGCTGCGGGGCCTGGTGAGCGCGGGGATCATGGGCACGAAAAGCCGAGGTGTCGCGTCCGAGAACCTCTCCTGGCCTACGCCGCGCTTCATCGTGCGTAAGGGCAGCGCGCTGAGTCCGACGGGTGTGTGGAGTTACCGAGCGAGTACCCGGGGGGCGGTGGAATTGCAGCTACATCTTCTGTCTGGAGCGCAGCCATGGGGGGCCGAGGGCGCCACGCTGGCGGATGCGCATGGGAGAGAGGTGCAGGTGCTGCCGCTGTGGCAGTCCGCACCGATCGCGTTGGGGAAGTTCGGGAGTGTGGTGGTGGAAGCCGAAGCGTCTGAGCGGGAACTCCAGGGCACATACACCCTCAGGCTGTGGGAGGCGGGTGGCGCGCGCAGTGTGACGCTGGAGGGCGTAGTGTTCCCTGCGGCTCCGGATTCCACTGCGCGCTGATTCCGCGCCGGTGCCGATGAGGAGGGAGGAGACATCCCGAGCGCTGCCATAAGAAAGGCCCGATGATCGAGACGTAGTACATCGGCGCGTACTGGGGAGCGAGGAAGGAGGACGCGGAGGCGTGCGCGCGGCGCCTGGTGAAGGTAGTCCAGTTGCTGCAGCCGGTGGATCCACTCTTCGCCCGGTGGTTCAAGAGCGCCAGGTCGCTCAAGCAGTCCCTGACGCGCCCGCTGGAACTCGAAGTGGAGACGATCTGCCGGAAGCACCGAACTTCGTCGCCGCGATCGCTACGCCGCGCTTCCTCATGGTTGCCTCCAGTCAGATCGCAGCCCGACGGCGGCGAAGGCGTAGCCCGCGCCACTGTCCTCATCACTCAGAGGAGGGAAGGCCCCCCGTTCCTTCCTCTGAGGGACGCGGGACCACCTTTTTGGCGGCCTGCGTCTGTAATTGAACCCATGTCTTTTCTACGATTGCTCTGAATTCAGCATCTTCTGGCACAGAGTCCGTCTTGGTGTCTTGGATCGTAGCATTGTAGAGTTCCTCACCACCCGCTTGCAGGGCGCGCTGAAGCATTTCGCTCACAAGTTCTCTCCGCCCACTCAGGAAATAAACATACGCTAGATTTCCCATCACCATGGAGTTGCTTGAAGCATATTCATGTGCGCTGAGGAATCGTGCTTCGGCAAGTCCCAAATCCCGCTTGCGAGAGCCACTATCAGACCAAGAGCGCTTGGTTTTTAGTAACAAATCAAAACCCAAACTATTAAGCGCAATGGCCACCAGCTTCTTCAGGGGGACCTCCGCGGCCTCGCCAAAGCGCCGCACCACCTCCTCGTAGCTGGCCACCGCCTCCTCGGCACGCCCCAACTGCCCCTGCGTGACGCCCTTGTTGACCAGCGCCATGGCCACCTGCTCCTTCAGGGGGACCTCTGCGGCCTCGCCAAAGCGCCGCACCACCTCCTCGTAGCTGGCCACCGCCTCCTCGGCGCGCCCCAACTGCCCCTGCGCGACGCCCTTGTTGAACAGCGCCGTGGCCACCGGCTCCTTCAGGGGGACCTCCACGGCCTCGCCAAAGCGCCGCACCACCTCCTCGTAGCTGGCCACCGCCTCCTCGGTGCGCCCCAACTGCTTCTGCGTGACGCCCTTGTTGACCAGCGCCTTGGCCACCTGCTCCTTCAGGGGGACCTCCGCAGCCTCGCCAAAGCGCCGCACCACCTCCTCGTAGCTGGCCACCTCCTTCTCGGCGCGCCCCAACTGCCCCTGCGTGACGCCCTTGTTGACCAGCGCCATGGCCACCTGCTTCTTCAGGGGGACCTCCACCTGCTCCCTCAGGGGGACCTCCGCGGCCTCGCCAAAGCGCCGCACCACCTCCTCGTAGCTGGCCACCGCCTCCCCGCTGTGGCCTTTCAGGCCAAGCGCTATGGCTCGGCCAAACAACGACCGTGCAACTCCGAGAGGGGGCGCGGAAATGGATCTAGCGGCATTGCCAAAGAACAGTGCAGCGGTATCCCAATCGCTTTCATTATAGGCATTCAGGGCACGAGACTCCCAATCCTTGAATGTATAATCAGCCTCGGGTTTCTGCGTGATCCGCTTTGCCTCTTCCCTTAGCGCACTCTTCTGCTCCGCCGTTGGCGCAGCGGGAGTGGCGGCAGCGACCGCCGCTCGAATTTGAGCCTTCGCACCTTCCGCCTCCTGCTTGACGGCGTCTTCATGTGTCTGCATGCGCTGACTGACTTGCGCTGCTTTCTCGCCAATGGCATCAACCGTGGCCTTGATGGCATCAATTTGACTTTGAAGATGCTGGCTGGCTTGGGCCACCGCAGTCTCAAAGATGCCGACCTTGGCCTCCACCTCCGCCTGTGCCCGCTTCACCTGCTCAAGCAATTCCGTTTCATGGCTTCTGACCCAGTCCTGCGCAGCCTCCTTTGCTTTTGTTCCTGCGCTATACCAAGCGGCCGCACCTGCTATCGCAACAACCAGGGTGATGAGGATCCCGAATCCGGTCAGCGCTATCGAGAACCGATTTGTCGCGGCATTGATGTCCTCTATCCGCTGGTTCTGCTTGTCGATGTTTGCTTGTAAGGTCTGCAGGTCTTTTTGCAGAAGTTGCAAGTCTTTTTGGAGGCTTTCTTTTTGTGCTTCCAATCGTAACGTGCTCGTCTCTTTGAGCATGGCGACCTCGTGCTGGAGGTCCGCAAGGGTTGCAGCATCCCCAGACGAGGACGTCCGCTCTGCCATGGCCGTCTGCGAGCAGAGGACGCCGAGACACACCACCCACAGAAGAGGGGGGCACCGCGTAAACGCTGAGAGGAACAGAGGGACTTCCAGCAGAGAGGAGAAGCGGGTGTGCATGGTGCGTCCGTGCAAACTACACGGCGACCCGGCAAGGCGTGTTGGCCGACATGAGAAAGCGCGGGAACTGGGTCATCGCTCGACCGGGTTTCCGGGATTGGCGGGCCACCGCACGCCCGCCGCGTCAAGGGCAAGCTCGCTTCGCTCGGCGCCTCCAAGGCGCCCCTATGACTCGTCGGGCGCACGGCGGCTGGGGCTGATCGTCTGGCGCCCGAGGGGCGCCAGGTCAATGTCAAGACCCCGAACCGACCATGACCAGATTTCCGCGCCTTTTGATGACCACCAACAAAGGCGACAAGGAACACCTCTGCGGCCGTCGTATACCTCTGGTTCCGCGCCTCCGAGCAACTCACGATACCCAGTTGGTCCTGCGCGTCTTGATGGATGGCCTCTGTATGCGGCGGGTGGCACGCCATGTGACGCTGGAAGGCGTAGTGTTCCCCGCGGCAGAGGATTCTACTGAGCGCTGAATCCGCGCCGGAGCCGGAGAGCGGAGGGGGGAGGAGAGATGAAGGCGAGCCGAGAGAAGCGGTACGTACCCCGAGCCGCGAAGGGCTGGGCGGTGGTGGTGCTGTGGGCGGTGGTCGCGGGCTGCGCCAGCGGCCCGGGCAGGCCGCCGCTGGGAGGGGTGGCGATGATGGAGCGGCTGCGCTACCGGCCGGCCACCCCCCAGGACGCGCCAGCCCCGGTGGCCGCGAGCAAGAAGAAGGCGCAGCAGCCGCCGCCTGGCCGTGAAGGCGGGAGTGGCCCCGCGGGGCTGGTGGCGCGCGCGGTGATGGGCGGGCTGGTGCAGGTGGATGGCTTCGAGGCGGTGCTGCTGCTGGGCGGGTTGGACAACCTCAACGAGCTGCCGGCGCGAGGGGAGCCATTGACGCCGGAGGAAGCGGCGCGGCTGTACGAGGTGCTGCTGGGCAAGCCGGTCACGCTGGCCGGCTTTGGCCCGCGGCTGGTGGCCAGCTACTTGTTGAGAGAGGTGATGGAGGGGGAAGAGGAGCCTGAGCGCGAGGAGCTGCTGGAGCGAGTGAAGCGCTTCCGGGGGCTGGCGGTGCTGAGGCCGGACGGGTACCTGGCGTGGGCGCTCACGGGAGAGACGCAGCAGCGCGTGGCGCCGGTGGAGTGGAAGGAGGGAGCGTTTCGGGCACATGGCTTCGAGGTAGGGCGCTTCTACTCGGGGCGCAACGGCATGGCCTTCTTCGAGGTGGATGAGGAGCTGAGGGACAGCAGGCAGGGCGGAGTGCTGGCGGAGGTGTACGACGACGCGGATGTGCTGAGCCGGGTGATGGAGGGTGCGGAGGATGCCGTGGTGGAGCTGGCCGTGGCGATGGGAAGGCTGGTGAGCCACCCGCTGCGGAGCGTGGCGGAGCTGGAGCACCTGCCCACGGCGGTGGTGGGGCTGCTGAAGAGCTCGCCGGAGTACCTGGAGCGCTTCCGGCGGATGACGCGAGGAGAGCAGCTGCGAGTGCTGTCGAAGCTGGGCACGACGCTGCTGTGCACGTACGGGACGGCGGCAAGCACGGCGCGCACGGTGGGAGCGACAGGCCGAGGGCTGGAGGTGGTGTCGGTACCGGCGCTGAGGCTGACGGCCGAGGGAGCGCTGGCGGTGGAGCGAGTGGCGGTGCCGGTGGGGCGGGTGGTGACGGCGCTGCGCGGCGGGCCTGGAGCGGCCCTCATCCTCCAGCGAAGCAACGAGGCGGCGAGAGGAGGACAGCCGGCGGCTCCAGAAGGCCCTGGGCAGTGGGGGCCCGCGCACGAGGTGATGAGCAGGCGCGCGGCGCGCTACCAGGAGCAGATCAGCGGGCACGCGGCGAGCGAGGCGTACTGGGTGGGGGGCAAGGACATGAAGAGCGGCGGGGTGAAGCTCGACGGCTTCGAGGAGGGAGTGCTGCTGGAGGCCAAGGGGCCCGGCTACGCCAACAAGTTCACCGACGATCTCGCACCCAAACCTTGGTTCAAGGATTCCGGAGCCAGGCAACTCATCGCGCAGGCTCAACGCCAGTTCAGGGTAGCGCAGGGTGTCCCCATCCGGTGGCATGTGGCGGAGAAGAAGGCCGCAGACGCCATCCGAAAGCTCTTGAAGGATGCAGAGGTAGAGGGGATCGAGGTGGTCCACACCCCGGCGCTGCAATAAGAAAGGCCCGATGATCGAGACGTACCATATTGGCACGTACTGGGGAGCGAGGAAGGAGGACGCGGAGGAGTGCGCGCGGCGCCTGGTGATGGTGGTCCAGTTGCTGCAGCCGGTGGACCCGCTCTTCGCCAGCTGGTTCAAGAGCGCCAGGTCGCTCAAGCAGTCCTTGACGCGCCCGCTGGAACTCGAAGTCTCCAGTGTCCAGCAGTACATCCAGCGCTACCTCATGCGCGACGACAGGCGCCAGCCCATGGAAGATCTGGGCTTCAGCTTCGGTCTGTGGAATGGGAAGCAGGGGGAGAACCACGCTTGGCTGAGCATTGCTTGCGGGGGGTATTGGGAGCAGGTGACCAACCGGTGTGTCCTGGACGCGCCGAACGAGGGGCCGGGGGTGGAGCGCGTCCTGACGGAGCCCTTCCAGGTCGCGGCGCTGAGGGCCCTGGTCACCGCATGGGACCCGGACTGGGGCGCGGCCATCTCCACCGCCTACCGTGACATGAGCAAGACGCAATATTTGGGGGCGAAGGTGGGCTGGGTGACATACTTCTCGCGGCGGCTGGGCCGTGTGCCGCCGCTGCCAGCGCCAGTGCGCATCGAGCCGGTGGAGGACCAGGGCACGCTCGTCATCCTCACGCCCGAGCGCTTCACCGCCACCAACCCGGAGCACGTGGCGCTGGCCGATCGCGTCTGCGAGCTGCTGGAGCGGGCCGGCCTGCTCCAACGTAAGCCGCCCCCCGCGAAGTAGGCCCATACATGGAAGCCGCGAGCAGAAGCCACTGCCTCGCTCAGTTCGCCATCGTCTCATCCCAGGACAGGGGTTGGCATGCGAAGGGCCTGTCCTCCCCACGGCGGCTACAGTGATAGCCCTCGCCGCACACCTCTGGGCCATGGGGATCGCACGCCGGCCGGCAATGCCGGCCATCACAGACCTTGCCAGCGCCGCAGGGCGGTAAACCGTCACCACACTCCTCGACACACTCCATCCACACCTGGGCTGGATGCGACGGCTCGTGGATCACTTCACATTTGCGGCCATCCGGGCAGAGAGTCTGCTGGCACTGGGGGCCATAGACCCGAGCGCACACGGAAGCGCCTTCACTGAATGGGATGCACTGCTGACCCTGGGGACATCCGCGTGCCTTGCACGTCGGCAGGCAGGCGGGCTGGGGAACGGTGTCCGCGCAGAAGAAGCCCTCAGGGCAGCCCTTGCTGTCATCCAGGCGGCAAGGCCGGGCACACCACTCCCAGTCACGGCCGCTGCACAGCCATTCAGGAGCGCAAGCATTCACTTTGTCCCATGCAAGCCTGACGCAGCCCTCTCCCTCCTGACGCGGGCCCACGGGGACGCAGCGGCGAACCTGGGGTGTGTCTCCCCAGGTGGCAAGGCGGCGGCACACCTCGCCTTCCAGACACTGTGCATCCGTCAGGCACTCGCTGTCGACGCAGGTGGTCTGTGGGTAGCGAGAGTCGTACAAGCAGCCCAGCGGGGGCTCACACTTCTCCTGGCTCGGACCGCAGCGCCGCCTGTACGTCACCAAGCGCATGCGCTGGTCGTGAGTGAGCATGGGGCTGACGCGCACCCCTGGGGGGCCATCCGCTGGCACCTCTGGCTTGAGCAGCCCCCACAGCAGGACCAGCAGGGGCAGAGGCAACAGCAGCACTCCCACGAAGACAGCCACCCACTTGCGCCAACTCCCCGTCCGCACCTAAGGCGGCCCTCCGCACTCGAGACACTCCATCGAGGTCTCCTTGCCAGGGGCGCAGACCCGATTGCGGTAACGTTCCTCGCATTTGCTGATGATGATGACCTGCTCCTGCGCATCCTGATGGACGGCCTTGGCCACGCGGCCGTCCTTGCCGAACTCCGAGGGGCAGGCGGTCAGCGCCAGGGCTGAAAGGATTCCTATCGCCACGTAGCGCCACCGCATGAGTGCCTCCCGTGAAGCCTGGCGACGCTAACAACAGGCTGCCGCAGCGTCCATGCCGCCGCTGCCAGTGCCGGTGCGCATCGAGGCCGTGGAGGAGCAGAGCACGCTCGCATTCTCACGCGGGAGGGCATGGAGTCCCCTGCGGCAGAGGATTCTACTGAGTGCTGAATCCGCGCTGGAGCCGGAGAGCGGAGGGGGAGGAGAGATGAAGGAGAGCCGAGAGAAGCGGCACGTGCCCCGAGCCACGAAGGGATGGGCGGTGGTGGTGCTGTGGGCGGTGGTCGCGGGCTGCGCCAGCGGCCGGGGCGGGCCGCCGCTGGGAGGGGTGGCGATGCTGGAGCGGCTGCGCTACCGGCCAGCCACCCCCCAGGACGCGCCAGGCCCGGTGGCCGCGAGCAAAGAGAAGGCGCAGCCGTCGGGCCGCGAAGGCAGCAGTGGCCCCGCGGGGCTGGTGGCGCGCGCGGTGATGGGCGGGCTGGTGCAGGTGGATGGCTTCGAGGCGGTGCTGCTGCTGGGCGGGTTGGACAACCTCAACGAGCTGCCGGCGCGAGGGGAGCCATTGACGCCGGAGGAAGCGGCGCAGCTGTATGAGGTGCTGCTGGGCAAGCCCGTCACGCTGGCCGGCTTTGGCCCACGGCTGGTGGCCAGCTACTTGTTGAGAGAGGTGATGGAGGGGGAAGAGGAGCCAGGGCGCGAGGAGCTGCTGGAGCGAGTGAAGCGCTTCCGGGGGCTGGCAGTGCTGAGGCCGGACGGGTACCTGGCGTGGGCGCTCACGGGAGAGACGCAGCAGCGCGTGGCGCCTGTGGAGTGGAAGGAGGGAGCGTTTCGAGCGCGTGGCTTCGAGGTGGGGCGCTTCTACTCGGGGCGCAACGGCATGGCCTTCTTCGAGGTGGATGAGGAGCTGAGGGAGAGCAGGCAGGGCGGAGTGCTGGCGGAGGTGTACGACGACGCGGATGTGCTCAGCCGGGTGATGGAGGGGGCGGAGGAGGCCGTGGTGGAACTGGCCGTGGCGATGGGAAGGCTGGTGAGCCATCCGCTGCGGAGCATGGCCGAGTTGGAGCAGCTGCCCACGGCGGTGGTGGCGCTACTGAAGAACTCGCCAGAGTACCTGGAGCGCTTCCGGCGGATGACGCGAGGAGAGCAGCTGCGAGTGCTGTCGAAGCTGGGCACGACGCTGCTGTGCACGTACGGGACGGCGGCAAGCACGGCGCGCACGGTGGGAGCGACAGGCCGAGGGCTGGAGGTGGTGTCGGTACCGGCGCTGAGGCTGACGGCCGAGGGAGCGCTGGCGGTGGAGCGAGTGGCGGTGCCGGTGGGGCGGGTGGTGACGGCGCTGCGCGGCGGGCCCGGAGCGGCCCTCATCCTTCATCGAGCCAACGACGCGGCGAGAGGAGGACAGCCGGCGGCGCCAGAAGGTCCTGGGCAGTGGGGGCCAGCGCACGAGGTGATGAGCAGGCGCGCGGCGCGCTACCAGGAGCAGATCAGTGGGCACGCGGCGAGCGAGGCGTACTGGGTGGGAGGCAAGGACATGAAGAGCGGAGGGGTGAAGCTCGACGGCTTCGAGGAGGGAGTGCTGTTGGAGGCCAAGGGGCCCGGCTACGCCAACAAGTTCACCGACAACCTTGCCCCCAAACGCTGGTTCAAGGACTCGGGAGCCAAGCAACTCGTCGAGCAGGCTCAACGCCAGCTCCGAGCTATCCCGGGGGTTCCCATTCGGTGGCATGTGGCGGAGGAGAAGGCGGCAGCCGCCATCCGAAAGCTCTTGGAGGACGCAAAGGTCAAGGGGATCGAGGTGGTTCACACTCCCGCACTGCAATAAGAACGGCCCATGATCGAGACGTACTACGTCGGCGCGTATTGGGGAGCGAGGAAGGAGGACGCGGGGGAGTGCGCGCGGCGCCTGGCGACGGTGGTCCAGTTGCTTCAGCCCGTGGATCCGCTCTTCGCCAGCTGGTTCAAGGGTTCAAAGTCGCTCAAGCAGGCCCTCACGCGCCCGTTGGAGCTCGAAGTCTCCAGCCTCCAGCAGTACATCCAGCGCCACCTCATGCGCGATGACAGGCGCCAGCCCATGGAAGACCTGGGGTTCAGCTTCAGCCTGTGGAATGGACATCAGGGGGGGAACGACGCGTGGTTGAGTATTGGCTGCGGGGGATATTGGGAGCAGGGGACCAACCGGTGTGTGCTGGATGCGCCGAACGAGGGGCCGGGGTTGGAGCGCGTTCTGACGACGTCCTTCCAGGTCGCGGCGCTGCGAGCCCTGGCCACTGCATGGGAACCGGACTGGGGCGCGGCCGTCTCATCCGCCTACCGTGACATGATCAAGACGAAGTACCCGGACGTGTGGCCAGGCTGGGTGACATACTTCTCGCGGCGGCTGGGACGTGTGCCGCCGCTGCCAGCGCCAGTGCGCATCGAGCCGGTGGAAGACAAGGGCACGCTCGTCATCCTCACGCCCGAGCGCTTCACCGCCACCAACCCGGCGCACGTGGCGCTGGCCGATCGCGTCTGCGAGCTACTGGAGCGGGCGGGCCTGCTCCAACGCAAGCCGCACCCCGCGAAGTAGGGCTGCGCCGCCGTGCGCAATCCAGAGGTGAGTGTGCTTCAGATGCCCATCGTCCAATCCCAATAGAGCGGCTGGCATGAGAAGGGGCCCTGCTCCCAGCTGCGGCTGCAGTGATAGCCCTCGCCACACGCGTCCGGAGGGCCGTGAGGGTCGCAGGCCGGCAGGCAATGCCAGCCGTCGCAGACGTTGCCGGTGCCGCAGGGGGGCAAGTCTTCGCCGCACTCCTGGACACATTCCATCCACACCTTGCCTGGATAGGGTGGCTCTCTGGCAACGTCGCACTTGCGACCCTCAGGGCAGGGAGTCGTCCGGCAGTCGGGGCCATACACCTGCGCGCACATCGAGGTGCCCTCCCCGAACGGGATGCACTGCTGACCTGGGGGGCATCCGCGTTTGTCGCACGTGGGCAGACAGGCGGGCTGTGGAACGGTGTCCGCGCAGAAGAAGCCTTCGGGACAATCCTCGCTGTCGCCCAGGCGGCAGGGCCGGGCGCACCAGGCTTCATCACGGCCACTGCATAGCCATTCAGGAGCACAGGAGTTGCGTTTGTCGCGCGGAAGTTCGACGCAGCCCTCTCCCTCCTGGCGTGGGCCAATGGGGATGCAGCGGCGAACCTGGGGTGTGTCTCCCCAGGTGGCAAGGTTTCGGCACACCTCGCCCTCCAGACACTGCGCATCCGTCAAGCACTCGCTGTCGGTGCAGGGTGTCCGTGGAAAGCGGACGTCGAACAAGCAGCCCAGGGGTGGCTCACACTTCTCGTTGTTCGGACCACAGCGCCGCCCGTACGTCACCAGCCGCATGCGCTGCGCTTGGGTGAGGATGGGGCTGATGCGCACTCCGGTTGGCGCATTCGCTGGTAGCGCTGGCCTCAGCAGCCCCCACAGCAACAGCAGCGGCAGTGGCAGCAGGACGCCTGCGAAGACAGCCACGAGGTTGCGCCAGTTCTCCTTCCGCACTCACGGCCCTCCGCACCGACGACACTCGTCCGAGGACTGCTTGCCCGGGGCGCAGACCTCCCTGCGACGCGCCTCCGAGCAACGCGTGAGTTCCAGCACCTGCTCCTCCGCGTCCTTGTGCACGGCCTTGGCCACGCGGCCGTCCTTGCCGAACTCCGAGGGGCAGCCGGTCAGCGCCAGGGCTGAAAGGATTCCTACCGCCACGTGGCGTCACCGCATGCGTGCCTCCCGCGAAGCCCGGCGACGCTAACAACCGGCTGGCGCAGCGTCCACGCCGATGCGGTCAGCGCCGGTGTGCATCGAGGCCGTGGTGGAGCTGGCGGTGGCGATGGGAAGTCTGGTGAGCCATCCGCTGAGGAGCATGGCGGAGCTGGAGCAGCTGCCCACGGCGGTGGTGGGGCTGTTGAAGAGCTCGCCGGAGTACCTGGAGCGCTTCCGGTGGATGACGCGAGGAGAGCAGCTGCGAGTGCTGTCGAAGCTGGGCACGACGCTGCTGTGCACGTACGGGACGGCGGCAAGCACGGCGCGCACGGTGGGGGCGACAGGCCGAGGGCTGGAGGTGGTGTCCAGCGTTGCCATAAGAAAGGCCCGATGATCGAGACGTACTACATCGGTGCGTACTGGGGAGCGAGGAAGGAGGACGCGGAGGAGTGCGCGCGGCGCCTGGCGACGGTGGTTCAGTTGCTGCAACCGGTGGATCCACTCTTCGCCAGCTGGTTCAAGAGCGCAAAGTCCCTCAAGGAGTCCCTCAAACGCCCACTGGAGCTCGATCTTCCCGTTCTCATCAAGTACGTCCAAAGCAAGGTCATGCGCGACGACAGGCGCCAGCCCATGGAAGCTCTGGGCTTCAGCATCTGGCTGTGGAACGGGAGGCAGGCGGGGAATGACGCCTGGCTGCGGATGGGCTGCGGAGGGTATTCGGAGTGGGTGGGTAACAACTGTATCTTGGAGGCTCCTGATGAGGGGCCTGGCTCGGAGCGGGTGCTGACGACTTCCTTCCAGGTCCAAGCGCTGCGAGCGCTCGCCACGGCGTGGGACCCAGATTGGGGCGTGGCTAATTCCCGTGCGCACCGGGAAATGATCGAGCCGAAGTACCCGGAGGTGTGGCCAGGCTGGGTGACGTACCTCTCGCGGCGGCTGGGCCGGGTGCCACCTCTGCCAGCGCCAGTGCGCATCGAGCCGGTGGAGGACCAGGGCACGCTCGTCATCCTCACCCCCGAACGCTTCACCGCCGCCAACCCGGAGCACGTGGCGCTGGCCGATCGCGTCCGCGAGCTGCTGGAGCGGGCCGGCCTGCTCCAACGCAAGCCGCCCCCTGCGAAGTAGGCCCATTCGCGGATGCAGGGTAGAGTCCGAGCCGCCGCTGTCGAACTGCCTGGACCTCGGAGCTCGGAGTCACCCCAGGCGTTTTCCTTGCAACCCGGGCCTATCCCGGCCAAATGTGGAGCGCATGTCCACGACGACCACCGAGGGCATCCGGATCACCGTGAAGCCCGCCTACTGGCCGGAGCGCAGCGCTCCGGAGTCCGGGCATTACGCGTTCATGTACACGGTGGAGATCTCCAACGTGGGCACCCAGCCCGCGCAGCTGCGCAGCCGCCACTGGGTCATCACCGACGCCAACGGACGCGTGGAAGAGGTGAAGGGCGAGGGCGTGGTGGGCAAGCAGCCCCGGCTCGGGCCCGGTGAGCGCTTCGAGTACACCAGCTGGGCCATGCTCCGCACCCCCTTCGGCTCCATGCGCGGCAGCTACCAGATGGTCCGCACCAACGGGCAGCAGTTCGAGGCCCGCATCGGTGAGTTCGCCCTCACCCTGCCCAACGCCCTGCACTGAGCCCATGCCCACTCCGAAGAAGGGTCTGTTGCTGGTGAACCTGGGCACGCCGGATGCCCCCGAGTCCGGGCCGGTGCGCCGCTACCTGCGCGAGTTCCTCAATGATCCGCGGGTGGTGGACATCCACCCCGTGGGGCGCTGGATGCTGCTCAACCTCATCATCCTGCCCGTCCGCCCGGCCCGCAGCGCCGAGGCGTACCGCAAGGTCTGGACGGAGCAGGGCTCGCCGCTGCTCGTCCACAGCAAGGCCCTGGCGGCCGCCGTGACCGAGCGTCTCCAGGGCGAGTACGAGGTGGAGCTGGCCATGCGCTACGGCAACCCGTCGCTGCCCAGCGCCGTGCAGGCGCTGCGCTCGCGCGGGGTGCGCGAGTTCATCCTCCTGCCGCTCTATCCGCAGGAGGCCACCAGCTCCACCAGCTCCACCCTGGCGCGCGCCTACGAGGTGCTGGCCGACGCCTGGGACGTGGCGGGGGTGCGCGTGGTGCCGGCCTTCCACGACCACCCGGGCTTCCTGGACGCCTTCGCCGAGGTGGCCCGGCCCGTCATCGCCGAGGCTCGCGCGGACCACGTCCTCTTCAGCTACCACGGGCTGCCCGAGCGCCACATGCGCAAGAGCGATCCGTCCGGCCGCCACTGCCTGGCCTCGGCCGGCTGCTGTGACGTGCTCACGGACGTGAACCGGCACTGCTACCGCGCGCAGTGCTTCGCCACCACGCGCGCCCTGGCCCAGCGGCTGGGGCTGTCCCCGGAGGCCCACACCGTCTCGTTCCAGTCCCGCCTGGGCCGCACGCCGTGGATCCAGCCGTACACGGATCTGGTGCTGCCCGAGCTGGCGAAGCGGGGCGTGAAGCGGCTGGCGGTGATGTGCCCGGCCTTCGTCGCCGACTGCCTGGAGACGCTGGAAGAGGTGGGCATGCGCGCCCGCGAGCAGTTCCTCGCGTGCGGAGGCGAGTCGCTGACGCTCGTGCCCTCGCTCAATGCCCACCCCACGTGGGTGGACGCGGTGGTCCGCCTCGTGCGCGAGGCGGACGGGGCCGCGGTCCCTGCTACTTCCTCGCCTCGGCTTCCTGCAGCGCCGGGGGAACCGCGTCCAGCGCGGTGAGCTTCAGCTGGAGCGTACCCGGGGGCACCTGCGTGGGGCTCTTCTCCGGGGACGGCGGGGTATAGCCCTCCAGCTTCGAGGAGAGGGTGCCCTCCCAGGAGCGCCAGCGGCCGGCCTTCACCAGGAACTCTCCCTTGCCGGTGAACGTCGCCTCGGCGGTGAGGGGCCGCTCCGGCGAGACGCTCGTGGCGGCCTTGGCGGGCTCCTTGTCCTTGCCCTTGCCCTTGCCCTTGTCCTTCGCGGGCTTGAGCGGGGATGTCTCGGCGGGCTCCTCCGCGGGCTCCTCCGCGCTGGTCACCAGGGCCGGGGGGAAGCTGCCGCTGAGGCTCTCGAAGAGATCGTACTCGATGGTGGCGACCCGATCGTCCCCCTCGGGGGCGATGGCCACCAGCTTCACGGTGTTGCGCCGGTCCGCCTTCTTCTCGACGAAGGAGCGCCCCAGGAGGGTGGTGTCCACCAGGTCCGCGCCCAGCGACCAGGTGTCGCCCACGCCCACGGCCTCCTTGGGTAGCTCCAGCAGCAGCGTGGCGACGTTCCGGTGCACGCCCCCGAGGCCGTCCAGGATGAAGCCGCGCTCGCTGAAGGTGCCCTGGTCCAGCGCGTCCTTGGCGCCCTGGACGCCGATGCGCACGCGCAGGTCTCCCTGCTTGGGCCGCTGGAGGGCATAGAAGGTGGCCGTGGTCGGAGTGCCATCCAGGCGGTAGGCGACGGGTGCGTCCGGCGCCAGGTTCCAGCGCAGCATCACCTTGTTGGGATCGGCCGGAGGCGCCTTCGGGGCCGGCCTGGGCGCTTCAGCCTTGGCGGGCTCCTTGTAGTCGGCGGGGCGGGGAATGGGCTCGAGCTGACCGGGCGGCTTGTCGTTGCACGCGGCCAGGGTACCCAGGGTGAGGAAGAGACTGAGCAGACGTCGCGTCACGGCGATACGCTCCTTGGAGCAGGCAGTGGCGGGATATCGGAGAGCGAGCGGCGCATCAAGCCTCAGGGGTGCGCGGCGCCGCGGCGCGGGAGAGGCGATCCCTCACGGCCAGCCCCAGCCCCTGGGCCGGCGGCAGGCACGCGACGAGCACGTCCAGCCCCGCCACATCCGCCTCGCGCAGGCGCAGGTAGAGCAGCCGGGCGGCGCCGGCCGGGTCCTCGGGGATGTCCAGGCGGATCAGCTCCCTGGGCAGGGAGAGGGTGGAGGGGCCCAGGAATCCCACCTGGAGCCCCTGCAGGCGCAGGGCCTCGACGCGGGCGAGCGCCTCGGAGGGCTCGACGAGCACCACGCCCACCCGGGGGGCATAGTGGGAGGCCAAAGTACCGGAAACCCTCACCGTTGACGCGGTGCGTACCGGGACGGGGTACCCGAGGACGCGCTCCAGCTCCTCGGCGGCCAGGCCTCCGGGGCGGAGGATGGCGGGGGCTCCGGAGCTGAGATCGACGATGGTGGACTCGACGCCCACGATGGAGGGGCCTCCGTCGAGGACGAGGTCCACGTCGTTTCCGAGATCATGGCGCACATGCTCGGCGGTGGTGGGGCTGACACGGCCGAAGCGGTTGGCGCTGGGGGCCGCAAGCCCACCCCCGAGCTCGCGGAGCACGGCGAGGGCCACCGGGTGGGCGGGCACCCGCAGGGCGACGGTGTCCTGGCCTCCGGTGACGGCGTCCGTGGCGCGGGAGGTGCGCGGCAGCACCAGGGTGAGGGGGCCGGGCCAGAAGGCGGCGGCCAGGCGCCGGGCCTCCTCCGGGATGGAGCGGGCCCAGTCCGGCAGGGCGTCGACGCCCGCCAGGTGGACGATGAGGGGGTGGGTGGCAGGGCGCCCCTTGATGGCGAAGACGCGGCGCACCGCCAGCTCGTCCTCGGCATTGGCGGCCAGGCCGTAGACGGTCTCGGTGGGCAGGGCGACGACGCCTCCCTGGCGGAGGATTTCCACTGCGCGTTTCAGAAGCTCCGGAGTAAGCATGCGCGGCCTTCACTGTCGCGGCCTGGAGGGGTCATGGGCAAGTCGTTGATGTTCGACGCACGCAGCCGGATGCCAGTGCCTGCCTCGGAGCTGTTCTCCTGGCATGCCCGGGAGGGAGCCTTCGAGCGGCTGACGCCTCCCTGGGAGACGACCGAGGTGCTGGAGCGCAGCGGGGACGGCATCCAGGAGGGCGCACGGGTGGTGGTGCGCATCCGGATAGGGCCCGTGGCCCAGCGGTGGGAGGCGCGGCACACGAAGTACATCGAGGGCTCGCTCTTCCAGGACGAGCAGGTGTCCGGGCCCTTCGCGAGCTGGGTGCACACCCACCGGGTGTGGCCCGAGCCTCCGGACTCCTCCGTGCTGGAGGACGAGGTGGTGTACGCGCCGCCGCTGGGCGCCGCGGGCCGGGCCTTCGGTGGCGGGATGATTCGCCGCCGGCTGGAGCGGATGTTCGCGTACCGGCACGCGCTGACGCGAGAGGACCTGCGGCGGCACGCGGCCTTCGCCGGGCAGGGGCCGCTCACGGTGGCGGTGACGGGAGCCACCGGGCTGGTGGGAGGCGCGCTGGTGCCCTTCCTCACCACGGGCGGGCACCAGGTGCGGCGGCTGGTGCGAGGCCGCCCGAACGCGGCGCGGGGGGACGTGGCGTGGAACCCCGCCAAGGGCGAGCTCGACGTGGCGGCGCTGGAGGGCGTGGACGCGGTGGTGCACCTTGCGGGCGAGAACGTGGCCCAGCGGTGGACGCCCCAGGCCAAGGAGACCATCCTCCGCAGCCGGACGGACGGCACGCGCGTGCTGTGCGAGGGGCTGGCCCGGCTCCAGAAGAAGCCTCGGGTGCTGGTGTGCCTGACGGGCATCGGCTTCTACGGCAACCGCCAGGACGAGGTGGTGACGGAGGTGAGCCCCCCGGGCGAGGGCTTCCTGGCCACCGTCTGCCGGGCGTGGGAGGCGGCCACGGCGCCCGCGGAGGAGGCGGGCATCCGGGTGGTGCACCTGCGCACCGGCGTGGTGCTGGACGCGCGGGGAGGGGCGCTGGCGAAGATGGCGCCGGCCTTCCGCATGGGCGGCGGCGGGCCCCTGGGCAGCGGCCGGCAGTGGATGAGCTGGATCTCGCTCGAGGACGTGGTGGGCCTGACGCACTTCGCCCTCTTCACCCCGGAGCTGCGCGGGCCGGTGAATGCCGTGTCCCCCCAGCCGGTGCGCCAGGGGGACTTCGCGCGGACGCTGGGGCGGGTGCTCTCCCGTCCGGCGGTGTTCCCGCTGCCGGCGGTGGCGGTGCGCACCCTCTTTGGAGAGATGGGCCAGGAGACCGTGCTGGAGGGCGCCCACGTCCGCCCCGAGGCCGCCGAGCGCCAGGGCTTCCACTTCATGCTCCCCGAGCTGGAGTCCGCCCTGCGCTTCACGCTGGGCCTCACCACGCAGGGGCCCCAGTTCACCCATGGGCCGGCGCAGGTTGCGCCTTGACAAATTTCCCAGCTGTTTGAATTAAGACCCGCTTTTTTCGCAGGGCACAGAAGGTCCCCGATGATCCAGGTCGAAGGGCTCACCAAGTACTACGGCGAGCACGTGGCGATTCGAGATCTCGCCTTCACCATCAGCAAGGGTGAGGTGATTGGCTTCCTGGGCCTCAACGGCGCCGGGAAGTCGACGACGTTGAAGATCCTGGGGTGTGTGCTTCTGCCCACCTCGGGGCGCGTCGTCATCGACGGGTACGACGCGGTGCGCGATCCGCACGAGGTGCGCAAGCGCATCGGGTTTTTGCCCGACACGCCGCCGCTCTATGACGAGATGACCGTGGGGGAGTACCTCGCGTTCGTCGCCCAGCTGCGCGGGGTGCCGCCCAACGAGGCGCGCTCCCGGGTGGCCGAGGCGGAGGAGAAGACGGCCCTGCGGGACATGGACGGGGCGCTCATCTCCACGCTCAGCCACGGCTACCGGCAGCGTGTGGGGGTGGCGCAGGCGCTGGTGCACCGGCCCGCCTTCCTCATCCTGGACGAGCCCACCAGCGGGCTGGATCCGGCGCAGATCCGCGGCATGCGCGAGCTGATCCGCGGCCTGAAGGGCACGCACACGGTGCTCGTCTCCAGCCACATCCTCCCGGAGATCAGCGAGACGTGTGACAGGCTGCTCATCGTCCACAACGGGCAGCTGGTGGCGCAGGGCGCGGAGGAGGAGCTGGCGCGCAAGATGGGCGGCGGCTCCATCGAGGTGGAGGTGCGCGGGGACAAGGCGAAGGCGCTGGAGGCGCTGGCGGGCGTGGGCCCGGTGAGCGTCGCCTCCGAGGACGGCGGGGTGCTCTCGCTGCACGTGGAGGCCTCGCCGGAGATGCGGCCGAGGGTGGCGCAGGCGCTGGTGGGCGCGGGGCTGGAGCTGCTGCGACTGGATAGAGGCGCGCAGCGGCTGGAGTCCATCTTCCTGCGGCTGACGCAGACGGGCGGTGGGGCCAGGGCCCCGGAGGTGGCATCGTGAAGGCGCTGCTGATCGCACGCCGCGAGCTGGCGGGCTACCTGCGCACGCTCAGCGGCTACATCATCATCGCGGCGATCCTCGCGTTGAACGGGCTGTTCTTCAACGCGTTCGCGCTGGGCAAGGCGGCCGAGCGCTCCGCGACGGTGCTGTCCAACTTCTTCTACTACTCGAGCGGCTTCACCATCGTCGCCTCGGTGTTCATCTCCATGCGCCTGCTGGCCGAGGAGCGTCAGGCGGGCACGCTGCCGCTGCTGTACTCCTCTCCGCTGAGGGACAGGGACATCGTCCTGGGCAAGTACCTGGCGGGGCTGGTGTTCCTGGCGGTGTACCTGGTGTGCACCCTGTACATGCCGCTGCTGATCGCGGTGCACGGCAAGGTGTCCGCGGGGCACATCTTCGCGGGCTACCTGGGGCTGCTGCTGCTGGGGAGCGCGTCGCTGGCGGTGGGCACGTTCGGCTCGGCGCTGGCGCGCAACCAGGTGATGGCGGCCATCCTCACCGCCGTCATGCTGGTGGCGCTCATCCTCTGCTGGCTGCTGGCGCGCATCACCGAGCAGCCGCTGGCGGGCGTGTTCAGTGCCATGTCTCTGTGGAACCAGCACTTCCCGCCCTTCCAGGCGGGCGTGGTGCACGTGCGAGACGTGGCCTACTACCTCGTGCTCACCTACGTGGCGCTGTTCGGTGCCACCCGGGTGCTCGAGGCGCGGAGGTGGCGATGAACTCCCGTGCGAGCAGTCTCTTCCTGAGCATCGCCTTCGCGGTGGTGGTGGTGGTGGGCCTCATCGCCGAGCGCATCGCCGGCGCGGGCACCGCGCTCACCGTCACCGTGGCTGTGCGCACCGTGCTGCTGCTGGGCATCATCGCCTGGGGTGGCTTGAAGATGGCCCAGGCCACCGCCGAGCGCCGCGTGCTGTGGCGCTGGGTGCTGGCCTGCTACGTGGTGGGCTTCGTGGGCCTGCTGCTGTTCACCGCCCAGTCGGAGCTGGGGGCGCGGCTGCTGGACACCCCGCTGTCGCAGTCCTCGCCGAAGCTGGCGGTGACGTTCCAGGTGCTCTTCCCGGCGCTGCTCGTGCTGTCGCTGGTGCCGCTGGCGCTGCTGGAGGCGTCGGCCGCGGCCATGGTGCGCGCGCCGGTGATGGAGACGGATCGGGCGCGCGGGGCGCTGTTCTCCGGCCTGGGGACGGCCTTCGTGCTCATCTTCTCCTTCTCGATCATGTACGTGGCCACGCAGCGGGACGAGTCGTGGGACCTGTCCTACTTCCGCACCGCGAGGCCGGGCGAGTCCACCCGGAAGATCGTCCAGGGCCTGACCGAGCCGCTGCAGGTGACGCTCTTCTTCCCGCCGGCCAACGAGGTGGGCGAGGCGGTGGCGCAGTACTTCCGCGAGCTGGGCCAGGAGTCCCCGCAGCTCCAGGTGGAGCAGCTGGACCAGGCCGTGGAGCCGGCCCGGGCACGGACGCTGGGCGTCACCACCAACGGCGTCGTCGTCCTGTCTCGCGGCGAGCAGCGAGAGGTGTACACGGCGGGCCTGGACATCGAGCGGGCGCGCGGGCAGCTGGCGCGGCTGGATCAGGAGGTCCAGAAGCGGATGCTCACGGTGGCCCGGCCGCGTCGCGTCATCTACCTCACCGAGGGCCATGGCGAGCGCAGCGATGATCGGGCGGCGCCAGGGCAGACGCCGCGCCCCGGAGTCTCCCAGCTCAAGGAGCTGCTGCGCGGGCAGAACGTGGAGGTGCAGACGACGAGCGCGGCCCAGGGCCTGGGCTCGGAGGTGCCGCGAGACGCGGCGGCGGTGGTCATCGTCGGCCCCACGAAGGAGTTCCTCCCGGAGGAGGTGGCGGCCCTGCGCGAGTACTTCAACAAGGGCGGGCGGCTGTGGATCGCCTTGGACCCGGACGGACCGTCGTACGACTCGCTGCTGGAGGCGCTGGGGGTGAAGTACCTGAACACGACGCTGGCCAACGACCAGGTGTACTTCCGGGCTACGCGTCAGCAGAGCGATCGCGCCAACCTGGGGACGGCGAACTACTCCTCGCACCCGTCCATCTCCACGCTGGCGCAGCTGGGCCAGCAGGCGCCGGTGGCCATGCTGAACGCGGGCGCCATCGAGCCGCGCGTCCCTCCGCCGCAGGGCATCACCCACGACGTGTCCATCCGCTCGCACGAGGCGACGTTCCCGGACGCCAACCACAACTTCAACGGCGATCAGGGCGAGGAGCGGAACTCCTGGGCGCTGGTAGTGGCGGTGCAGAAGAAGGACACGGGTGGAAAGGATCCGGGACGCGCGGTGGTGATGGGAGACTCGGATGCGCTGGCGGACGGCGTGCTGCCGAACCTGGGCAATGCCTACCTGGCGCTGGACACGCTGCGCTGGCTCACGGGTGAGGAGGCCATCTCCGGCACCGTGTCCACCGAGGAGGACGTGGCCATCCAGCACACGCGCGAGCAGGACGTCATCTGGTTCTGGGCGACGGTGCTGCTGGCGCCGGCGGTGGTGCTCGGAGCGGGCTTCTTCGTGACGCGGCGGCGGGGTCGGCGTGCGCCGGCCGTGCCGGAAGGAGGTGCGCGATGAACGCGCGAGGGGTAGCGCTGCAGGGAGGGCTCGCGGCCCTGGGGCTGCTGGCGGCCCTGCTCACCTGGCAGCGGGAGCCGGAGGGGCTGCCCGGCGAGGTGACGGTGCTGGACATCTCCAAGCGGGCGCTCCAGCGGGCGCGCTTCGACGACGCGACGCGCTTCGTGGAGGTGTTCCGCGAGAAGGACGGGGAGCTCTGGGTGCGCATCGGCGACAAGCCGAAGCCGCCCGCGCCCGCCGGGGCCACGGCCGACGGTGGGGTGATGGATGGAGGCGTGGCGGCGGGAGCGTCCGATGCGGGGCCCGCGGTGGTGGCCACGGCGGGCGCCAGCGATGCCGGGGTGCCTCCGGGGCCCGCGGCTCCGCCCGCGCCGCCTGCGCCTCCGAAGGAGCTGCGCGCCAACCAGAACGCGGAGAGCCTCTTCAACCGCCTGGCGCCGCTGAAGGGCACCCGGTCGCTGGGCGAGCTGGACGCGAAGAAGCTCGAGGAGCTGGGGCTGGTGAACAGCCCGCGCAAGCTGACGTTCACGGTGGACGGCCGGGAGGAGGTCCTCACGCTGGCGGCGCCGATCGGGATCGGCTGGGGCAGCCCCTACGCGCTGCGCGGGGACGGCAAGGTCTTCCTGCTGGGCTCGGCCATCCTCCCGGACTTCGAGGGCGGGATGAACCGGCTGGTGGACCGCCGGCTGCACACCTTCGAGGGCGAGGACTTCGACACCTTCACCGTGTCCCAGGGGAAGAACGCGCGCACCTTCGTGGTGAGCGGCAAGCCTCCCGGGGCGGTGACGGTGGCGCCGCAAACCGCGCCGGACAAGCCGGACGAGTTCGTCCACAACTGGCACGACCGCATCTGGCGGATGCTGGCCATGGACGTGCTCGGGCGGGGTGAGGAGCCCGAGGGCGGAGTGCCGGAGGAGGTGTTCCGCGTGGAGTACCGCAAGGGCGACAAGGTGCTGGGCTTCCTGACCGTCGCGCGCGGCGCCAAGGGCGAGTTCTACGCGAAGACCGAGCACTCCGCGGGGTGGGTCCGCTTCCACAGCGGCCTGGAGACGGTGGTGAACGAGGCCGTCAAGGTCGCCACGGGGACCTGAGCCCGGCGAGGCACGGAGGGAGAGCGTCATGCCGCTGTACGAGTATCGCTGCCAGGGTTGCTCCAAGAAGTTCGAGGCGCTGGTGCGCGGGGATGACCGCGCCCGGTGCCCGTCCTGCCAGGGCGAGTCGTTGGAGAAGCTCTTCTCCGTCTTCGCCGTGAACGCCTCGGGCGCCGAGCCGGCGCCGAAGATGGCCGCGGGGCCCTGCGGCTCATGTGGAGACCCGCGCGGCCCCGGCTCCTGCGCGCTAAATTGAGGGCATGACCGGGCGAGACAGGTCCAAGTAGCCGACGACCGAAGAAGAACTGCGGCAGGCGACCATCGGTGCCCCGACCCCGGTCAACGGGCAGATCCGGATCGTCGACTACGATCCGGAGTAGCCGGTGCTGTTCGCGCGAGAGGCGGCGAGGATCCGCGCGGCGCTGGGGGACCGAGCGCTGATGATCGAGCACGCCGGCTCGACGTCGGTCCCCGGGCTGATGGCGAAGCCCATCATCGACATCATCGTCGCCGTGGCGAACTCCGCCGATGAGTCGACCTATGTCCCCGCGCTGGAGGCCGCTGGCCACGGCAAGAAGTTGCCGGGGAGTAGCTGCCCGCTGGTAGGAACTTGCCGCCGAAGCTCGAGTCCCCGGGAGGACCGTGACGGCCGCTTCCCAAGCAGGCCCTCGGGTCGCTGGCATGGAGGATGCTCTGGAACGGCGGCAAGCCCGTATCATGCGGACCTGCTCAAAGGATTCCTCGACATGCCATTCCTGGCTCGCTCCTTCTCCGACTGGAAGCCGCTATGTCTGGCATTGACCGCCGCGGCCTTGCTGGTGCTGCCTGGCACCAGCCTCGCCGCTGCCACCTGTGCCGAGCTTCGCAAGCAGGACCCCTCGGCTGGAGATGGCACCTACCCCCTCACGCTCGGCGGCCGGTCGGTGTCCGTGTACTGCCATGACATGGCTGGCACGCCTCGGGAGTTTCTCGCCCTGCCCAGGACGGGCAGCACCACCAACTACTCCCATTACGGCGAGGGGGCGAACACGTCTCCTGGCGGGCAGACGACGTGGTTCACCCGGGCGCGCCTCGATCCCGCGATGCTCGCGCTCCTGGTGGATGACGTCACCTTCTCCACGACCCAGGGCTGGGTGAAGTTCGGAGATATCTTGAGTGACGCCCGCCCGCTGGCGAGCGCGGGGGACTGTGTGGCCGACAACTCCCAGCGCGGTCACGCCAACGTCGACCTGACGGGCACCCCCTTCGACATCGTTCCCGGGCAGTTCGTGCTCGCGGGATCTGGAGCGGCGGGCTCGGCCACCTTCAGCGGCAGCCAGAGCGTCAACCTCGAGGGAGGGGGGTACTGCGGTGGCATGGGCGTCCTCGGCGGTCTCCTGCGGCTCAACTGGCGATCCGCCGTGGCGCCCGCTCCAGAGCTGGTCCACAACTATCGCTTCACCACCAGCGCGGAAGACTCGGTGGGCGGCGCGCATGGCACGCTCGAGGGGGGCGCCAGAATCACCCAGGGCGAGGTGGCCCTGAATGGAGAGGACGCCTACGTGAGCCTGCCCATCAGCGGCACCCTGGCCACCCTCCATGACGCGACCTTCGAAGCCTGGGTGAGGTGGGACACTCTCGAGCCGAAGACCACGACCACCCTCTTCGACTTCAGGACCAACGGGAGCGGCATGTTGCTGCTGGTGCACGCGGACTCCACGTCCCTCTTCGTCATCTCTTCCTCCATGGAAAAGGTGAGTGTGGAATCGCTCAACCGCTCGTTCCCGAAGGGAGTGCTCACCCATGTGGTGGTGACCATCGACTCCAGGGAAGAGCTCACTCGCTTGTACGTCAATGGCCTGGAGGTGGGGCGGAAGGCCTCGAAGTCCACTCCGGCCGATCTGGGCGCCTACCTGGGCAATTACCTGGGCCACCCATGGCAGCTGGGCGGCCCCTTCAAGGGCGCCTTCTCGGAGTTCCGCATCTACCGGACGGTCCTGTCGCCGAGCCTCATCGCCGCCCACTTCAACGCGGGAGCCGCCCCCCGGGAGCTGGAGACGAGCTTCAGTGATCGGCCGGCCAACCCCACCAACGAGGACAGCGCTCCATTCGTGTTCAGCGCCAACGGGACGGGGCTCCGCTACCTGTGCAGCCTGGATGAGGCCACCTTCCAGCCCTGCACCTCGCCGTTCATCCCCCAGTCTCTTCCCGAAGGCAGCCATACCTTTCGTGTGCAGGCTCGCGATTCGGTGGGCAACGTGGAGAGCTCGCCCAAGGAGTTCTCCTGGAGGGTGGACAAGACACCGCCCGAGACGAGCTTCGCCTCGACTCCCGAGCTGGAGACCCGCCAGCGAGTGCCCTCCTTCATGTTCTCCTCCAACGAGCCGCGCTCCACCTTCGAGTGCAGCCTCGACCAGGCCCCCTTCACCGAGTGTCCTGGCGTCTTCCCCGCGATGGCCGATGGTGACCACCAGCTCGTCGTCCGGGCGCGCGATGAGGCCAGCAACGTGGACCCCGACGCCGCCCGCTATTCCTGGAGGGTGGATAACGTGGCGCCCCTGGAGCCCGTCGTCGAGGAGCCTGCCGCCGGCCAGAAACTCTTCACGGACAGGCCACGCTTCTTCGGTACGGCGGAGCCGGGCGCGACGGTGTCCCTCTTTGTCGACGGCGTCGAAGCTGGCTCGGCTCGAGCCGATGAGCGAGGCGTCTGGTGGAGCCAACCCGGGTCGCCGCTCCCCTGGGGCGAGCACCGCGCCACGGCGCTGGCCACCGACAAGGCGGGCAATACCAGCGACCTTCTCTCCGCCGTGCCCTTCTCCACCTCCCGGCGCAGCGCCTACGGCCTGGGGTGTTCCACCCACGCCTCCTCCTGGCAGGGCTCCTGGCCATGGGCCCTGTTGCTGCTCGGGCTGCTGCGCCCGCGCTCCCGTCCGTTCCATGGAGGGTCGTTACATTGAGGCGGTAATGCCGAGCGAGCAGGCACCCCACCCGCCATCGGGGGACGCATCGCCGTGATATGACCTGGATGAGGCCCTCTCTTCCACGTCACGTATGAGCGCGCGCGCACCTCGCTCCTGCAGCACCTGTGGTCAGGCCGTGTCCCAGGGAGCGCTGGCGTGTCCTCACGATGGGACGCTCGTGCCCGACGCCCTGGTGGGCCAGCACCTCGGCGAGTACGTGGTGCGCCGGCACATCGGCAGCGGCGGCATGGGCCTGGTCTACGAGGGTGAGCACCTGACGATCGGCCGCAAGGTCGCCATCAAGCTCATCCGCGAGGAGCACTCCCAGGGGCCCCAGGCCCGCGGGCTGCTGGCTGAGGCTCGCGCCGCCAGCGCCATCCGTCATCACGGCATCATCGACATCTTCGGCATCGGCCAGCAGCCGGGCGTCGGCCAGTATCTCGTCATGGAGTATCTCGAGGGCATTCCCCTCAGCGAGCTGCTCCGGGCGCGCGTGTCCCTGCCCCTCGCCGAGGCCCTGGCGCTGCTCTGCCAGGTCCTCGACGCGCTCTCCGCCGCGCACGCCGTGGGGGTCATCCATCGGGACCTCAAGCCGAGCAATATCTTCGTGGCCCGGCAGTCCGATGGGACCGAGTCCATCAAGGTGCTCGACTTCGGGCTCGCCAAGCGCAGTGCGACGCCCCAGGGCACCTCTCCCCAGACGCACTCGGACGTGGTTGTCGGCACTCCTCAGTACATGTCGCCAGAGCAGGCCCTGTGCGAGGACGTGGGGCCCCAGACTGATTTGTATGCGGTGGGTGTCATTGCTTTCGAGCTGCTCACCGGGCAGCGGCCCTTCACCGGCCGCTCTCCCATGGAGATCGTCGCGCACCATCTGAGGACGGCGCCGCCCGCTCCCTCGTTGTTCGTGGAGCTGCCCTCCGAAGTGGATGCCCTCATCCTCCAACTTCTCGCCAAGGAGCCCCGGCAGCGTCCAGGCTCGGCCAGCGAGGTGGCGCGCAAGCTCAGGGGCATGCTCCTGACGCGGGACGGCTCCAGCCTGTCCTCGGGGATGCGTGGTTCCCAGGTGTCCGCCCTCCTCGAGGCTCCACCGGCCGAGACACCCGCTCTGCCTCCCACCGCGACCCTGCAATCACCCGCGGGCATGCCGGGCCCCATGGTCACGCCGCTCCCAGCGTCTCCCAGGCGCGGCACGCTCTGGCAGCGGGGCGCGGTGGCAGGCGGCGTCCTGACCCTGGTCCTCGGGGTAGGCGCGGTCATGGCTCGCGGGCCCAGGCAGCCTGCCCCCATCAACCCCGCGCCGCCACCCGTGGTCCAGCCCGAGACGAGCACCTCCGTTGCCAGGCCGGTGGTTCATGTGCCGAGCGTCGAGCCTGAGCCGATTCAGGCTCCCGTCCCTGTGCCCCCGGCGCCAGCCACGCGCCGCAAGAAGGCGCTCGTGGCTCCTCCGCCTGCTGCTCCTCCTATCGTCACTGCCCAGGCAACTCCCGTGGATCCCGAGCCCGCTGCGCCCGAGCCCGCTGCGCTGCCCGTGGCCACCGGTACCCTCCATCTGGTGATGAGAGGGAGCTGGGCGGATGTCTGGGTGGATGGGCAGAAGCTCGGGCGTGTGCCCCCTCTGCACAGCTACACGCTGAGCTCGGGCGAGCATTCGCTCGAGCTTCGCAACCCGGCCTTCGCGACCTATCGGAGAACACTCGTCATCCCCTCTGGCGGCAAGCTTCAGCACGTGGCGGACCTGAGCGCCGAGGCTCAGTCCGTCTCGCCATGAAGCTCCGGCCTGGGCTGTGGCTGCTGGTGGCGCTCCTGCTCGTGTCCGGGGCCGCCTGGGCGCAGACGACAGGCATCGAGCACTACGAGTACGGAGACTTCGAGGCAGCGGCCCGGCTCTTCGAGCAGGAGCTGGCCACTTCCCACCTGCCCCCAGCGCGTCGGGCGCTGACCCGGATGTACCTGGCCGCCTCGTTGTACGCCCTGGGCCAGGTGGAGGAGGCTCGGAAACCGCTCGAGGCGCTGGCGCGCGAGCACCCCGAGGAGAGGGTGGATCCCGTGCGCTTCCCGCCAGAGCTGGTCGTGCTCGCCGAGCTCATCCGCCAGCAGGTCGAGTCCGAGCAGCGGCAGCTCGCGGCGCGAGAGGCCGAGCTTCAACAGGCGCGAGAGGAGGAGCGGCGTCGTGCCGCCAAGGCCGCTTCCATCGAGCTGAGGCCCGAGGTGCTCGGCCTCATTGAGGCCCTGGATCGGCAATGGACCGTGGGAGCAGGGTTCGCCTTCCGGCGCAAGTCCCTGGAGGGCAGTGTCCGCGTCATGCTGGGTGATCCGCCGGTCTTCCAGCTCCAAGGCGGAGTGCTGCCAGGCCAGGGCGATTTCAGGCCCTTCCTGGGCCTACGCGCCAGCCTGCTTCCTGGGATCGATACCTATGGCGCGGGGCCCGTGGTGGGGGGCCGTATCGCACTGCCAGCGGGTCTCGTGGGCGTGGTAGATTTCGGAGCCGACTACTTCTTCACCCGCCCGAATAGTCGCTACCGCTTCGCCGTCACAGCCCAGGCGGGGCTCGGTTTCTCTCTACCCGTGCCGTGACAGCAGCCCTGCCGCGAATGGAAGAGAGCCCATGCCCAGGAACCCATCAGCGCAGGGTGACTCCCAGGAGACCGCGAGCCTGGAGGGGCTCCTGGTTCGTGCGTACCAACCGACGGTCAGGCTGCGTGTCGCATTGATCGCGAACCACGCTGGAAACAAGGTGACGCGCCTGCTCTCGCCGGACACGCCTCTCATCGTGGGGCGCGCTCCGGAGGCGGGGCTCCGAATCGATGACCAGACCCTGTCGCGAGAGCACGCCCGCTTCGTGCTCTCCGGCTCGCGGGTCCTGGTGGAGGACCTCGGCTCCAAGAACGGTACCCACTTCCTGGGCAGCCGCGTCGCCCGCATCGAACTCACGATTGGAGATGAGATCGTCCTGGGCGGCGTTGCCCTGCAGGTGCAGGCCCTCGGGGCCCGGGGTGACTCCCTCGGCCTCGTTCGGGAAGAGCTGATCCACCACCACCTGGAGGAGGAGCTCACGCGCGCCCGGCAGTTCAACCGTCCCTTCGCCTTGCTCATGGTGCGAGTGCTCTCCGCGGGAGGAGCCGCTCCGCCAGAGTCGGAAGAGGGGACCTGGATCGAGGAGGTGCGCAGTCATCTCCGCCCGGTCGATCTCATGGCGCTCTACGGCTCCAGCGCGCTTGAGGTGCTGCTGCCGGAGACGGGCGCCGAGGAGGCCCATCGCATTGCCCGGGCCATGGCGGCCTCTCGGGCGGGTGGGAGCCGCCCGCTGGTCGTGGGCCTTGCCCTCTATCCCGCTTCCGGCGGCACCGCGGACGTGCTGCTCGAGGCCGCTCGCGATGCGGCTCACCGGGCCTCGCCCGAGCACCCGGTGGAGAGCGGCCCGGCCGCGAGGCTCGCGCGAGGGGAGAGCCCCGAGGGGTCGCTCGTCGTGGGGCGGGTGATGCGCCCGGTGCTTGAGACGGTGGCGAGCGTTGCCACCTCGCGCATCCCGGTCATCCTTCACGGAGAGACAGGCACGGGCAAGGAGGTGCTCGCGCAGCTGATCCACGAGAGCGGCCCTCGCAAGGACCGCCGCATCGTCCGCGTCAACTGTGGAGCGCTCCCCAGGGACCTGGTCGAGAGCACGCTCTTCGGGCACGAGCGAGGGGCCTTCACCGGCGCCCTGCAGCAGCAGAAAGGCGTGTTCGAGGAGGCCGACGGCGGCACGGTCTTCCTGGACGAGATCGGCGAGCTTCCCCCCGCGGCGCAGGTCTCGCTGCTGCGAGTCCTCGAGGTGGGGACCTTCAACCGCGTGGGTTCCAACCGTGAGCTCGAAGTGGACGTGCGCATCGTGGCCGCGACGCACCGCGATCTCGAGACCATGGCGGAGGAGGGCTCCTTCCGCTCGGATCTCTATTACCGGCTCAGCGGCGTGGTCATCGAGATTCCACCGCTGCGTGAGCGCCGGGACGAGATCGAGCCCCTGGCACGCAGGTTCCTGCTGGCCGCCAACAAGGCCAATGGGCGCCGGGTGGAGGGCATCTCCCCGGAGACGCTCGCGCTCCTGGAGGCCTACTCGTGGCCCGGCAACGTCCGCGAGCTGCGCAACGTGATTGAGCGCGCGGTGGTGGTCTCCCAGGGAGGGCTCATCAGGCCGGAGGATCTGCCCGTGCGGCTGCGTACCGGGGAGCACCGTCCCGAGGCGGGGTCGAGCAAGGCCTCGGCTCTCGCTGCTCAGGAGCCGGAGCAGGCCCGTGCCCGGGTGCAGCAGTTCGAGGCCCGGGTGCTCCAGGAGGCCCTGGCCGCGACCGGCTGGAATCGGGCGGAAGCCGCGAAGAAGCTGGGCATGGCGGTGCGGACGCTGTCGTATCGGCTGAAGGTGCTCGGCGTGAAGAAGCCCGAGTAGGCCTTTGGGCACCCGCGCTCGCCGCGGCCGGTCATGGCCCTGGCACGAAGCCGAGCAGCGTCCCAGGGAACTTGTCGGTCACGAGCAGGAAGCCGCGCTCGTCCAGCCGCACCACTCCTTCCCAGTTTCGTGCCGCTTCGCTGGAGAGCTGGAACTGGAGGGGCGGCCGATCGGTGAGCACGATGCCAGAGGGCTGCACCTGTAGCTCGATGAGCCGCTCCACCTGGGGCATCCGGGCATGGGTGGGGCCGGTGCCGTAACGGGCCAGGAGGGGATCCGACGCTGGTTTGTAGGCGGCAGAGGTCCCCGGAAAGCTGTAGTTCATCACCCAGAAGCGGCCCGCCGCATCCATGGAGGTGGCGTCGGTGGTGCGGTGCTCGATCGAGGGGAGAGCCAGCTTCCCGGAAGGGGAGAGCGATCGATCGAAGCTCTCGGCGGCAGGGGCGCGGTTCACGTTGACGCCGTTGGCTTCGTACAGGGCCAGCACGCGATCCTCGCTCACCACCAGCGCCTCGAAGCCCGCGTTGGAAACGTCGGACGGCAGGGAAAGCGAGGCCTGGGGCGACGGCTCGAGCTTCAGCACGCTCAGGTCCGGCGCGATGTGTCCGGTGACGAGGAAGGCCTTTCCGGTGCTCTTGCGGGTCTCCACGGTCAGGTACGCCTGCTCATCGGCGAACTGGATGGACTCGTAGCCCTCGAAGCCGGGGATGCGCTTCTCGATGCCGGCGCTGTCGAAGGGAATGCAGCGGGGCGTCAGGGGCTCCGAGGTGGTGCGCTCGAGCCGCGCGAGGATGTCTGCCTTCGAGACGGTATAGAGGCAGGGGGCGTCGTCATCCTCCCAGTCGGGATACTGCGGCAGCATGACGAGGTGCTCTCGGTACCAGGCGAGTCCGGAGAGCTCGGCGCTATTGCTTCGAAGAGGACCACCGAGCGGTAGGAGGGTGACGGCCTGCTCCGGCGCTGTCCCGCGTAACGCAGCGGGCACATCCGTCAGCGGACCCTGCTGGGCGGAGCCCGAAGTACACCCGGCCAGCCCCAGTGCGAGCAGGAGGGCGCGAGCCTTGCGCGCAATCACTCCCACCCGCGGCATCAACCCCGGCCCTTGGGAACCACCGAGAAGCGCTGGAGCTGCCGCTGCGGCTCCTGCCACTCGGGCTTGAGCGCCGCGGCCTGGCGGTAGTCGTTGTAGGCGGAGCGGACGTTGCCGAGCATCTCGTGGGCGATGCCTCGCGTGTAGTAGGCGATCTCGGGCCATTCGGTGTTCAGCTCCAGCGCCTTGCCGATCGCCTCCACTGCCTCGGCGTCCCGGCCGAGGTTTACCAGCGCGACGCCCTTGTTGACGTAGGCCTCGGCGAGGTCTGGATTCAGCTTGAGCGCCTCCTCGTAGCTGGCGAGCGCGAGCGCGTGCTTCCTGGCATGCATCTGGAGGATGCCGCGGTTGACGAGGGTCGCGGCGCGATCGCTCGGTGTCAGGCGCTGCTCGGTGAGCGCCCGGTCGCAAGCCTCGAGCCCCGAGTCCGAGGCCTGGCCGGCCTTGGCGTGTTCGTAGCAGATGCGACCGAACCCGTTGCCGAGCACCTTGATGGAGGCTTCCGCATGCGCGGGAACGAGGGTCGCTCCAACGAGCGCGATGGTGCCGAGCAACAGCTTGAACCGTCCCATGGCAGTCCTCCTCGTATCTGGCGGCTCCATATTATCAGAATCGCTTCTGTCGATTCCATGGGATGAATTGGTGCTCATGACTTCACGGCGGTTCGAGGCAGTCCTCTTCGATTGTGACGGCGTCCTGGTGGACTCCGAGTCCATCACCCTGAGCGTCCTGCGCGACATGCTCGAGGAGCAGGGCTGGAAGCTCAGCCTGCTGGAGTGCATGGCGCTGTTCATCGGCAAGATGGTGAAGGACGAGGCGGCCATCATCGAGGCGCGCACCGGCAAGCCGTTGACGGAGGAGTGGCTCGCCCGGTTCCGGCAGCGGCGCAACGAGGCCCTGGAGCGCGACCTGGTGGCGATCCGCAACATCCACGCGGCGGTGGAGTCCATCCATGAGCGGTACGAGGGACGCATCGCCTGTGCCTCGGGCGCGGACCGCGGCAAGATCGAGCTTCAGCTGCGCAAGGTCGGCCTCATGAAGTACTTCGACGGGCGGATCTTCAGCGGCGTCGAGCAGCCGCGCTCCAAGCCCGCTCCGGACGTGTACCTGGCGGCGGCGAGCGCCCTGTCCGTGGAACCGGCGCGCTGCGCTGTCGTGGAGGACACCCGCACCGGCGTGACGGCCGGCGTGGCAGCAGGCGCCACGGTGTTCGGCTACAGCCCTCCAGAGGCCGGCCACGATGCGCCCGAAGTCCTGCGTCGGGCCGGCGCGGTGCGGATCTTCACCGACATGGCGGAGCTCCCCGCGCTGCTCGAGTCCTGACATCTCCCTGTGTCAGCCGTGGTCCTTAATCTGGCATCGACACGCGGGAAAACCGGGAGAGGCAGAGACAGTGGCAAACATGATCGAACAACAGCCCCTCATCACGATCAACCACGCTCGCGGCACCCGCTTCTCGCTCGATGTCGACACCAGCCTTCATCAATCGCACGTGATCAAGCTGCTCATCGGGCTCGACGCGGATGTATCAGTGCTCGAGCCTTCCGGCCGCCGCGTATGTTCTCCGGCGGTAGTGATTCCCAGCGACATCGCCTCGAGCGTGGTGTGCCAAGGTCCGGCCATCACGGTACTGCTCGATCCGGAGACCAATCGCGAGCCGAACGCGCGCACGCGGGCGCTGGGTGCCGCGGCGCCGATCGAGCCGGCCCTGGCGCTCCGGCTCCGTGAAGCGGTCTGGTCGGCGCGGTGCCATCTCGAGAGCCCGTTGCACCTGGATGGGCTCGGTGAGGAGCTGCAAGCCATCGCGTTTCCGAGCACCCGCCTCCGCGTGGATTTCGACATGCGCGTCGAGCGTGCCATCGAGCGCCTCCGCGCCCGGCTCGATGATCCCGACGGCGAGGAGCTCGGGCTGGAGTCGCATCTGGGCGTGACGCTTCAGCACTTCCGTGCGCTCTTCCTTCGTGACATCGGCATCTCGCCGCGCGCCTGGCTTTTGTGGAACCGGCTCGTGCACGGGCTGCGCATCACGCTGACGGGCGTCTCGCTCACCACGGCGGCGGTGGCGGCGGGTTTCTCGGACCAGGCCCACTTCTCGCGCACGTGCCGCCGCCTGCTCGGCTACGCGCCCAGCGGCATCGTCCTCATGGGGACGACAGAGCAACGAAATGTCCTTTCGCCCAGGCTCTCCACAAGAAGCAGGCCCCTGTCACGACGAGCACGAGCAAGGTGAGCACCGAGGCTTCCAGGCCGCACCGGCCGCCGACCAGCCAGTCCGGACCGGTCAGGCTTCCCTGCAGCAGCCCGGTACTCTCATGCCCGGAGACCGCGACGGAGAAGATCGTGCCCAGGGTGTAGTTCCACGCGACATGGATGCCGATACACAGCCAGAGGCGGCGTGTCACCATGAACGCCGTGGCGAAGAACACGCCCGCGACCACCGCAATCCCGATGGCCAGCATCCCGGCACCGGCTCCCGGCAGGTGGGCCACACCGAACAGGACCGCCGAGATCCCCAGCGCAATCCAGCTTCCCAGGGCCTTTTCGGTGATCCGGAAGAGGATGCCGCGGCACAGGAGCTCTTCGAGCACTCCGACGAGGGTCATCTCCGCCAGGGGATTGAGGAGCTTCATGCTCCAGCCATTGCTGCCGACCACCTCGTAGGCGCCGAGCCCCGCGAGCACGCCTATCACCACCACGACCAGCAATGCCCCGAGCAGCAGCCCTATGCCGAGTTCACGCCACGCTCCTGTCGGGGAGAGCTCTGAGACGGGCCGCTTCTCCACGAGGCGCACGTAGAGGGCATAGGACGCCAGCGCGGCGCCGGCTCCCAGCAACTGCGGCCACATGCTGCGCTCGGCCTCACCGGCAACGGCGCTGGCGAGTGACACGGCCAGGCCCACGGAGAGCGCTGTGACGAACGTGGCGAGCACGATTCGAGTCAGCGGAAATTGCAGGAAGCGCTTGCCCGGTGTCGTGTCGGAAGGAGCTGCGGCGGGGGAAGGGGGCATGGTGTCTGCCACCACTGTAACGGCACGAGGACTAGTGGCCCAGCAACTCCAGTACGCGCTCATCGGTCCGGAGCCAATCGGCGGGCACCTCTTCGATGGAGGTGATCCGGCCTTGCCTCCGGTGCTCCTCCCAGGTGATGCGCAGCGTCAGCCAGTGCTCCCCATCCTGGAAGTCGTACTCCCACTCCTCCGACGAGCGGTGCAGCTTGCCCACCGGGCGCGACCGTCGCCGGATGTGGTCCGGCGAGCCGAGCAACCGGAGGACCTGCTCCGCCGACATGTTGGAGTCCAGCTCCGCCGCTCGCTGGCGCCTATCGGAGATCAGCTCGGGCACCGGGAACCGTCCCTGGCCACGGATGAGGAAGTGGTACGCCGCATACCCTTGGGGCCGTTCGCCGAGCAGTCGAAGGGAGTGCTGGGCGATGGGGCGGAAGTTCTGGACCTGCATCCAGGCCGAGATGCGATCTCCGAAGGCATTACTGCCCGTGGAGTAGAGCGGGCAATCGATCGCCTCCCACTGCCGGAGGAAGGGCAGGCCCTCCTGGATGCGATGCACTCCCACCAGGTGGAGGGCGGCCACGACGCGTCCGAGCTCTTCCCTCAGCGGGAGAGGCGATTGCTCCTCCTCCTCGGAGTCGCGTGGCGCCAGGAGCTTCTGGACCTCATCCATCCGCGTCGACAAGCTCGCCAGCAGCTCGTACGCGCTCCGCCTCTCGGCGTCGATCATCGAGCGCTCGAGGGTGGCCCATGCCGGGTCGCCCTCCGGGATGAGGGTCGCATGGGTGAGGTCGAGGAGCAGTCGCTGCCCCGAGTACGTCCGCCAGACGAAGAAGGCCGTGGCGTCATGCTCGAAGAAGTACGGCCACGAGTGGTTCGCCCAGAACGTCCCCCCGGTCGACAGGACGAGATGCCGGACTCGCCATTCGAGCTGTCGTCCCTCCCGTGGCTTCGGCTTCTCGTCGTCCTCGTCGTCCTCCAGCCTGCCGCGCGTGTCGAGGATCCGCACCCGGGCGACGTCTTGCCCGGATGGGGACACCACGATCACTTCGGGGCGGAAGCCGTGGGTCCGGAGGGCCGACCACCCCGCGTCAGACACCACGAGCTCGTTTGGCGAGTCCTCTTCCTCGCCCTGCCACCGCGTCCAGATGACACGAGGCTCGACACTCCCGGGTGAAGGCTCGAGCAGGCGGTAGCGGAAGTTTCTCTGGTGCTGGCGGTACCGGAACGAGAAGTCGCTCTCGGTCGCCCATCGCCCCTCTTGATCGGGGATCGTCCCGTTGTGAGGCGAGCGGGCCTCGAGAAGGAACCGGCCATGGGGAGAGGTTGCAGCGCGGTCGGAGTAGATGATCGCCGTCACGGCCGTGACTCTATGCCACTCGCCTGGTTCGGCTCAGTCCATGTGCTCGAGCTCGATCCCCGTAGGCAGCGCCCAGGCATGGCGCCTCTCCTCGTACACGGAGATCTTCGGAGCAGGAAAGCTGGGGTCGGCAAAGGCGCCAACAGCGACGGCGACGAAGTCCGGCATGGCGCCGAGCTCCCAGTACACGGTGGCGCCGCATGTCGGGCAGAAATGGAAGGTGGCGGTGTTTCCGCTGTCCCCCACTCGGGAGAACGAGGTGGAGCGCCCTTCGATGGAGGAGATGTCCTGGCGGCGAAACCGCGCTTGGGTCCCAAAGACGCTCCCCGTCCTCTTCTGACATGCGAGGCAGTGGCACATGGACACCCGGACGGGCTCGCCGGTGCACACCACCTGCAACTGACCGCAACTGCAGGATGCACGACGCAAGGTCATCTCTTCCTCGGAGCGCTTCAGGCGCACGCCATGGGTGCGCCGGGAAGGCGGCGCGGCGAGTCAGCGCGTCGAGCGCTGGCTCAGCGCCACACTGCCGAGGATGATCGAGCCGGCGATGCCCATGGTCAACGTCAAAGGCTCGTCGAGCAGCAGCCACGCCCACGCCACGCCGAACAGCGGGACGAGGTAGGTCACGGTGGCCGCGCTGCCGGCGCCGATGCGCTGAATCAGGCGATAGAACATGGCGTAGGCGACGCCCGTGCAGAGCACGCCGATCATCCCCGCGGCGAACCACGACCTGGCGGGGATCTCATGCTGCGGCCACTGCGTGATGGCGAACGGCAGCACCATCAAGGCCGCGGTGCCGAGCGTGGCGGCGGCCACCGCGGACGGCGGCAGACCGCTCAGGTGCCTGCGCACCAGGTTCCCGCCAATACCGTACAGGAACGCCGCGGTCGCGCCCGCGGCCACCGCCGAGCCAACGCTCGCGCCCGCGGCCTTGCCACTGGCGAGCACCACGACGCCGACGAAGCCGGCCGCCAGCGCGATCGCGCGGCGCGTGCCGATCTTCTCCCCGAAGAAGAGGAAGCCCACCAGCGCTGTGAACAGCACCGCCATCGAGTTGGCGATCGCGCCGACGCCCGCTGGCGCGCGCTGAGCGGCCCAGGCGAACAGCACGAAGGGGATGGCCGAGTTGATCGCGCCGACCAGCACGAGCATGGGCCAGTGCTTCAGGGTCATCGAGGCGCGCGCGCGCCACAGGAACGGCATCAGCACCAGCGCCCCCAGCCCCAGCCGGAGCTCGACGAGCGGCACGGCGCCGAAGTCCTTGGCGGCCACGCGCATGAACATGAAGGACGCGCCCCAGATGGCGCCGAGCAGGGCCAGCTCCAGCGGGGTCCTCCAGGCCTGGGTGTTGGGCGCGTCCAGGGGAACCGGGACTGCATCGATCGAGCGCATGGGAGGACTCCGGTGAGATGAGCGAAGGCTGCGGCAACCATTCGCTTTGTGGCTAGACTGCGTACTGATTAGTCGGCGCGAATTAGAGGCACAAGCGCATCCTATTGAGGTCAGACACAAACCAGATTTGAGGCTCATCCATGGCCCTGCGTCCCGACTGGCTCCCAGCCCTTGCGGCGTTCGAAGCCGCCGCCCGCCACCAGAACTTCGCCCACGCCGCCGAGGAACTGCACCTCACGGCGAGCGCCGTCAGCCACCATGTGCGCAGGCTCGAAGCGCAGCTGGAGGTGCCCCTGTTCCAGCGCCACGCGCGGGGGGTGACCTTGACCGCCGAGGGGCGCCAGCTCGCCGACGCCGCCGGCACCGCGCTGGCCGACGTGGACAGCGTGCTGCGGGGCCTGCGCGCGGCGCGAGAGGAGCAGGATGTCGTGCGCATCTCCACCCTGCACTCGCTGACCTACTGCTGGCTGCTGCCGCGCCTGCCGGCGTTCATGGCCGCGCAGCCACGCATCCGGCTCACCGTGGATACCGAGGCGGCGCTGACGCGCTTCGAGGATGGGGGACCTGATCTGGCCATCCGCCATGGGGCCGGGCACTGGCCGGGGCTGACGGCCCATCACCTCATGGACGAGACCTTGTTCCCGGTCACCTCGCCGAAGCTGCCGGGGTTGGCCAGCATCACGGAGCCCGAGCACATCGCGCGGCTGCCGTTGATCGCTGATCTCTCGCGGCAGGGCTGGCACGACTGGTTCCGCGCCGTCGGCGTGCATGGCGTCAAACTCGACGAGCGTTACCGATTCAGCGACACGACGGATGCCTTGAACGCGGCCGCCTTCGGGCTCGGCGCGGCGCTGGCTCGAGAGAAGATCGCGACACCGTATCTGGCCGAGGGGCGGCTGGTGCGGCTGCCGGGGCCGTCGGTGAAGGCAAGGTTCGGGTACTACGTGGTGTATCCCTCCCATCGACGACTGCGGGCATCGGCGCGAGTCTTCGTGGACTGGCTGATGACGCTGCGTTGAGCTGCCCGCGAGGCCACGCCTCCAGAGGAATGCGTGGCCCGCCACCGGCTCCGGGTAGACTGGACCCGTGGCCACGCACTCCGAGCAGAGTCCTCCCAGCGGCTTCCGGCACCGCCTCCACGAGATCGTCTTCGAGGCGGACACACCCGCTGGAAAGCTCTTCGATGTCGTCCTGCTGTGCGCCATCCTCCTGAGCGTCGCCACGGTGGCGCTGGAGAGCGTGGCCCCCATCCGCGAGCGCTTCGGGGAGGAGCTGCGCGCGGCGGAGTGGGGCTTCACCGTCCTCTTCACCTTCGAGTACCTGCTGCGGCTGGTGTCCGTCCTCAAGCCCTGGCGGTACGCGACCAGCTTCTTCGGGGTGGTGGACCTGATCGCCATCCTCCCCACCTACCTGAGCCTGCTGCTGCCGGGGGCCCAGTCGCTGCTGGTCATCCGGGTGCTGCGCCTGCTGCGCATCTTCCGGGTGCTCAAGCTCGCCAGCTTCCTGGGGCAGGCGGAGATCCTCCTCACGGCGCTGCGCGCCAGCCGTCAGAAGATCATCGTCTTCCTCTGCGGCGTCATGAGCACCGTCGTCATCATGGGCGCGCTCATGTACCTGGTGGAGGGCGAGAAGAACGGCTTCGACAGCATCCCGCGCGGCATGTACTGGGCCGTGGTGACCATGACGACGGTGGGCTTTGGCGACATCACCCCCAAGACGGTGGTGGGGCAGTTCATCGCGTCGCTGCTGATGGTCGCCGGCTACGGAATCCTCGCGGTGCCCACGGGCATCGTCTCCGTGGAGCTGGCCGCGGCCTCCCGCAGGCACGTGGACACCCAGGCCTGCCCCGGCTGCGCCGCGTACGGCCACGATCAGGACGCCGTGTACTGCAAGCACTGCGGCACGGCGCTGGGGCCGCGCTGAGCGCCCTCAGTCCGAGGCGGACGGGAGGGCTGGCGCCCCGGGCTCGCGCCGCAGGCGGATGTCCGTGAAGTGGTAGGGCGCCCACGGGCCCGTGTACTGGAACGTGAGCAGCTCGAAGCGCGCGGCCAGCGAGCGCACCTTCGCGTCGAAGCTCACCGCCTGCTCTCGCGCCACGAGGAAGGCCACGTTGAGGATCATCCGCTCCCCGATGGGGCTCACCACCCGCGTCGCCGTGGCGTGCGGCCTCAGGGCCTCCACGATGGTCTGCGCGTCGTGCCGGGCCGCCTCCATGGGAATCAGGTCGCGATCCCACAGCACCTTCAGGCCCAGCTCCAGCTGCCCCTCCAGCCGCGCCAGCACGTCCGTGAAGGCGTCATGGGCCGAGCGCAGCAGCTCCACCACCTGCTGGCGCCCGGAGACGGTGAGGCCGAAGGCCGTGGGCAGCAGCGTGTGCTCGCGCATCACCGCCTCCTGCACGCGGTGGTGGGCCAGCACGTTGTCCCGCGTCGGGTCCGGCACGCCAGCCGGCCCCGCGGACACCACCGCCGCCAGGCCTCCCTCGCACACCGTCCCCACCTCCGCCGGAGGTGTGCCGAGGCCGATGGCGCCAAAGCTCAGGTCCTCTCGTGAGCGCAGCACCCCATAGACATAGACGCCGCGAGAGCCCGAGGGCTCGGCCCAGGGATCCATGAGCGCGCTCACCCCGCCCGTGTCGCCAGCACCCGCTTCACCTCCGCCACGAGCGTGTCTGGCAGGCACGGCTTGATGACGAAGGCGTCGCAGCCCACCTGCGCCCCCTCGTTCTGGCCGAGCGCGTGGCCGGTCAGCGCCACCACGGGGATCTTCTTCGTGCGCTCGTCGTTCTTCAGGCGGCGCGTGGCCTCCCAGCCATCGATCACCGGCAGCGACAGATCCATCAGGATGATGTCCGGCAGCAGCTCGAAGGCCTTGTCCAGCGCCTCGGCCCCGTTCTTCGCCTCCGCCACGCGGAAGCCGGAGAACTCCAGGTACTCCGCGTACATCTCCCGGGCGTCCTGGTAGTCGTCGACGACCAGCACCAGCGGCTTGTCTCCAGCCGGAGAATTCGTCATGGGCGCCTCATACGACGGGGCAGGTGCAGTGTGAAGTTGGAACCCTGGCTCAGGCCGCTTTGCACCGTCACGCGGCCCCCCATCATCGCGGCGAGACGTCGGCAGATGGACAGACCCAGGCCCGTGCCCCCGTAGGCTCGCGTGGGCGAGCTGTCGACCTGCTGGAAGTCCTCGAAGATCTTCTCCTGGTGCTCCGGCGCGATGCCGATGCCCGTGTCCTTCACGGAGATGGTGACGGTGGAGGTCGCCAGCTCATACGCGGCGATCACCTGCACGGACCCCTCGTGGGTGAACTTCAGCGCGTTGGACAGCAGGTTGAGGACGATCTGCTTCACCTTCTGCCGGTCGCTGTGCAGCTCCGGCAGCTCGGGCTCCAGCGAGGTGCTCACCGCCAGCTTCGTGCGCGCGATGATGGGGTCCATCTCCGCCATCACCTCCTGGATGAGCTCCGGGAGCATGAAGTCGGTCTCGTTGAGCGGCATCCGCCCCGCCTCGATGCGGGTGATGTCGAGGATCTCGTTGATGACCTGCAGCAGGTGCCGGCCGTTGGAGTCGATGCGCCCCAGGTTGCGCTTCTGCTGGGGCGTCATCTCTCCGTTGACGCCCTGCAGGAGCATGCTCGTGTAGCCGAGGATGGCGTTGAGCGGGGTGCGGAACTCGTGGGACATGTTGGCCAGGAACTGGGACTTGGCCGCGCTGGCCTGCTCGAGCTGCAGCGCCTGCCGCCGCAGCTTCTCGTTCTGCTCGGCCAGCTCCGCGGTGGCCGTGTGGACCTTGGCCTCCAGCTCGTTGGAGGCGGTCGTCAGCTGCTCCAGGAGCCGGGCCTTCTCTCGCGCCTCGGTCCGATCGTGCAGCAGGGTGACGATGGAGGTGGGCTCGCCCTGGTCCGACAGCACCTGGGTGGCCACGGCCTCCATGGGCAGCGGCGCGCCGGTGGACGGCTCCACCAGGGTCAGCTCGCCCCGCCAGCGCCGCATGCCCCCCGGGGAGAGCAGGTGCGAGAGGAACGAGGACAGGTGCGCGTCGTTGGTGTGCGCGCGCCGCCGCGTGGCCTCGCCGCTGTCATGCGAGGCGGCGAAGAGGCGCTCGGCCGGATCATTCATCAGCACCGTGCCGCCGGAAGGATCCGTGAGGATGATGGGGTCTGCCACCGAGTCCAGGACGAGATCCAGCCGCAGCCGCTCCGAGCGCGCCTCCTGCTCCGAGGCCCGCAGGCGCCGGTAGCTCTCGCCCAGGGCCCGGGTGGCGCGGCCCAGGTCCGTCACGTTGCGCAGCACGCACACCCGCCCCGGAGGGCTGCCAGGCTCCTGGACCGGGGTGCAGTCCAGCTCGAAGAGCAGATCCGTGCCCTCCATGGGGTCCAGCAGGGACAGGTCCCTGCGGCGCACGGGCGAGGCGCCCCCGGTGGCGGCGCTGACCAGCGCGGTGTGGAACAGCTGCTGGTTGAGCTCCACGGCGCGGCGGCGGCCCTCGCTGGCTCCCTCGCTCGCCACGAGCAGCTCGCGGGCGCGGGCATTGGCCATGAGGATCTTCCCCTCGGGGCCGGTGAAGAGCAGCGGGTCCGACACCGCGTCCACCAGGTGCCGCAGCAAGGCCCGCTCGGGATCGGACCCGGCGGGGCTCGACTCGGAGCGCGCCTCGAGCCCAGGCGCGGAGGGGGGCGTCAGGGGGGCGGTGGACGGCAAGGCGCTAGGCTCCGGTTCCCGTCTTCCCCGGTGCACTCTGGGGATGCTCCAGGTGGGTCTCCACGGCCGCGACGACGATGCGGCCCTGCTCCTCGGGCGTGCGGCCCTCCATCAGCGGGGGGCGCACCCCGCCCTCGAACCGGATGCCCTGATCCAGGACCCGATCCAGGATATCGACGAGACTGGTGCTTCCTGGGTTTCTCGCGACAGGCATCCTGCACTCCTGGCGGTGGGGCCAACCACCCGTCTCCTTCATACCGCGTCGTCCCCCCAGCCACTCCAGGGTTTCGGCGCAAGCGCGTGAATTGCCAACAGCTCCTGTCTCAGTCTGTTGCCTCGCACACACCCTGTCCAATGTCGGGCCCGCCGGGCAGGCGGGCGTGCGAGCCATGGCTGCTGGCTTACCAGCCCCTGGGGGGATCCCTAGCCTTGGGGCATGACCGAAGAGCGGATCCACAAATCGCTCTGGACGACGACGGCCCCGGGCCGCCGCTTTCCGGCGCTGGCGGGGGACCTGACGGTGGACGTGGCGGTGGTGGGCGCTGGCATCGCGGGCCTGACCACGGCGTGGCTCCTCCAGCGGGCGGGCAAGAAGGTGGTGGTGCTGGAGATGAACCGGCTGCTCACCGGGCAGACCGGACAGACGACCGCGCACCTCACCGAGCTGCTGGACACCCCCTACTACACGCTGCGCTCGGACTTCGGGGAGAAGGGGGCGCGGCTGGCGGCCGCCTCCAGCCGCGCGTCCATCGAGCAGATCGCCGCGCTGGTGGAGGAGCTGGGCGTGGACTGCGGCTTCCAGCGCGTGCCGATGTTCCGCTACGCGGAGACGGACAGTCAGCTGCGAGACATCGAGAAGGAGGTGGCCGCGGCGCGCGAGCTGGGGCTGCAGGCCAGCTTCTCGCGGGACGTGCCGCTGCCGTACCCGGTGAAGGGCGCGCTGCGACTGGAGAACCAGGCGCTCTTCCACCCGCGGTCCTACCTGCTCGCGATGGCCGAGCGCCTCGAGAAGGAAGGCTGCCTCATCTACGAGGACACGCGCGTGGTGGACGTGCAGGACGGCGCGCCCTGCCGCGTCGTCACCGAGCACGGCACCGTGCTGGCCACGGACGTGGTGGAGGCGACGACCACGCCGCTCAACCGCGTGTTCATGCACACCAAGCTCTACCCCTACCGCACCTATTCGGTGGCGGGGCCGCTCAACGCGCCGCTGGAGCCGGGCCTCTATTACGACAGCCAGGACCCGTACCACTACATCCGCACGCAGCGCATCGACGGGGCGGACTACCTCATCGTCGGCGGCGAGGACCACAAGGTCGGCACGGAGGAGGACACGGAGCGGCACTTCGCGGCGCTCGAGGCGTACACGCGCCGGCTCTTCCCCGTCACGCGCATCACCCACCGGTGGTCCGGCCAGGTCATCGAGCCGGCGGACGGGCTGGCGTACATCGGCCGGAACAGCGCCTCGCGGCACACGTACGTGGCCACGGGCTTCTCCGGCACGGGCATGACGTGGGGCACGCTGTCCGCGATGATCCTCTCGGATCTCATCCTCGGGCGGGAGAACCCGTACGCCGCGCTCCATGACGCCACGCGCGTGAAGGTGAGGGCGGGCGCCAGGGACTTCATCCAGGAGAACGCGGAGGTGGCCTTCCACTTCGTCGCGGATCGGCTCTCGCGGCCGGCCGGGCACGCGCTGTCCGAGGTGGCGCCGGGCGAGGGGAAGATCCTCGAGGTGGAGGGGCGGAAGGTGGCCGTCTACCGCGAGGAGGGCGGCGCCTGCCATGCCGTCTCGCCGGTGTGCACGCACCTGGGCTGCCACGTGCACTGGAACCGCGCCGAGCGCTCCTGGGACTGCCCCTGCCACGGCGCCCGCTACAGCCCCACCGGCAAGGTGCTCAACGGCCCGGCCGTCAAGGATCTCGCCTCCAAGAAGCTGCCCGCGGAGGCCTCGAATGCTTCACCCAACACCACGCACGGAGACGACCGATGAACGCGCTTGATCTGCTCAAGGAACAGCACGAAGAGGTGAGCAAGCTCTTCAAGAAGTTCGAGAAGCTGGACGACGGAGCTTCCGCCGAGCGCCGAGAGCTCTTCATCATGATCGCCGACCGGCTCTCGGCCCACGCCACCATCGAGGAGCAGTACTTCTATCCCTCCATCAAGACGGACAAGAGCGAGGCTCTCGTCCGCGAGGCCCTGGAGGAGCACCTGGGCGTCAAGCGCTTCATCGCGGACCTGCTCGACATGGCGCCGACCGACGAGAACTTCGACGCGAAGATGAAGGTGCTCAAGGAGAACGTCGAGCACCACGTCGAGGAGGAGGAGGAGGAGCTCTTCCCGATGGTGCGGCGCATCCTCAACGACGACCAGCTCCTGGCGCTCGGCGTCCAGATGAAGGCGGAGTTCGAGGAGCTGATGAAGACCGAGCCGCGCAACGAAGTGCCGATGCAGACGGACGAGGCGGCTCCCATCTGAACTTGCGTGCAGTCCTCGCGCCGGGGTGGCAGCATGGCTCGCCATGTCCGCCACCTCGCGCGCAGTCGCCGCTGTTCCGCTGCTTCCTGAAGCCTTCACTCCCGCGGCCCGCCGGGCGCTGGGCCGCGCGGATCCCCACCTGGCGGAGCTGATGCGGCGGGTGGGGCCCTTCCGGCTCGAGCTGCGGCCGCTGCACAGCCCGTTCGCGGCGCTGGCCGAGTCCATCGTCTACCAGCAGCTCCACGGCCGCGCGGCGGCCACCATCTTCGGCCGGCTCTGCGAGCGGGTGGGCAAGGGGCCCGGCTTCACGCCCGAGGCGCTGCTGGCCACCCCGGACACGGCGCTGCGCGAGGCGGGGCTGTCGGCCGCCAAGGCCGCGGCGGTGAAGGACCTGGCGCGGAAGACGCGAGAGGGCGCGGTGCCCACGCTGGCCGAGGTCCGCCGGCTGAGCGACGCGGAGCTCATCGAGCGCTTCACGCAGGTGCGTGGAATCGGTCAGTGGACGGTGGAGATGCTGCTCATCTTCCGGCTCGGACGGCCGGACGTGCTGCCGGTGGATGACTTCGCCATCCGCAAGGGCTTCATGCTGATGCGGGGCCTGGAGGAGTCGCCGCGCCCGCGCGAGGTGCTGGAGTACGGCGAGCGCTGGCGGCCCTGGCGCACGGTGGCGAGCTGGTACCTCTGGCGCTCCCTGGATACGCCCGCGGCTCAGGAGACGTCGAGCGTCGCGGCGTCCAGGCGTCCCCAGTCGCCCCAGGCCCGGAGGAGCAAGCCGCGCACCTCTTCCTCCGTCACGGGCCGGAAGTCGCCGTAGAAGGACGGGAGCACGTCGAAGGGCACGGGCTGCCAGGGGCAGACGACGTCATCGAAGTCCGGGGCGAGCAGCCGCAGCCCCTCGCGAGCTCCCACGGGCACCGCGGCCACCACGGTGCGCGCTCCCGTGCGGCGCACCAGCCCCGCCAGCTCCTGGAGCAGCACGCCCTGGGCCGCGCCCTCGTCCACCAGAATCACCGTGCGCCCATGGAGCGAGGGTGGGGGCGAGGGAGGACGCAGGGCGTGGATCCGCTGGCGCAGCCGCCGCCAGGCCCGGGCGGTGGCCTGCCGCAGCGGCTCGTCGCTCATTCCGAGCGCGTTGATGACGGGCTCGTGGAGCTGCTGCGCCGGCGGCCAGCCGAGCAGCCCGAGGGTGGCCTCTCCCTGGGCGGGGCTGATGGGCTCCAGGAAGCAGAGATCCAGCGGCGCGGCGAGGTGACGCGCGACCTCGAAGGCGACGACGGCCCCGCCGTTGGGGACGCCGAGCACGGTGACGTCGTGCCGTCCTGCGAACCGCGCGAGCGAGCGGGCGAGCACCTCACCCGCGTGAGCCCGGTGGGAGAAGGGAGTGATCATTTGGGCGGAACGTGAGGAGCCGGACAGCTGTCTGCAAATGCAGGTTGGCCGCTCGGCCGGCCTAGCGCCCAGTGGGGGGCAGGGGTGCATGCCTTGCCCGGAAGCGCAGGCGTCCGCACCCCTTAGGCAAAGGAGCTCATTGCCTATGCGCGCACTGACGTATCAGGGACCCTATCGGGTTCGCGTGGAGACCAAGCCGGATCCGACCATCGAGCACCCGCAGGACGTCGTCCTGAAGGTGACCCGCTCGGCGATCTGTGGATCGGACCTGCACCTGCTGCACGGGCTCATCGCGGACACCCGCGTGGGCTGCACCTTCGGACATGAGTTCGTCGGCGTGGTGGAGGAGACGGGCCGCGAGGTGAAGAGCCTGCGCAAGGGCGACCGCGTGGTGGTGCCCTTCAACATCTCCTGCGGCGGGTGCTTCTACTGCCAGCGAGGGCTGACGGCGCTCTGCGAGAACTCCAACCCGTCCAGCGATCTGGCCAGCGGAGTGTACGGCTACTCGCACACCACCGGCGGCTATGAGGGAGGCCAGGCCGAGTACGTGCGCGTGCCCTACGCGGACGTGGGGCCGATGAAGGTCCCCGACGACATGGACGACGAGTCCGTGCTCTTCCTCAGCGACATCCTGCCCACGGGCTACCAGGGCGCGGAGATGGGGGAGATCAAGGGCGGCGAGACGGTGGTGGTGTTCGGCGCCGGGCCGGTGGGCCTGTTCGCCATGAAGTCCGCGTGGCTGATGGGGGCCGGGCGCGTCATCGCCGTGGACCACCTGCCCTACCGGCTGGCCTTCGCCGAGCAGTACGCCAAGGTGGAGACGGTGAACTTCAAGGAGGTGGGTGACGTGGTGATGCACCTGCGGGAGATGTGCAACGGCCGCGGGCCGGACGTGTGCATCGACGCGGTGGGCATGGAGGCCGAGGGCTCGACGATGCACAAGATGCTGGGCCTGGCGAAGCTGGAGGCCGGCGCGCCCACGGCGATCAACTGGAGCATCAGCGCGGTGCGCAAGGGCGGCAACGTGTCGATCATCGGCGTGTACGGCCCGCCGTGGAACCTGATCAACATCGGCACGGCGATGAACAAGGGCCTGACGCTGCGGATGAACCAGTGCAACGTGCGCCGGTACATGCCGCACCTGCTGGAGCACATCCGCGCGGGGCGCATCGACGCCAAGGGCATCATCACCCACCGCTTCCCGCTCGAGGACGCGCCGCACGCCTACCACCTGTTCGCCCAGAAGCGGGACGGCTGCATCAAGTGCGTCCTCGCTCCCCACGGCCACGCCTGACGAGAGGAGACAGCCATGAACGAGCAATTGATCGAGGGCAGGGGAGCGGACCTGGACCCGAGCCAGCGCCCCGGCATCCCCATGGAGCTGGAGCCGCAGCCGCTGGCGGGCGCGGAGCTGCCCATCACGCCGCAGCAGTCGGACTACCCGGTGTTCCGGCACGGTGGCAGCCAGAAGATGCCGCCGGTGTTCGGCACGGCGGCGCCGCCCAAGGGGCTCAGCGGCGTGCTGCGCAAGGCGGCCTACCACTACCCCGACCACTGGGCCCGCCACTGGATGATGCTGCTGATGGCGGACCGGGTGGACTCCTGGGAGCACAACCTGCGGAGGATCCTTCCACTTGCGGCCGTCGTCGTCGCCGGCGGCCTCGCGGTGAAGCTGCTCAAGCGCTGAGCCCCGGGGGGCTCGGACGCGTGAGGTTCAGCTCGCGGCGGCGGTCCTGGCCTTGGACTGCCGCCGAGCCGCCAGCAGCGCGTCGCGGTTCTGCACCGCGGCGCTGGATGGCTGGTAGGCCTCGTCGGTGATGAGGGGCTGGCCGTTCTGGCCGTTGTACACCCCATCGGTGAACGAGAAGGGCCACTGCTGCGGCGGGTTCAGCAGCAAGGTGGTGACGACGGTGAGGTAGTTGAACATCTCGTGGCGGATCTCGAGGTTTCGCAGCTCGTGGAGGATGCTCTCGTTCGGGTCGCGGAACGAGACGTCGAACTCCTGACCCACCTGGCCATAGTTGGGAGCCACCGTTCTCGGCGGCAGCGCGGGGACGATGTCGTACTGGTTGACGACGCGAATCGTGGCGGCGGTGGTGGAGTTGGCCGCGTACGCGCTGGTCCAGGACTCGATGCCCACCATCGGCGCGGCATAGGTGAGGATCGTCGCGGAGACCGAGGGCAGGCTCACGGCCAGATCGAGCGCGAACAGCTCCGCGAGCGCGCCCCCGAGGCTGTGGCCGCTGATGTAGAGCGTCTGGATGTTCCACTTGCTGATGAGCGCGAAGAGCTGCGCCTGCATCGACGCGGTCATCGAGCCGCCCGTCTTCGTGTAGATGCCGTACCAGCCCTTGGCCACCTGCGGCGTGGGGGTCGGCGTGCTCGACGCATTCCATGCCGAGAACGAGGTGGTGAAGTAGAACGTGTCGTCCTCCAGGTCCGTGGGGTTGGCGGTGCCGCGGAAGCCGATGAGGAACTGCGAGGAGTCGGACGTCGACTGCCACAGGAACGCGTAGAGCTCCTCGGAGCCCAGGACGCTGAAGATGGTGTCCCAGCCGGTGACCTGGTCGACCTGTTTCCAGCCGGACGGCGCGGTCCAGGACTTCTTCTGGAAGGCGGCGAAGGCGGCGACGTTGGCCTGGCCCATGGGGATGGCGATGGCTGGGAGGGTGGGCTGCGTCATTTGTGCGTACCTTTCAGGGCTGCGGGGTAGGGGAGTCTGCCTTCCTTCTCAGCGGCAGGAGCAGGAAGAGGAATGCCACGGAGAGCCCCACGCCGAGGAGGAAGGCCTGGGCATAGCTCCAGTGCGCCTTCTCCACGAGCAGTCCTCCGAGCGGGCCTCCCGGAGACTTGCCGGCGACTTCCACGCTGGCCAGCAGCGTGAAGTGGGTGGCGCTGATGCGGCGGTCCACGCGCGACATCATGAAGGCGAACATCACCGTGGTCAGCGCTCCACCGAAGAACTCCTCGGCCATGGTGACGCCGATGACGCCCTCGTCCGTGACGCCCGCCGTCGCCAGCCACCACCGTCCCACCAGTGGGAACACCCGCAGCGTCGCGGTGAGGGTGAGCGCTCCGAGCAGCGGCATCCGGGTCGCGAGAGCGCCGCCCACCACGGAGCCCAGCAACGAGGTGGTCGTACCCCACGTCCCCACCCAGAGACCGATCTGTTCTGGACGGATGCCCGCGTCGACGAGGAAGAACTTGTAGAGCACGTCCGACAGCGTCTCTCCGAACTTGTACGTGCCGATGAAGAGGAGCAGCCACACCGTCCCCGGCAGCCGCAGCGCTTCCTTGATCTGGCCGAGCACCTCGCGCCAGTTCGTGCGGGGGGAGGCGCGCTCCCGAGGCGCGGACTCGCGTGCGAAGAGCATCACCCCGAACACGACGAGGCAGAGCGCCGCCATGGACAGGAACAAGCCCTTCCAGCCGATGAACTGGCTCGCCCACACGAGGATGCCTCCGCCCGTGATCATCCCCAGCTTGTAGCCGGCCACCTGCGCGGTGTTGCCGAGACCCAGCTCCTCGGCCCGCAAGGAGTCCGCGGCGAACCCGTCCACCGCGACGTCCTGCGTGGCCGCGATGAGGTTCATCAGCAGGATGAGCCCCAGCAGCAGAGGCAGTGCCCCCTGGGCGGGGACGAAAGCCGCGACGACACAGGTGGCGGCCAGCGAGAGCTGGAGGGGGAGGATCCACGACTTGCGCCGCCCGATCCGGGTCGACCCGTAGCGATCCACCAGGGGGGCCCACAGGGCCTTGAACAGCCAGGGCAGGGCAAGCAGCTGGAGGAAGAAGCCCAGGGCCAGGACGGACACGCCCTGGGTGCGCAGGTAGACCGGGAGCGCGATGGCTTGGAAGCCGAAGGGCATTCCCTGGACGAAGTAGAGCGCGCTGAGCAGGCCGAGCTTGCGGGGAGAGAGCTTCAAGGCTGGCCGGGGGGCATGAACGCCATCACGGGACGCATTATCGTGGAGTGCCCATGGAGAGGCCATCACTGGAGAACCTGGAGACGCCCGCCGTGGCGACCGCACACGAAGACGCACAAGGTGCCAGAGCCCACGGCGCTTCAGCTCCACACCAGAGAGAGGCTCCTGTGCCAAGGCTACGGTCTGGCCGGGGAGGCGCTCTGTGAGCGAACCGGTACCAACTGGTATGACAAGCAGACCAGTACGGGCAAAGTGCGCCCGGCAGGAGGGGGCACCGGACGCGGGGGCGGACTCGGACCCTGTGCTGGTTTCAGGTGGCGCAGCCTCTGATGGGGGCGTGAAAAGACTTCTTCGGACCTGCTTAGCGCCTGGTGGCGAGGGAAGGGAACGCCTCGGGCCCCATCGGCGTCCCAGGAGGTCGTTCCTGGAGGCTTCTCATGGTGCTCACGCTGAGCCTGCTGAGCCTGCTCGCCGCGGCGCCGGCGCAGGCGGTAGAGATCGAGGTGTTCGTGCCCCTGTGCGACAACTCCCTCATCGCCTGTGGTCGCGCGGCTGCGGGCGATCCCCGTTCCCTGGAGGCGAACCTCTATTGGGGCGCGGCCTATGGCGCGGAGCGCTTCCTGCGCCGAGCCCCTGGCTTCCAGGTGCGGAGCCGCCGAGACGGCGCGTCTGACTCCGCGGTGCTGCGCGAGCTCGTCCTCGAGCGGGCTCCCGCCCATGGGGAGCGGGCCGTGCGGCTCTCACTCCACGCCTACGCGGGGGACCGGATCGACACCGCCCTGGAGGACTTTCTGCGCGCGGCGGCGGGGGGAAGTTCGGCGGATCTCGTGGTCTGGGCCGGACATGATCGACTCATGGACCGGACACCGCCCGAGACGCGGCCCGGTACCGACGCCACGCCCCGTCCCGTCGTGGTCCTGGCCTGCATGAGCGAGCAGTTCTTCGGGCCAGTGCTGCGAGCCGTCGGCGCACGGCCGATCGTGCTCACTCGAACGATGATGGCTCCCGAGGCGTACCTCCTCGAAGAGCTGGCGGCGGCCGTGGCACGCCACGGGCCTGAGGAGGCGGGGGCGATCCGCTCCGCGCTGGTGGACGCCTATGCCCGCTACCAGCGCATCTCGCCGCGAGCCGCCAGCTCGGTCTTCTCCAAGTCACCGCAAGGTCAGGTGGTGGCGCCGCCGCAGCTCGAGCCCGCCCCGGCGGTGCATCCGAAGCAGTGACGCTCCGTGACGATGCTCCGGGCCTCCAGCTTCGCCAGATCGAAGTCCCGGATGTGCCGAGGTGCTCCGGCCTCCACCGGCAGGTCGAGCATCTGGTTGAAGTCACAGTCGTAGAGCTGGCCGTCCCAGCCCACCGACAGCGTGTTGCGGCACATCACCCCTGGGGCCGCCGCCGGGTTGAACGCCGTCACCAGCCGCTCCAGGTACGCGGCGAGGTTGCCTGACTGCTCCAGCCACTCCAGGAAGCGGCTGATGGGCATGTTGGTGATGGTGAAGAGCGCGTCGAAGCGGACGCCGTGGTTCCTCAGCAGCTCGCGCTTCCACTCCGCCTCCAGCGAGGCCTGGCCCGCGGGCAGGTACGCGCCCACGGGGTTGGTCACCAGCACCAGGCGCAGCCCGCTCTGGCCGTCTCCATAGCCCAGCGCGTTGAGCCGCTTCAGCGCGCGGATGGACTTCTCGTACACGCCCTCGCCGCGCTGCTTGTCCGTGTTCAGCGCCCGGTAGTGCGGCAGCGAGCACACCACCTCCACCCGGTGCCGCGCGAGGAACTCCGGCAGGTCCGCGTGCGGCGCCGTCTCGAGGATGGTCAGGTTGCACCGGTCCATCACGTGCCGCCCCAGCTTCCGCGCCTCCTCCACCAGCCAGCGGAAGTGCGGGTTCATCTCCGGCGCGCCGCCCGTGAGGTCCACCGTGGGGATGGCCGTCTTCGCCAGCGCCGCCAGGCACTGCTCCATCGTCTCCCGGCTCATCACCTCGCGCCGGTCCGGCCCCGCGTCCACGTGGCAGTGGCGGCACGTCTGGTTGCACATCTTCCCCAGGTTCATCTGGAGGATGTCCAGCCGCATGGGCCGTAGCGGATGGAGCCCCGCCTCCCGGAGGGCGTCGTCGAACTCTCGCGGCAGCTTCAGCCGGTGCAGCGTCTCCAGCTGGGTGGCCGGAGAGGCGAGCGGTGCTCGACGCGACAGCAGGGAGGGAGGCGTGTTCGTAGCCATGGTGGGGCCCTACATGCCCACCTTGTCCACGTGGTTGCGCATCTGCACGCCGTGAACCAGCGAGGCGCCTCCCCGGATGGCCGCCGCCACGTGCACCGCCTCCGTCATCTGGTCCAGGTCCGAGCCCTTCTCCAGCGCGTCCTTGCTGTAGGCGTCGATGCAGTACGGGCACTGGACGGCATGCGCCACCGCCAGGGCGATGAGCGACTTCTCCCGCGCGGAGAGCGCGCCCTCCGCGAAGACGGCGCCGTACCAGTCGAAGAACTTCTGCGCCAGCTCCGGCCGGTTCTTCCCCATCTCGGGGAAGCGGGCCAGATCATGCGAGTGGTAGTAGTGCGGGTGCTCCATGGTGGGGACCTCCTGCTTCGGGTGGATACGGATGAGGAGGGGCCCGCATCACGGCTGCGGGGGCGCCTGCATGTGGCGCAGGATGAGGGCCTCCAGCCGCTCGAGCGCCTTGTCCAGCACATCCATGGAAGGGCCGAAGGACAGGCGCACGTACTGCCGGAAGCGCGAGGAGCGGGCGCGGCGCTTGCCCGGGTTCACGTCGAAGAACTCGCCCGGCACGCAGATGATCTTCTGCTCCAGCGCGGCCCGGAAGAAGCCCATGCCGTCGTTGAGCGGCGCCGGCAGCCCGGCCAGGTTGCCCCAGACGTAGAACGTCCCATCCGGCGGGCGATCGCTGCGGATGCCCAGCCGCTCCAGCCGCGAGTGGAACCGGTCCCGCTTCTCGCGGAACGCCGCGTTGATGGCCAGCGTCTCGGCCACCACCGTCTGCTCGTCCAGCAGCGGCAGCGCGGCGCGCTGCAGGGGACGGCTGCCTCCGCCATCCAGGAAGCTGCCCGCGCTGGAGACGGCCTCGATGACCTGCTTGGGCCCCACCGTCCACGTCATCCGCCAGCCTGGATAGCGCCAGTTCTTCGTCAGGCCGTCGAAGACGACCACTGGATCGCGGTTCACGTCCTCCACGTAGCGCGTCGCGCTCTCCACCGGGAGCTGTCCGGGGCGCCCCGTCCAGACGTAGTGCGAGTAGAACTCGTCGATGAGCAGCGTGCACTCCTGCTCGCGCGCCACGCCCACCCAGCGCGCCAGCTCGTCACCCTGCACCAGTTTGCCGGTGGGGTTGCACGGGTTGGAGAAGAGCAGGGCGGACAGCCCGCGCCCCTGCACCTCGCGCCGCAGATCCTCGTGGGTGAAGGCGTAGCCGCGCTCGCCCTCCAGCAGGATGGGGATGGCGGTGAACGCCTTGAAGACGTCCAGCAGCTCCTCGTAGGCGGTGTAGTCCGGCAGGAAGTGGCCCAGGTTCACCATGCCCAGGCTCGCCGCCGCCCGCGTCAGCGAGGTGCGGCCACCGCCGGACAGGCTCACGTTCTCCGCGCTGTACTGGCTGGGCATCCCCTTGCGGTAGAGCTTGTTGTAGAGGCCCGCGATCGCCTCGCGCACCTCCCACAGCCCCGCCACCGGGGCGTACTCCAGGTCCGCCACGTCCACCGCCACCTTGCCCACCCGGGGCGGGGCCCCCGGCAGATCGCCCGTCTCCGGCTGGCCCTGGCCCAGGTTGCACCACTCGGGGTCTCCTGGACGGTAACCCCGGCGGCTGGCCTCGGTGGTGACGTAGATGACGCCCGTGCGGGGCACGGCGCGGAACGCTGGAATGGAGAAGTCGTCGCTCACGGCGCGCACCCTACCGGAGGTCGGGCCCGCGCGCCTCACCCAGGTTTCAGCGAACGATGGGAACCGTCACCGGCTCGCGATCATCCACCGTCAGCTCCATCTTCCCCAGGCGCCAGAGCGTCTGGCTGAAGGACGCCTTGACGGAGCGGCCATCCGCCGTCTCCAGCAGCGCCTCGCCCTCCTTCGGGGCGTACTCCCCCAGCTCGTACTCGAGCCCGGTGAAGGTGAGCCGGTTCGTGCCCGAGGGGCCGGTGAACTCGCCCGGGCCGTCGAGCACCAGCGAGCTGCTGCCGATCAGCGGCGGGCCGTCGCGCTTTCCCACCCGGCCGTCCACCCGGTACGAGTACTCGGGCCGGCGGGGCAGGGGGCCCTCCGCCAGCGCGTAGTAGCGGGACTCGTCGCCGCAGGTGCCGTAGCCCACCTCCACCTGGAGCGGGTCGCCGTCCACCCGCAGCCCGCGCAGGTCGGCCTTCATGTCCATCCGGTCCTGGCCTCCCGAGTACTTGAAGGCCGTCTGGCCGGTGACGGTGTGCTCGCGAACCTCGCAGCCGCCTTCCTCGAAGGAGAGCACCACCGCGTCCGTGGCGGCATCCAGGGCCTCGGTCCGCGCGCTCACGCAGCTCACCTGCGCCTGGAGCGACTCGGTGGCTCGCCCCACGAAGCTCCGCCGGGACTCACCGCACTCGTACACCGGGAGGATGCCGAGCAGCTCCAGCGCCGAGCGGGCCTGCTTCGCCACGCTGAGCGCGAGGTCGACCCGGCCATGGGCCTCGTCGATCTCCTCCTGCGTGGGGGGCTCGCCTCCACAGGCGGCGGCGAGAGCGGTGAGGGCAGCGAGGGACAGGGGGCGGCGAATCATGTGGGGGGGCTCCTCGGAGTGGCTCGGCCGCTTGGGCGGCGGAGGCACATCCGGTTCAGCAACCCTCATGCCCGCGCCAACCCCGCGAGAGAAGGAGCCCCGGGTAAGGCTCGACTGTGAACCTCCGTGCAGGAAGCTGCACAAACGGGAAGGTCCCTTCCAGGCGCTCGTCGAGCATCACTAACGGGCGCTCTTCGCGTCCGCTGCCCTCATCACCCTGCCTGTGTCGCGGCGATGACCGAGAGCCATTTGAAACATGTGAAACAGGTTTTCATGGGTGATTCTCCGAGGTGGAGAGTCACATCTGCGTGCAACTGCGCGCATGTGAGGTTGAACCGCGCCTCACATCCATGGTGGGCTATGCGGGCTGTAAAGGCTCCACCACCTCCTATCTTTCGTGCCCAACCTATACGGACAGGACAGCATCCGCCGGTGGCTCATCGCTGCGCTGGCGGAATCTCTGAGCGTGCCTCCGGAGCGCGTGGATGCCCATGCGAGCTTTCGTCGGCTCGGCCTGGACTCCCTGGGCGCGGGCGCACTCGCCGCCCGGCTGTCCACGTGGCTGGGACGGCCGGTGCCTCTCACCCTGCTGTGGGAGCACCCGAGCATCTCCGAGCTCGCCGCGCACCTGGGCGGGAAGGCGAGCGCTCCCTCCCTCCACGAGCTGCCTCGGGCCGCCGCGCAGGAGCCCATCGCCATCGTCGGCATGGCGTGCCGCTTCCCGGGAGGCGCGGACTCGCCCTCCGCGTTCTGGGAGCTGCTGCGCTCGGGCCAGGACGCGGTGACGGAGATTCCCCCGGAGCGTCTGAACGTCGAGGCCCTCTACCACCCGGACCCCTCCAGGCCCGGCACCATCCCCATGCGCCAGGGCGGCTTCCTGCCCGACGTGATGGGCTTCGACCCGGCGTTCTTCGGCATCTCGCCGCGCGAAGCCTCACACATGGATCCCCAGCAGCGCGTGGTGCTGGAGCTGACGTGGGAGGCGCTCGAGGACGCGGGCATTCCGCCGTACTCGCTCGCGGGCTCGGCCACCGGCGTCTTCCTGGGGGCCATCTGGAGTGACTTCGCCCTGCTGCTGGGGCGCCTGGGGCTGAGCGCCATCGCGCCTCACAGCGTCACCGGCCTGCACCACAGCATCATCGCCAACCGCATCTCGTACTCGCTGGGGCTCGAGGGGCCCAGCATGGCCATCGACACGGCGTGCTCCGCCTCGCTCGTCGCGGTGCACCAGGCCTGCGAGAGCCTGCGCAGCGGCGAGTCCACGCTGGCCATCGCCGGGGGCGTCAACCTCATCCTCGCGCCGGACAGCATGGTGCAGATGGCGCGCTTCGGCGCCACCAGCCCCACCGGGCGCTGCCGCTCCTTCGACGCGGACGGAGACGGCTATGTCCGGGCCGAGGGCGCGGGCCTCGTGGTGCTCAAGCGCCTGTCGCGAGCCATCGCGGACGGCAACCCCATCGCCTGCGTGATTCGCGGCACCGCCATCAACAATGACGGGCGCAGCAACGGGCTGACGGCGCCGAGCCCTCGGGCCCAGCGCGCCGTGCTCAGCCTGGCGTGCGCGCGCGCGGGCGTGGAGCCCTCCTCCGTCGACTACGTCGAGGCGCACGGCACGGGCACCCGGCTGGGAGACCCCATCGAGGCCTCCGCCATCGGCGCCGTCTATGGCCAGGGCCGGCCTTCGGATCGCCCGCTGCGCATCGGCTCGGTGAAGAGCAACATCGGCCACGCGGAGGCCGCGGCGGGCATCGCGGGGCTGATGAAGCTCGCGCTCGGCCTGCGTCACCGGCAGCTCCCGCCGAGCCTGCACTTCCACACGCCCAATCCCCAGATCGACTTCGCCGGCCTGGGGCTCGAGGTGCACACCCGGCTGACCGAGTGGCCCCGGCGCGACGGGCCGGCGCGCGCGGGTGTCAGCTCGTTCGGGTTCGGCGGCACCAACGCGCACGTGATTCTGGAGGAGTCGCACCCGCCCTCCACCCCGCAGATGGAGGAGCTGCTGCGCGAGCTGGTCTCCCAGGGCGTGGGAGAGGGCCGCCAGCCGGTGTTCTTCTTCGCGGGACATGGCTCGCAGTGGGTCGGCATGGGGCGCGAGCTGCTGATGGCCTCGCCGCTGTTCCGCGCCAGCCTCCAGGCCTGCGAGCGGCAGATCCAGGCGCAGACGGGCTGGGCGCTGCTGCCGGAGCTGCTGGCGCCCCCGGGACAGTCCCGGCTCCACGAGCCGGAGGTGGTGCAGCCGGCCATCTTCGCCGTGCAGGTGGCCCTGGCGGAGCTGTGGCGCTCGTGGGGCGTCGTGCCCCGGATGGTGCTCGGGCACAGCCTCGGAGAGGTGGCGGCGGCGCATGTCGCCGGGGCGCTGAGCCTCGAGGATGCCGTGCGCCTGGTGTGCCTGCGCGGGCAGCTCACGGGTCGGCTGGTGGGGCATGGCGGACTGCTGCTGATGGAGCGCTCGCGCAAGCAGGTCGAGGAGATCCTCGCCCACACGCCCGGCGCGTCGATCGCCGTGTGCAACAGCCCCACCTCCACGGTGGTGGCGGGCGAGCACCCGGTGCTGGAGAAGCTGGCCGCCGAGCAGCGGGCCGCGGGCGTGCGCTGCACGTTCGTGGACGCCGCGTTCCCCTCGCACAGCGCCCTCATCGAGCCCATCCTCCCCGAGTTCGTGCAGGGCCTGCGCGAGCTGTCGCCGCAGCCCACGCACACCCCGCTGCTGTCCACGATGACGGGGCGCTTCATGGAAGGGCGCGAGCTGGACGGCAACTACTGGGCGCGCAACCTGCGCGAGCCCGTGGAGTTCGCCGCGGCCATCGAGATGCTCGCCCAGAGCGGCGAGGATCTCTTCCTCGAGGTGGGGCCGCAGCCGGCGCTCGCCCGCTTCGTGGAGCAGTGCCTGACGCACGCGGGCCGTGACGGCATGGTCGTCACCTCCACCCATCGCCAGGGCTCGGAGTGGGAGACGCTGCTCGAGGCCGCCAGCGCGCTGCAGGCCTGCGGCGTGCCTGTCAGCCCCAGGGCCTCGCACGAGGAGACCCTGAGCCCACCGCACGTGCTCGCGGTGTCGGCGCACTCGCCCCGGGCCCTGCAGGCGCGGGTGGCCGGGATGTTGGAGATGCTGGAGTCCCAGCCGTCCGTGGCGCTGGACGACCTCTGCTACACCGCCGCCTGCGGGCGCAGCCACCTGCCCCACCGCATGGCGGTGGTCGGCACCTCGCGCACCGTGCTGAAGGACCGGCTCGCCGCGGCCCTGGCGCAGCCCCGCGAGGAGCGGCTGTCGCCCACCCACCCGCCGCGCGTGGCCTTCGTGTTCCCCGGCCAGGGCGGCCAGTGGGACGGGATGGCCCGGGAGCTGCTGGAGCGTGAGCCCGTCTTCCGTCAGGCGCTGCTGGCCTGCGACGCGGCGATTGCCCGCTACACGGGCTGGTCCGTCGCGGCGAAGCTGGCCGAGGGCTCCACCGTCCTGGAGCGGGCCGACGTGGCCCAGCCGGTGCTGTTCGCGTTCCAGGTGGCGCTGTGCCGGCTCTGGGAGTCGCTGGGGGTGAGGGCGGCGGCCGTCGTCGGCCACAGCATGGGCGAGGTGGCTGCCGCGCACGTGGCGGGCGCGCTGAGCCTGGAGGACGCGGCGCGCCTCATCAGCGCTCGAAGCCGGCACCTGGAGGCCGTGCGAGGCCGGGGGACGATGGCCGTGGTCGAGTGCGCCCCCGAGGAGCTGGAGGCGGCGCTCGCGCGGTGGCAGGGGCGTGCCAGCCGGGCCGCGCGCAACGGCCCGCGCAGCTTCGCCCTGGCGGGAGAGCGGGAGGCCCTGGAGGACATCGCCGCCGAGCTGCAGGCTCGCGGCCTGTTCGCCCGGGTGCTGGGCGCCGAGTTCCCCGTGTCGCACTGCCCCCAGGTGGAGCCCGTCCAGGGGCCCCTCATGCGGGAGCTGGAGGGGCTGGCGCCGCGCGTCGGCTCCATTCCGATCTACTCCACCACGAGCGGCAACATCGCGGAGGGCTCGGAGCTGGATGCGCGGCACTGGGTGCGCAACGTGCTCCAGCCGGTGCGCTTCTACGATCAGGTGCGCGCGCTGGTGCGCGACGGCATCGATCTGCTGCTCGAAGTAGGGCCTCACCCGCTGCTGGGGCTGGCCTGCGAGCAGACCCTGGCGGAGGTGGGCTCGAAGGGCGGCGTGCTGCACTCGCTGCGGCGCGGCGAGGGGCAGCGCTACTTCTACGAGACGCTCGCGCAGCTCTACGAGCGAGGCGTGGAGCTGGACTGGGCCGCGGTGCAGCGGCGGGGCGGGCGCATCATCTCCCTGCCGGCCTACCCGTGGCAGCGCATCCCTTGCTGGCCCGAGGGCCTGGAGGGCGCCGCCTCCGGCATGCCGAGCGTGACCGAGGCCCAGGCCGCCACGCCCGAGCCTCCCGAGCTGCTCCGCCTGGAGCAGGCCCTGCGCGCCTCGGCCTCGACGCCGGAGCCAGGGCTCGTCGAGTCCCTGCTGCGCCGCTACTCCGTCACCATCCTGCAGCTCACCGAGACCGCGATCTCCGAGGGAATGTCGCTCAAGCGGCTCGGGCTCGACTCGCTGCTGGCCATGCAGCTCAACAACCGGATGCGGGCGCTCGTGGGGGTGGAGGTGCCGGTGTCGCTCTACCTGGAGGACCGGAGCCTTCGAGCCCTGGCCCAGGCGCTGTGCACGCACGTGCGGCAGGCGAGTGCGCCTGCCATCAATGCCGAGGCCATGGCCGAGGCGCTCGAGGAGGGAAGTCTGTGACGACTGCCAGGGGGTTGCTGGGGCTGCTCACCAGCAAGGGCGTGCGGCTGTGGGCCGCCGAGGGGCAGCTGCGCTTCAAGGCGGCGGGTGGAGTGCTCTCGGCCGAGGACAAGGAGGCGCTGCGCACGCACAAGGCGGAGCTGTTGTCGCTGCTGGAGGGGCGCACCGCCGTGGGGCTCTCGAGCGTGCAGCGCCGGCTGTGGTTCCTCACGCGCCTGGCACCGGATCAGAACGCCTACCTTGTCTCGCAGGCCTTCGAGCTGCGAGGCCCATTGCGGCCCGAGCTGCTCGAGCGCGCCCTGCGGCAGGTGGTGGAGCGCCAGGAGTCGCTGCGCGCCACCTTCTGCGAGCTGGAGGGCCACCTGGTCCAGTTCTTCGCCGCGCACCACGTGCTGCCGCTGCGGCGCATCCGCCTGGAGGGCCCGCCCACCGAGGCGCGGGTGCAGCAGGCCCTGCGCGAGGCGCTGGCGGGGCCGTTCGACTTCGAGCGCGAGCCGCCCGTGCGCACCTGCCTGCTGGAGCTGGGGCCGGAGCACCACATCTGGGGCATCGGGCTGCACCACCTCGTCGCGGACGGCTGGTCGCTCGGGCTGCTCAACGCGGAGCTGGAGGCGCTCTACCGCGCCGCGCGAGAGGGCGGGCCCGCGGCGCTGCCCGAGCTGAAGCTCGGCTATGCGGACTTCGTGGACTGGGAGCGCGAGGTGCAGCGCGCCTCCACGGGGCTGGACTACTGGCGCTCGCGGCTGGACCGCCTGCAGTCCATGGAGCTGCCGACGGACTTCCCCCGGCCGCCCATCACGCACTACCGGGGGCGGCAGCACCTCTTCAGCCTGACTCCCGAGGTGGACGCGGCGCTCGCGCGCGTGGCGGCGGAGGCGGGGGCCACTGCCTTCGCGGCGCTGTTCGCGGTGCTGATGGTGACGCTGCAGCGCTTCTGCCGCCAGCGGGACGTGGTGGTGGGCACGCCGCACGCCAACCGCGGGGATCGCGGCCTGGAGCCGCTCATCGGCTGCATGGTGAACACGCTGGTGGTGCGCACGGAGATCTCCCCGGGGATGCCCTTCACGGAGCTGGTGCGAGCGGTCCACCGCCATGCGCTCGAGGCCTCCGAGCACCAGGGCGTGGCCTTCGAGCAGCTGGTGCAGCTGGCCGGGCAGCGAAGGGATCCCTCGCGCAGTCCGCTGATCCAGATCCTCTTCGGGATGCAGAACGCCTCGCGCCCGCTGCGGCTGTCGGGGGTGGACTGCGCGGAATACCCCTTCGACTCGCAGCTCTGCCAGTTCGATCTGGAGTGCCACCTCACCCCGAGCGCCACGGGCACCCGGGGCATGCTGCTCATCAGCACGTCGCTGTTCTCGGAGGAGTTCGGCCCGCGCTTCTCGGAGGCCTTCACCACCCTGGCCACGCGGCTGTCCGCGGCCCCGGAGGCGCCGGTGGACGCGGCGGGCTTGCTCAGCCAGGCGCGGGCGCGCGAGGTGCTCGTGGAGTGGAACCAGACGCAGGCGGACTGGCCGCGTGAGCGCACGCTTCACGAGTGGGTGCGTCAGGAGGCGGCTCGGGCCCCGGACGCTCCCGCGGTGACGTACGCGGGCCGCACCCTGCCTCGCGTGGAGCTGATGGCGCGGGCGCACGGCATTGCCCAGGAGCTCGCCCGGCGAGGCATCGGTCCAGGCCACTTCGTGGGGGTGCTGGGGCAGCGCTCCTCCTCGCTGCTCGCGGCGGTGCTCGGAGTGTTGAGCTCGGGCGCGGCGTACCTGCCGCTGGATCCGGACCTGCCCGAGGACCGGCTGCGCTTCATGCTGGAGGACAGCCAGGCCCGGCTCGTGCTGGCCGAGGAGTCGGCTCCGAGCGCCGTGCCCGCGGGTGTTCCCGTCCTGACGCTGCGAGAGCTGGAGCCGCTGCGTGCCGCGGAGCCCCCGCGCGTGGCGCAGACCTCCGAGGCTCCCGCGTACCTGCTCTACACCTCGGGCTCCACCGGCAGGCCCAAGGGCGTGGTGGTGCGCCACCGCAACGTCGTGAGCTGCCTGTGGGCCCTGGCGCGCCAGCCGGGGCTCGGCGCGAAGGATGTGCTGCTGGCCGTCACCACGTGGTCCTTCGACATCTCGGTGCTGGAGCTCTTCCTGCCGCTGGTGACGGGGGCCCGGCTGGTGATCGCCGAGACCGATGTCGTGCGCGACGGGGAGCGGCTGGCCCGGCTGCTCTCGGAGCAGGGTGTCACCGCCATGCAGGGCACGCCCTCCACCTGGTCGCTGCTCAGGGCGTGCGAGTGGCAGGGCAACCCGCGCTTCAAGGCGCTGTGCGGCGGCGAGCACCCCTCGCGCGAGCTGGTGGACTGGCTGGCCTCGCGCTGCGCGGAGCTGTGGAACCTGTACGGCCCCACGGAGACCACCATCTGGTCGCTTCGGGAGAAGCTGGTGGAGGCAGCCCCCATCCTCGCGGGGCTGCCCCTGGAGAACACGCAGCTCTTCGTGCTGGACGAGTCGGGGCTGCCGGTGGGGCCGGGCGTGCCCGGGGAGCTGTACATCGGCGGCGAGGGCGTGGCGCTGGGCTACTGGAACCGGCCGGAGCTCACCGCCGAGCGCTTCGTCACGATCAACCCCGGGGGCGTGCTCCCCCAGCCCCTGCGCTGCTACCGCACGGGAGATCTGGTGCGCCAGCGCGGTGATGGGCGCATGGAGTTCCTCGGGCGACTGGACGATCAGGTGAAGGTCCGCGGCTACCGCATCGAGACGGGGGAGATCGAGCACGTGCTGCGCCAGAACCCGAAGGTGGGTGAGGTGGCCGTGGTGGCGCGCGTCGGGCCGGACGGGGAGAAGGAGCTCATCGCCTGCCTCTGCCCCGCGCCGGGGGCGGATCCGAAGGTGCAGGAGCTGCGCAGCTGGCTCAAGGGACGGCTGCCGGCGTACATGGTGCCCGCGCACTTCGTGCTGCTGACCGAGCTGCCGCGCACCCACAACGGCAAGGTGCACCGCCAGGCGCTGCCACCCTCCTCACACGCCCTGCTGCCCGCCGAGATGGCCTACGAGGCGCCGGTGGGGGCCATGGAGGAGGCGGTGGCCGCGCTCTTCGGCGAGCTGCTGCCGGGCCGAAGCCCTGGGCGCGGCGATGACTTCTTCTCGCTGGGAGGCCACTCCCTGATGGCGGCGCGCCTGCTGTATGCCGCTCGCGAGCGGCTGGGTGTGTCCGTGCCCATGTCCGAGCTGTTCATCCATCCCACCGTGAAGGGCCTCGCCGGTGCGCTCAAGTTCGCACGGCTGAAGTCCGCGGCGAGCAGCGGTGACGTGGATGCGCTGGAGGCCGCCGTCGCGGAGCTCAGCGAAGAGGAGGCCCAGTCCATGCTTTCCCGACTCGTTCCCACCCAGGAGGTACGTCCATGACGGCATCAGCACCCCTCTCGCAGGCCAAGCAGCATCTCCTTCGCGCGCTCATCCAGAACCGCGAATCCGGATCCAAGGACACACCCTCCAACCTCATCCAGTTCAGGAAGGGGGAGGCGGGGGTACCGCCCTTCTTCTTCTTCCCCGCCACGGATGGAGGCGTCTCCTACTTCCGTCACATGGTGCCGTACCTGCCCGAGCGCCGGCCCTTCTACGGCGTGCAGGCGCCCGGCTTCGACGAGGAGCGCGAGCCCCTGCGCACGGTGGAGGAGGTGGTCGACTACGGGATGCGCCACGTGCGAGCGCTCCAGCCGCACGGGCCCTACTACATCGGCGGCTTCTGCATGGGAGGGCTGCCGTCCTACGAGCTGGCGTGCCGGCTCCAGGAGGAGGGCGAGGAGGTGGCGGTGCTGGTGCAGGTGATGCCGGTGTTCCTGCGTCCGTGGGCGTGCCTGCCCGGGACGGATGCGCTGCAGCTGCGGGCCATCGAGGATCACCACTTCATCTTCGAGCGCCTGCTGGGCATCCACGTGCCGCTGCCGATGGAGAAGATCCGCTCGCTGCCGGAGACCGAGCGCTACGAGTACGTCACGGGCCTGGTGCGTGACGAGGGCTACCTGAAGGGGCCCGCCGAGGAGCACCTGTTCCGGCACCGGATGAAGATGTACGAGGCGGGGCTCAGCTCGATGCTCAACTACAAGCCGCGCAACCGGCTGCGTGGCCACGTGGACGTCATCCTCGTGGGCCGCAAGGAGAAGAACGAGCTCGAGCTGGACATGAACACCTCTTACACGGTGCACCTGCGCGCGCTGCCGCCCGAGCAGATCCGCTACCACCGACTGAACGCGGACGCCGGCACGCTCTTCAGCGGCGGCGAGCCGGACACGGGAGCCATCTCCCGCGCCATGGCCGAGTTCATCAAGTAGCCCGGTCCGAGCCTCATCGGCGCGGTGCAACCTCGGGGGGCGTGGTCTTCCCCCCGAGGGCCGGACTCTACTGCTCCCTGTCTCCGCTCCTGGGCCGATGAGCGGAGGGGGAGGAGCCATGTGTGGGGGCCGTTTGAAGCCGCTCGCATCCCGTGCCGCCTGGAGCGGGTGGGGGTTGGTGTGGGGGCTGTTGTTGGCGGGGTGCGCCACCAGCAGAGCGCAAGCTCCGCTGGGCGGGATGATGATGTTCGAGGCGCTGCGCTACCGGCCGAGCACTCCCGGAGATGCGCCTGCTCCGGCTGCGGTCCTCGTGACGGAGAGGGGATGGCAGGAGGCGGAGCAAGGGGCGCTGCCGGTTTCAGGTTGTCCTCGGAAGCCGGAAGGGTGGCCGGAGGAGGCCGCGAGCGACGCGGAGCTTCTGGCGCCATTGCTGGGCTGCTCCACGGTGGCGGACTTCCTGGCGGCGCAGCGCGGCGTGAACATGGCGCGCGTGGTGGAGAGGCTGGGGGACTGGAGCGCGGTGCGGCTGGGCGCGTTCGGACCGCTGGTGGACGCGCGCGCCTCGCGGGTACTGAACGGCAAGAGGGTCTCTTTCCTGCTGAAGGCCACGGAGGACTACGGGGCCTACGCCCAGGTGTTCGCCTTCTTCATCATCCACGCGGCCTACGATGACGAGCTGGACCTGCTGCTGCGAGCGCTCGCGCGGGACAAGCAGCTGGGTCAGACGTTGGGTCCGCTGGAGCCCGTGCGCCAGGAACTGGCGGAGCGCGGGCTGAAGCTGGAGGACTACTCGGACCGAGACGAACGGGCAGAGGACATCCTTCGGGGACTGGAGCGCGCGGCGAGAGACGCGCTGAGCGGCACTCCGGTGAGCGACGGGGCTCGCTACCAGCGGTTGTCCGCGCAGCGCGCGCAGCTGCCGCCGGCCTACCAGCAGGCGCTGGAGGAGGTGGAACGGGCGCTGGTGAGCGAGCACTACACGGCCGGGAACATGGCTCTGGGCGGCATGGACCAGCTGACGTTCGGTGTTCCGCTGGGTTTCTACCACCTGGTGGCTGGCACCGCGCATGGGGTGAAGGAGCTGACGCAAGGGCAGTATGAGCAAGCCACGCGTGAGCTGGCGCCCGCGGCGCTGCTCGTGGCGCTGTACGCGGGAGGCAGGGGAGCACGGTACCTGGCTGGGGTGGAAGGAGCCGAGGCGCGAGCGTGGCGCTCCTCGCCGGCGCTGAGGATGGAGGCGCTGAAGCAGGTGGCGTGGAGGGTGGGGGAGCGCCTGGGGGTGGAGGGGCTGGGAACGCTGGCGCGCTACATTCGAGCCAGCCGGGAAGCGGCGGTGTTCGTGGCTGCCGGGGGCGAGCCGGCTGCCGTGGCGTTGCATGAAGCGCGGGGAAACGTCGCGCGGGCACAGGCATGGCTGTCCGAGGCTCCACCCGAGCGCGTGGGAGCCGCGGAGCCCAGGGCCAGCACCGGCAGGGCTCCGGGCGGGCTGGCCTCGCTGGTGGATGAGGCCGCCGGCTACAGCGCGGAAGTCGTGGAGGCCAGGCTCCACCAGGCGGAACTGGACGCCTCGGGCCCACGCCTGCCAGCGGACGTGGCGTTGCTCCAGCGCCTGAGCTCCACGTTGAGCTCGCCGCCGCCAGGAGTGCCGCAAGGCTCCGCCCTGTGGAGCGAGTACGTCTCCTACCGGCAGAGGCGCCTGGCGGATCTGCGGCAAGGCAAGGTGCCGGAAGGGCCACTGCGGTGGGAGCCGTACGAGCGGATGCGGAGTGCATTCGCTCGAGGGCTGTCCTTCGAGCGCGCCATGGTGGCCCTGCTACGTGCGGATGCCCTCCTGCCGCCAGCGCGGCGTCGCTGGCTCAAGGGCTTCTCCCAGCCACGCGTCGAGGTGCACGTGGGCGTGTCGAAGCCGGGCGTGCCCGGCATGCGCTTCGCGGACGTGCTCATCATCGAAGAGCAGCCACCCGCGGGACAGAGCCCCCGGGTGGAGACCTTCAGCTTCAAGAGCCGCTACCTCGCTTCCCTCGAAGGTGGGGACCTCGTGGCCCAGATGAGGATGGATGCGCGTGCCGCCGTGACCTATTACGGCGGGACGTTGGACATTCTGCGGCCCTCACTCAGGATCCGCGCGCGGGTGCAGCGGGTTCGCCTCGTCTACGAGGGTGGGGAACTCATTCCCATGAAGGGGGACGATCTGAAGCGCGCCGTGGACACCATCAGGCAGGAGATCAATGGCGTGGAGGTCCTGTTTCCATGAAGGCGTCGAAGCTGCGGGAGCTGAATGTGGAGGACAGCCTGGCCCTCTCCCTGGATGGGGCCTTCGATCCCCGGATGACGCTCGAGCGTGCGGTGGAGCCGTTTCTCCAGGCGCTGGAGGTACATGCTGGGGAGTGGATGCCCGACACCGTCAAGGGAAAGCGGAGGCGCAAGTACTCCCAGGCCGCCGTCTGGACGGCAGTGGAAGAGCGACTCGATGAGTCCGGCTCGGTGATCAGCATGCATCGCGCCGCCGCACCCGCGGTGTCACTGACGCTCTACCTCCTGCTCGCGCAGCTCCCCCGGGAGATGAGAGTCGACCTCCATGTGCAGCCACTCACCTTCTTCACGCAGGCGCAGCGCTGTCGTGCCTTCGTGGAGCTGGTGCGTGCCTGGGCCTTGCAGTACCCGGTTGCCTACGCGACGGCGCACAGCAAGGCGGACCGGCAGCTGGCGGACTTTCCCAGCTTTGGCCGGGATGACGAGACCCGATTCCAGAATGGGTTCGACAAGATCTACGAGGTGTTCTGGCTCAACGTGTTTGGTCCGAAGCTGGTGGACACGGTGGGCCGCGAGCGGATGCTGTCCACTCCAGCGCACCGCGTGGAGGAGCTGCCCAACGGCTCGGTGCTGCTGGTGACGTGGCCTACCGCGGCCGACTTCTCTCGCGAAGAGGCACGCCAGGCCCAGGCCCGCGCGCTCGTTCATCTCCGCCCGGAGCTGGACTTCGACACGGTGTTGCGCACGCTGCATGCGCGCAGCGTCGCCCTCGTTCCCGTGGAGCCCCACTTTCACCCGGACGTGGCACCCCTGCTGGCACGCCTGGCGGACACGGTCGCCATCGGTGAGCGCCAGACGCGGATCGCGGAGCTGAATGCCTACCAGCCACCAGCGCCGGAGGAGTGGCTGCCCGCCAGCGCGGCCCTGCCCTCGGACGTGCCCGACACGAAGGCAGCGCTGGAGAACTACGCGCTGCTGGCCGAGCAACTGGTGGCGCTGCTGCACACCCGGGTGCCCTCCATCTTCGAGCAGACGGCCGAGTCGCTCACCGATGTGGATGCTCAGCTCTGGGCGGAGAACTTCCCGGAAGTCTTCGAGCGGCACCACCTCGATGCGCGCGCGGTGCCGGCGGTGGGCGCCTACCTGGGGCAGGTCCTCGTACGCCGCCTGGGCGGGCAGTGGATGGCGCGTGGGAAACTGGAAGAGGCGCAGGTGCGTGTGGGCCAGCGTGTCTGGCTGCCCTTCCTGCGCGCCCAGCGCTATCTGCGCTCTCGCCAGTCGCTGCTGGACTTCTCGCTCACCCAGCTGTACCGAGTGGCCGAGCGACACCGGGGCTGAGCAGGTGGCCCGATACGTCACCTCGCCCCGATGGCGTGACGAGCAAGGCCTCACGCAGGGGCGAGCCCGAAAAACAGAGCGCCCCCCGGTGGGCTCACCGGAGGGCGCTCGTTACCGCCGGGCTTCAGTGGTCCTTACGACTCCAGGCCCACCGCCGCCGCGTGGATGACCGACGCGATGCGCACCGCGTCGTGCACCTGGTCCTCCGAGAGGCCGCCCTCGATGACGACCTTCTCGTGGGACTGCACGCACATCTCGCAGCCATTGATGGCGCTGACCGCGAGGCAGACCAGCTCGAAGTCCACCTTGTTCGTCAGCACCTGCGCCAGCCGGTTCATCCGCAGCCCCGGCCGCTTGGTCGAGTAGCTCTCCTTCCCGACCATGTGGCGGAACCGGTAGTAGACGTTGTTCATCCCCATCAGGGACGCCGCGGCGCGCGCGTCCTCGATGACCGGCTCGGGGTTGGTCAGGGCCTTCTTCGCCTCGTTGAGGATGGCCTCCTTCAGCCGCTCGTTCCGGGCGGCGAAGGCGCACGCGACGGCCACGCCCCAGCGCTGCTCGGGGGTGAGGCTGCCGCCCTCCAGCACTGCCTGGAGGTTGAGGCGGGTGTCCTTGTGGGCGTCCGCCAGCTCACCGCGGACGACTTCGAGCGAGGCCATGACGTGTTACCCCGCCTTCGCCAGCTTCTTGGTGAGCGTCTCCTCACCCTTCTGCCAGTTGCACGGGCACAGCTCGTCCGTCTGGAACGCGTCCAGCGTGCGCAGCACCTCGGACACGTTGCGGCCCACCGACAGATCGTTCACCGACACGTGGCGGATGATGCCCGTCGGGTCGATGATGAAGGTGGCGCGCAGAGCCACGCCCTCCTGCTTGTGCAGGATGCCCAGCGCGTTGCACAGCTCGTGCTTCATGTCCGCCAGCATCGGGAAGGGCAGGTTCTTCAGGTCCGGGTGGTGCGTGCGCCACGCGTGGTGCACGAACTCGCTGTCGGTGCTCAGGCCCAGGACCACCGCGTCGCGGTCACCGAAGTCCTTGTTCTTCTTCCCGAACTCCGCGATCTCCGTCGGGCAGATGAAGGTGAAGTCCTTGGGCCACGCAAACAGGATGATCCACTTCCCCTTGTACGAATCCTGGTTGATGGTCGTGAACTCCTTGCCCTTCTCCAGGCTCACGGTGGCCTTCACGGAAAAGTTGGGAAGCTTGTCGCCAACGGTCAGCATGCTCGACTCCTTGTGGGGTAGGGGGCCCATCCCCTGTGGACGAGCCCGAAAGGGTTTTGCCAGCTACCACTAGAGCAGGCGCCGTGCCAGAAAAACGGGTCCAGTCTTTTCAGGAGGTTATCCATTCAACCCTCCAGAACGACGCCGCCTGATGGGTGAATAACGAAATCTCGGTGCGCTTCGCCACTGCAATTTCGGTGGGCACTGACTATTCGTTGGCCATGGCGGACGAAATCGTGGCGGCCGGCCCGTCGCTGGCCAAGGAAGCAAGGGATCTGGTCGAGCTGGCGGGCACGGAAGAGGCCGTGTCGGAGCTGCTACGCCGTGGGTTGGACTGGCTCACTCGCATCACCCGGTTCGACCTGGCCACGCTCTTCCTGTTGCGGGACGAGCGGCTGGTGGCCGTGGCGGCGCGCGGCCCGCTGGCCAACGCCAAGGTGCGCGGGCATGTGTTGAACCTCGCGAACTTCCCCATGGTGCGCCAGGCGCTGGAGACGCGGCGGGCGCGCGCCTTCACGGAGGAGGACCACACCGGCGAGGGCGATCCTTTCGATGGCGTGCTGGATCTACCGCCAGGGCACTCGTGCATGGTGGTGCCGCTGTGCGCGGGCGATCGCCGCTATGGCGTGCTGACGCTGGATCGCGCCGAGTGCGAGACGTATCCGCAGTCCGTGGTGGATCTGGTGGAGGTGTACGGGCAGCTGCTGGCCACCGCGCTGCAGAACGCGGAGCAGAAGGCCGCCTTCGAGCGGCTGCACCGGCAGGACCACGAGCACGCCAAGCTCCTGGAGTCGCAGCTCGGCGGGGACTCGGAGGGCATCCTCGAGACGAGCCTGAGCCCCGTCATGAGGGATCTGGCGCGGCGGGCGCGGCAGGTGGCGGAGACGGACACGCCGGTGCTGCTGCTGGGCGAGACGGGCACCGGCAAGGAGCGCCTGTCGCGAGCCATCCACCGCTGGAGCGCGCGGGCGGACCAGCCCTTCGTCACCATCAACTGCGCGGCCATCCCCGCCGGGCTGTTGGAGAGTGAGCTGTTCGGCCACGTGAAGGGCGCCTTCACCGGAGCCACCAAGGATCGCGCCGGTCGCTTCCAGATGGCGAGCGGCGGCACGCTGCTGCTGGACGAGGTGGGGGAGCTGCCGGTGGAGCTGCAGGCCAAGCTCCTGCGCGCGCTGCAGGAGAAGACGTTCGAGCCCGTGGGCAGCGACCGCACGGTGCGCGCGGACGTGCGGCTGCTGGCGGCCACGCACGTGGACCTGCAGCAGGCCATCGCGCAGAAGCGCTTCCGAGAGGACCTCTACTATCGGCTGAGTGTCTTCCCGCTGCGCCTGCCGCCGCTGCGCGAGCGGCTCGAGGATCTGCCTCAGCTCTGCGCCTTCCTGCTCGAGGAGCAGTCGCGGCGCACGGGGCGGCGAGGCATGCGCGTGACGCCCGAGGGACTGCAGCGGCTCGAGGCATATGGCTGGCCCGGCAACCTGCGTGAGCTGGCCAACGTGCTCGAGCGCGCCACCATCCTCTCGCCCGGCGTGGAGCTGGGCGCGGATGCGTTCGATCTGCCCGCACGCGCTCAGGCCGAGCAGCCTCGCGTGCACGCGCCCGTCGCGAAGCGCGAGGCCGTGCTCACGCTCGAGGCGGTGCAGCGCGAGCACATCCTCCGCGTGCTCACGCTCACGAAGGGACGCATCTACGGACCGGGTGGCGCGGCGCAGCTGCTGGGCCTCAAGCCCTCCACGCTGCAGAGCCGCATGAAGAAGCTCCGAATCGCTCGGCAGGAACACTTCACCATCGAAGGTCCGACCTGACCCGGGGTGGGTGGTGATGGCCCTACGCCTCGCGTAGAGATCGACGTCGAAAAAATCCTGTCTCGGTAGTGATTCGGTGAGAGCGCGACACCGTTCTTCGCACAGCGTTGCGTGAGAAGGGTGGCTGCTTTCGCGCGAGACGTATCGCTACAATTCGCAACGGCTCCACGTGTAGCGGAGCGAGCGTCCGGACGCCCGACACACGGGGGGGCAGCCAACGCAGTCTCCACCCTGAGGGCACGCTGTATGAGAACTCGCGCAGCGACGTACGTCGTTTTGAGCAGCCTGCTCTGGGCCTCGCCGGTGGCACTGGCGCAGGACCTGGGAGGCGAAGAGGGAAGAACCTTCACCACGGACGCGGACTTTGCGCTCGGCACCTTCGCGGGAACGCGGCCGGGAGCACCCAGCGCGGGCGAGCTCCGCATCGAGACCGGCGCGAGCGTGCCGCCCTTCCTGTGGATGGCCAACGCAGGCACCGGCACCGTCACCAAGGTGGACACGCGCACGGGGCGCCAGGTGGCGCGGTACGACTCGGTGCTCACGCGCAACTGGGACAACAGCGTGCCGGCGGTGCGGCCACCGCGTGACGGGTGCAACTACCCGGTGGTCACCGCGGTGGATGCGCGCGGCGACGCCTATGTCGTCAACCGCACCAACTGCTCGGGCGGCTCGGCCTCCATCACCCGCTACGCGGGCTCGCTGGCGTACTGCGTGGACCGCAACGGCAACGGACGCATCGACACGTCCACCGACGTCAACGCGGACGGCAGCATCAACCTGAGCGACACCGCCGAGTTTCCGGGCCAGGCGGACGAGTGCATCCTCTGGACGAAGAACTTCGCGCCCGCGGGCGACCCGGGCCGCGCCATCGTGGTGGATGCGCAACAGAACGTGTGGGCCGCGGGCTTCACCACGTCGAAGCTCTACCAGCTGAACGGGCAGACCGGCGCGCACATGAAGACCATCGACCTGTCCGCGGAGACGGGCGTGTCCGCGGGCATCCATGCGCTGGCCATCGGGCCGGATGGCCATCTCTATACCTCGGACAACGCCACCACGCGGCGTCTCTGGAAGATCGATCCGAGGAGGACGGCGGCACCGTACGTGGTGGACACGCTCACGTCGTCGGTGCCGACCTTCGGGCTCGTGGTGGATGGCAGCGGCGTGGCGTGGCTCGGCGCGGACGCGGACTCCGCCTTGGGCGTGGTGCGGGCGGACTTCGCGGCGGACTCGATCCAGCAGGTGGGCGGCGCTGGCGGCTGCAGCGGCCGCACGAAGGGCATCGCGGTGGATGCCACGGGGGACATCTGGGCGGCGTGCTGGAGCAACAGCCGCGTGCTGCGTCTCGACTCGAATGGCGTCGCGAAGAGCTACTGGTACGTGGGCATGCGGCCCGAGGGCGTCGCGGTCGCCTCGGATGGGAAGATCTGGGCCACTGTCCCGGGGATGGACAACCTGTCCGTGATCGATCCAGCGGTCCCCAACGATGTCACGGCCCATGTCTCGGGAACCTTGCCGTACACGTACGGGGACATGACGGGCTCCCACCACCACCGCTTCGTCGTGCGCCAGGGCTCGTGGAGCGTGGTGCATGACAGCGGACTGGTGGGGAGGAGCTGGGGCGCGGTTCGCTGGAACCAGGAGTCGCAGGGCACCGTGCCCGCGAGCACCAGCATCACCGTGGAGGTGAGGGCGGCCAACACGGTCGAGGCGCTGGCCACCCAGGCGTTCGCCACCGCGACGAACAACGGGAGCCTGTCCAACATCCGGGGCCGCTATGTCGAGCTCCGCGCCACGCTGCGCTCCGAGAACTTCGGCCCGGACCCGGTGCTCAGCGATCTGACGATCCTCTCCGGCAACCAGGCGCCGGTGGCCCAGTGCCAGGACCAGAACGTCTGCGCGGGCCCGACGTGCACCGCGCAGGTCAGCGTGAACGACGGCTCGTATGACCCGGACGGAGACGCCATCTCCCTGGCCCAGTCGCCCGCGGGCCCGTATGCCATCGGCTCACGGGCGGTGAGCCTCACCGTCTCCGATGCCTCCTTGAGCGCGAGCTGCTCCGCCAGCGTGCGGGTGCGCGACTGCGAGCCGCCCGCCATCACCTGCGCAGAGCCCGTGCAGGCCGAGTGCACGGGCAACCAGTCGGCCACGGTGTCGGCGGGCGGGGCGGACGCGACGGACTCGTGCTCGACGGTGAGCGTGAGCGGTCCCGGCCTGGCCTCCTATCCGCTGGGCAACACGTCCGTCACGTACACGGCGACGGACGCGGCGGGGAACACGGCCACCTGCACCACCCTCGTGCAGGTGCAGGACACGCTGCCGCCCTCCATCACCTGTCCGGCTCCCACCACCGCCGAGTGCGTGGGCGGTGGAGCCACCAACAGCGGGCTGGGCTCGGCGAGCGCCACGGACGTGTGCGCGCCGGCGACGGTGCAGGCGCCGGGGCTGGCCAGCTTCCCGCTGGGCACGACGTCGCTGACCTGGACCGCGACGGACACCTCGGGCAACGCGGCGAGCTGCTCCGCGCCGTTCACCGTGGCGGACACGCAGGCGCCCGCCCTCACGCTGCTCGGCTCCACCAGCCAGGCGCTGGAGTGCGGCTCCAGCTACGTGGACTCCGGAGCGACGGCGAGCGACGCGTGCGTGGGCGATCTGACGGCCCAGGTGGTGGCCACCGGCACCGTCAACCCGGGGCAGCCGGGCAGCTACACGCGGACCTACAGCGTGGTGGATCCGTCGGGCAATGCCTCCGCCTCGGTGACGCGCGCGGTGACGGTGTCCGATACGCAGGCCCCGACGCTGGTCCTCAATGGCGAGGCCCAGCTGGCGCTGGAGTGTGGCTCCTCCTACGTCGACCCTGGCGCGCAGGCGAGCGACGTGTGCGCCAGCGACCTGAGCAATGCGGTGGTGGCGTCCGGCTCCGTCGATGTGGCGCTGCCGGGCACCTATACGCGGACCTACAGCGTGGCCGACCCGGCGGGCAACGCGGCGCCGTCGGTGACGCGCACGGTGACGGTGACGGACACCCAGGGCCCGAGCCTGGCGCTCAACGGCCCGGCCTCGCTGACGCTCGACTGCTCCGCCACCTTCGTGGATCCGGGAGCCACCGCGATCGACGCGTGCCGCGGGGACGTGAGCAGCCGGGTGACGGTGACGGGCTCGGTGGACCCCACGCACGCGGGCTCCTACGTGCTCACCTACGGCGCGACGGACCCCTCTGGCAACGCCGCCACGCCGGTGACGCGCACGGTGACGGTGCGTGACTCCCAGGGCCCGGTCATCGCCCTCAATGGCCCCAGCCCCGTGCTGCTCGAGTGCAGGCGGGACACGTACTCCGAGCAGGGCGCGACGGCGGTGGATGGGTGCGCCGGGGCGCTCCCCGTCACCATCGAGCAGCCGGTCATCGACACGAACACGCCGGCCACGTACCAGGTCACCTACAGCGCGCAGGCCAGCGGCGGCAACGTGATCACCGCTACGCGTCAGGTCATCGTCCAGGACACCCTCGAGCCGCAGCTCACCCTGAATGGCGCCGCCACCATCGCGCTGGAGTGCAAGGTGGACACGTTCACGGATCCGGGCGCCACGGCGTCGGACCTGTGCGCGGGGAACCGGACGAGCTCCATCGAAGTCACGGGCGCGGTGGACACGAACGTGCCGGGCGCCTACCCGCTGCTCTACCGCGTGGCGGATGGCCATGGGAACTCCTCGGAGAAGGTGCGGGACGTGAAGGTGGTGGACACGCGCAAGCCGACGATCACCCTCGAGGGCGCGGCCGCGCCGGTGATGGAGTGCTCGCGGGAGGCCTTCGTCGCCCTGGGGGCGACGGCCACGGACCTGTGCGCCGGGGACATCACCCACCGCATCACCATCTCGGGCACGCAGAACATCGTCGCGCCAGGCACCTACCCCATCACCTACAACGTCACGGATCCGTCCGGGAACGCGGCGGAGAGCGTCACGCGCAGCGTGACCGTCCGGGACACGAAGGCGCCCGTGGTGACGATCCGCGGCGAGGCCAACATGACGCTGGAGTGCGGCATGGACACGTACACGGAGCTGGGCGCCACGGCGTATGACGCGTGCCAGGGAGACATGACGAGCCAGCTCAACACCTACGGCAGCGGCGCGAACCCCAGCGCCGTGGGCACGTACAGCATCCAGTACGGGGTGTGGGACGCCTCGGGCAACACGACCATGGCGCTGCGCACGGTGAAGGTGGTGGATCGCCTGCCTCCCACGCTCTCGCTGGTGGGCTCGGCCACGGTGCGGCACGAGTGCGCCAGCGGCGCCTATGTCGACCCGGGAGCCACCGCGGCGGACGCGTGCTATGGCGACCTGACGCGCGCCATCACCAAGGCGGGCAGCGTGAACGCCTGGGCGCGGGGCAACTACACCCTCACGTACAACGTGCAGGACAGCGCGCTGCTCAAGGCCGCGACGCTCACCCGCACGGTGCAGGTGGTGGACACGCAGGCGCCGACGCTCGAGTGCCGTGAGAACAACGTGTGGCCGGCGGACCAGGCCATGCGCAACTTCTCGCTGTCCGACTGTGTCACGGCCACGGACGCGTGTGATGGGTTCGCGCTGCCCAACAACGGCACCATCCTCTCCATCTACAGCGACGAGCCCGAGGATGCGGTGGACTCCAGCGATGGGAGCACCACCGAGGACATTGTCATCACGGGCAAGAGCACCTTCAAGCTGCGCGCGGAGCGCCGGAGCGATGGCGATGGCCGCGTGTACGGGGTGCTCTTCGAGCTGAAGGATCAGACAGGCAACGCCCGGACGGGGCTCTGCAAGGTGCATGTGCCGCTCACGGAGGGAGGCCTGGCCACCGACAGCGGCTCGGCCTCGGGCTACACGGTGGTGCCGCCTCCGCCGGTGGCGCGCCGCACGGGGCTGTAGCCGCGGGAAGAGGTGTGGAGGACGACGGCCCGTGTCCCTGGTGGGGGCACGGGCCGTTCCGTCAGGAGAAGCCCCTGGGCGCCTCGCCGCGCTCGGGGGCTTCCCGTTCATGTGAACGACGCCTGTCAGTCGCAGCTGACGTCGTTGTAGACATTGAACGGCTCGCCGGCGGAGACGTGCTCGCTGACGCCGGTCGCGGGGCAGGTGACGATCAGCTGGCCGTCCGAGGAGGAGATGAGCCAGGTGTCGGCCTTGTCGTTGTGAGGCGTGTTGTCCACGTCACCGGCGCCGTAGGCCAGGAAGTCCCAATCATCCACGCCCCCGTAGATGCCGGCGCTGACGGCCATGCCGTTCATGGTGGCCTTCGTATTCCAGGTGGCGCCGGCCAGGGTCTCCACGGTGAAGACCGCGGGGAAGCTGTTGAACTTGAAGGTGTCCGCGCCGATGCAGGTGTCGTAGTTGTTCTGGACGGCGTCGACGCCGGAGCGGTCCTCGAAGGAGGAGCAGTTGTCCTCGAGGTGGTAGCTGTAGCGGTTGCCGCGCTCGGGGGCGAAGCCGGTGCTGCGGATGGTGGGGGGGGGCATGCGCTGCTGGGTGCGCAGGCCGGTGAAGAGGCTCTTGAGGTTGGTGTTCACCTCGGACTGGCGGGCTCGTGCCTGGAAACGGACGAAGTTGGGAATGGCGATGGCGGCCAGGATGCCGATGATGGCCACCACGATCATCAGCTCGATGAGGGTGAAGCCGGAGTGGCGACGACGCGTGGACATGGGGTGCTCCTCGTTGGTGGGTGAAGGGGAAGGACAACGAAGAGGAAGCAGAGCAATCAGCGGGCCACGCGAGAGGAACGGTAGATGCCACCGGATTGCGAGAGGTTGGCGTGAGGGGCGCGGAAGCGGAGCGACGAAGCGCGGCAGTCAGTGACGTGCCTGGGCACTTCAGCGCGGGCGTAGCGAGCCGCGAGCAGCTGGCCCGCGAGGCCCGCAAAGAGAAACCCCCGAGTGCCTCGCCGCACTCGGGGGTTCAGACTTCATCCGCGGACGCTCAGCTCAGTCGCAGTTGACGTCGTTGTAGGTGTTGAACGGCTCGCCCGCGGCGACATTCTCGGGGGCGCCGGTCGCGGGGCAGTTGGCCATGAGCTGTCCATCCGAGGAGGAGATGACCCAGGAGTCGGCCTTGTCATTGGCCGGCTTGTTGTCCACATCACCTGCGCCGTAGGCCAGGAAGTCCCAGCTCTCCTCGGTGCCATAGATGCCAGCGCTGACGGTCATGCCGTTGTTGACGGCCTTGGAGTTCCATGCGGCGGCGCCCAGGGACTCCACGATGAAGGTGCTGGGGAAGCTGTTGAACTTGAAGGTGTCCACGCCGATGCAGGTGTCGCTGTTGTTCTGGACGGCGTCGACGCCGGAGCGGTCCTCGTAGGAGGAGCAGTTGTCCTCGAGGTGGTAGCCGTAGCGGTTGCCGCGCTCGGGAGAGAAGCCGGTGCTGCGGATGGCATACGGGGGCTTGCGCTGCTGGGTGCGCAGGCCGGTGAAGAGGCTCTTGAGGTTGGTGTTCACCTCGGACTGGCGGGCGCGGGCCTGGAAGCGGACGAAGTTGGGAATGGCGATGGCAGCCAGGATGCCGATGATGGCCACCACGATCATCAGCTCGATGAGGGTGAAGCCAGAGTGGCGACGACGCGTGGACATGGAGTGCTCCTCGTTGGGTGAGTGAAGGGGAAGGACAACGAGGAGGAAGCAGAGCAAGTCGCGGGCCACGCGAGAAAAAGGGGGGATGCCATAGGATTGCGAGAGGTTGGCGTGAGACGCTCGCAAGCGGATCGACGAAGCACGGCAGTCAGTGACGTGTCTGGGCACTCACCCGCGAATGCCGCGCATGGTCCGTCTTGATGGCAGCCGCGGATGGCATCCTCGGGAGGCGGCGTCTGCTGGGAAATGCCACTGCGGTGCAGGTGCCATCAGCCTGCATCAACGCGCCGGAGCCAGCACGCGACTCATGAAGGGCCGTCAGTGACGTGCTTCAGCGCTCGATGCCGGGCGATCCACACTCGAGGGCTGCGCGCAACTCCATCCAGGAGGAGACACACCGCGAGGGCCGTGGCTCATGACGCACCGCTCCTCGAGGTTGCAGCCCGAAGGAGCTAGGACAGAGTAGGCCCATGTCCCAGTTCCTGCGACACATCCGGGGAATTCGAATAAAGCAAGAAAATATCTACTTGCTTGGCTCCGCTTAAAAGGGAAAATTGCGAGGCGGCTGAAGTGGAACTTTCAGCTAGGAGATGCTGGCGTGAGGTACCGGGCCACCCGGTTGCGCCCACATCGCCGACTGCGAGTGAATCTTTCACGCCGTAACAAGCCGTCAGTGGGATGCCGAGCACTGTGTTCTTTCGATCGCGTCGTTCATCAAGCCGTGGGGGATGTACAGCATGAAACTCAAAGGCGTATGGGGAGCATCGCTGGTGTTGGTCGCATTGGCGGCCAGCTCCTGCGACCAAGAGGATGGTGCGCCACCGCCTGACGTGACCCCGGCGAGCGCTCATACGACACGCCAGGAGGTCCGCAGCACCAACAAGGTGCTGATCCTGGGCAGCAGCGTCAATGGCGGGCTCGACAGCCGCGAGGCCCAGGCCGTGAGGGACTACTCCACGGCCGAGATCCACGTGGTGACGCCGTCGCAGTGGAGCGCGATGACGGCCGAGCAGTTCATGTCCTACAAGGCCATCATCATCGGTGACGCGGCGTGCGAGAGCGGCACGGCGGCGTTCCAGGCGGCCATCGAGAACCGCAACACCTGGGGCGCCATCGTCGATGGCGACGTGGCGATCATCGCCGCGGCTCCGACCAGCGCCAACTCGGCGCAGCTGGTGGAGAACGGCGTCCGCTACGTGCTCAACTCCGTGCAGTACCTGACGGGCATGTACATCGCGCTGGGCTGCGCCTACCAGGATGCTCCGGCCAACACGCACGTGACCCTGCTCGAGCCGTTCGGTGACTTCAAGGTGCAGGGCATGGACGTGTGCGCCGAGTGGCAGCACACGTTCCAGATGCAGGGCGACCTGATGTCCCGCGACACCTATGACGGCGCCTTCGTGGGCGAGGATGGGTGCGCGACGCGCACAGTGTTCACGTCCTATCCGGACCGCACCTTCTCGTTCGTGGCCATCGCGACGAGCTACAACGATCCCCCCACGCCCATTCCCGGGGCGAAGCTCTTCATCGACTACACCATCGACCCGGGCTTCGAGACGAACTACGTGGGTACGCCCTACGTCCTGGTGCGTGGCGCCATGGCTGTCGGCGCCGGGTGCGGCCTGCCCGCGATGCCTTCGGGTGAGGAATGCGACCTGGGCGACACCGGCAACGGCCAGCCCAACACCGGCAACCAGAACCCCGCGTCTCTCTGCTCGTGGTCGTGCCACCACGACTGGTGCGGCGACGGCAAGGTGGACGTGGACTTCGGCGAGGAGTGCGACAACGGCATCAAGAACGGCCGCACGGGTGACACCAGTGGTGCCATCGGTACGTGCACCTCGTTCTGCAAGATCCCCAACATCCCCGTTCCGGCCGATCACCCGCCGGTCGCGGTCTGCCAGAACGTGACGGTGCAGGCGACGAACACCTGCGGCGTGGCCGCCGACATCAACAACGGCTCCTACGATGAGGACGGCGACCTGGTGGGCTGCACCGCGAGCCCGGCCGGCCCGTACAACATCGGCGACACGGAGGTGGCGCTGACGTGCACCGACGCGAAGGGCAACGTGGCCACCTCTTCCCCGTGCACCGTGACGGTGACGGACAAGGTGCTGCCGACGGTGGCCCTCATCGGCGAGGCCAACCAGTCGGTGGAGTGCGTCAAGAGCGGCACGTACACGGACCCGGGCGCCACGGCGAGCGACCTGTGCGAGGGCCCGCTGCCCCAGAGCAGCATCACGAAGAGCGGCACGGTGACGATGGGGACGCTTGGTACCTACACGCTGTCCTACTTCGCCAAGGACTCGTCCGGGAACCAGTCCGCGACCGTGACGCGCAGGGTCACCGTGGCCGACACGCTGGCGCCGGTCATCACGCGCCTCGGCCTGGAGATGGTGACGCAGGAGTGCGGTGGGAACTACGTCGACCAGGGCGCCACGGCCAATGACCAGTGCCAGGGCCCGCTCACGGTCGTGAAGACCGGAGCTGTGAACACCGCGGTGCTGGGTGACTACACCATTCGCTACAACGTGAAGGACGCGCAGAACAACGCCGCGATCGAGCAGACGCGCACCGTCTATGTGCGCGACAGGGTGAAGCCGACCGTGACGCTCGTGGCCCCGGCGAGCCAGACGATCGAGTGCGGTGGCACCTTCACGGATCCTGGCGCCACGGCGACGGACACTTGCGCTGGCACGCTGACGGCGGTGGTCAACTCCACCAACCTCAACCTGAACGCGCCGGGCAACTACACCATCAACTACAGGGCGATCGACCCGTCGGGCAACATGGGCGTCTCGGGCAACCGCACGGTGACGGTGGCCGACACGCAGGGGCCGACGCTGGCGCTGGTGGGCCCGGCCGCGATGCCGCTGGAGTGCGCCACGGCCTTCAACGATCCGGGCGCCACGGCCAACGACCAGTGCCAAGGCAACCTGACCAGCGCCATCGTGAAGACCGGCACGGTGAACAACATGGCGCTGGGCCCCTACACGCTGCGCTACAACGTGAAGGACGCCAAGAACAACGCCGCCCCCGAGGTGACGCGCACCGTCACGGTGGGCGACACCCTCGCGCCGAACATCACCGTCACGGGCCCGCTGAGCCAGCAGGTGGAGTGCGGCGGCGCGTACACGGATCCGGGCGCCACGGCCAGTGACGCGTGCGCCGGTGCGGTGCCCGTCATCGTCCACGGGCCGGCCAACGCCAACGCGCCGGGCAACTACACCGTGTCCTACAGCGCGAAGGATCCGTCCGGCAACGAGGCCACCTCGGCCTCCACGCGCTCGGTGACGGTGAGCGACACGCTGCCGCCGACGCTGACGCTGCTGGGCTCGTCTCCCTCGACGCTCGAGTGCGGCTCGCCGTACACCGACCCGGGGGCCTCGGCCAGCGACCAGTGCGCCGGCAACCTGACGGCGCAGATTACGAAGACCGGCACGGTGAACTCGCAGGCTCCGGGGCCCTACTCGCTGCGCTACACGGTCAGCGACGGCAACGGCCACAGCGTCACGGCCGATCGCCAGGTGACGGTGCAGGACACCCTGGCCCCGACGGTGTCGCTCAACGGCCCGACGACGGTGCCGCTGGAGTGCGGTGCCGCCTACACGGACCCGGGCGCGACGGCGAACGACGCGTGCGCCGGGGCGCTGCCGGCGGTGGCCACCACCACGGCCAACCCGAA